>DUQI01000088.1 GCA_012837885.1 Fastidiosipila sp.
TACGGAAGAACCGACTGAAGAGCCTACGGAAGAACCGACCGAGGAGCCGACGGAAGAGCCGACGGAAGAACCGACCGAGGAGCCGACTGAAGAGCCAACGGAAGAACCGACCGAGGAGCCGACGGAAGAGCCCACGGAGGAGCCGACGGAAGAACCGACCGAGGAGCCGACGGAAGAGCCGACCGAGGAACCGACCGAGGAGCCGACGGAAGAGCCTACGGAGGAGCCGACGGAAGAACCGACCGAGGAACCGACTGCGGAGCCGACCGAGGAGCCGACTGCTGAGCCCACGGAGGAACCGACCGCGGAACCGACGGAGGAACCTACCGAAGAACCGACCGAGGAGCCGACCGAAGAGCCGACCGAGGAACCGACGGAAGATCCGAGTCAAGGCTGGACCATCGTCGGGACACCGAATGTCGGAGAATATCCGACGATCAAGCTGACCTCTTTCAGCGTCCGTGATGCCAACGGCAATCCGATCAACCATGACGGTGTGACGAACTTTGAGATCCATGAGTCTGTCGATGGTGGTGCGACGTTTGCACAAAAAACGATCACGCAACCGAATTACAACGATGCGGTTATGGTCGTTGGTGATATCCACTCAGAATTTATGACGCCAAACGGCGAACAGGTGCGTGGTGCCTTTACGACGCTGAAATCAAGTCTCAAGCTCTCCGCAGCTGCTCCCGATTCGATGGGTGTTATCGCGGTCGACGGAGCTGTCCACTCGCTACTCGGGTTGACCTCCGATGCCAGTCAGATCGACGGTGCCATCGCCCAAGTACAAGCCGGTGATGAAGGACGCGTGATCTACGACGGTCTCCTGTCGGCAGTCGATAGTGTCGGTACGGCGTCAGCCAACCGTGTTGTCATCGCCTTTGTCAGTGGTGCTGACACGGGCAGCACAGCGACGGCCCTGAGCCTGCAAGAAGAGGCGATTGCCAAGAGCGTTAAGATTCATATTGTGGCACCGTCCGGCATCTCAGTGCCTGAACTTGCGAGCGTGGCGAACGCGACCGGCGGTGCATTCCTCTCTGTACCCGCTGCTGATTTTGGTAACTCGATGGTGCAGGGCGTGCCGAATGTCGAACCTGGAACGATCCTGCAATATGCGACGACGACGCCGACCGGTACGCCGATGATCGTGCGCGTCATCTACAACGATGGTAATGTGCGCGTGGAACAGGACTTTAACGTAACGCCGTAATGAATAGCGTCAGATTACGTGAAATCATCTCGGAGTTTAACCTCGAAACGATTCGAGATTTTGGCAAACTCGATACGACGGAAATTGCGGTCGCGGACGTCACCCGTCCCGGCCTGCAACTGACCGGGAACTTTGAGCATTTCGGTCCCGACCGGATTCAAGTCGTCGGGAATATGGAAATGGCGTACCTCAATTCGCTGCAGGAACCGGAAAGAAGGACCCGTATTTCGCAGCTCTTTGCGACCGGCATTCCGTGCCTCGTCATTACGCGTCATCATGAGGCGAGTAACGTGATGATGCAGTGCGCCGATAAGTACAAGATCCCGATTTTGCGAAGTGCCGATACGACGTCGTCTTTTACGAGCTCGCTCGTCAAATACTTGAATGTCGAGTTGGCACCGCGTATCTCGATGCACGGGGTCCTGATCGAGGTCTACGGTGAAGGCATCCTGATGCTCGGTGAATCAGGTGTCGGTAAATCAGAAACGGCACTCGAGATCGTCAAACGCGGTCACCGTCTTATCGCCGACGATTTGGTCGAGGTGCGCCGTGTGTCGGAAGCGACATTGCTCGGCAGAGCGCCGGAGATCATCCGGCATCTGATCGAGATTCGCGGACTCGGCATCCTGGATGTCAAGGAACTTTACGGCGTGTCGTCGGTAAAGATGCAAGAGAACATCCACTTTGTGATCAACCTCGAGCTGTGGGACGAAAAGAAGGTGTATGACCGGCTCGGTCTACAGGAAGAATCAACGAACATTTTAGGCATCAAGGTGCCGTCGATCACGATACCGGTTCGCCCCGGTCGAAACCTCGCTGTCATCGTGGAAGTTGCGGCTATCAATTTCCGCCAGAAGAAGATGGGGTATAACGCGGCCAGAGCCCTGACCGATCGGGTGTTCAGACAGGAGTCGTTGCAGTGATCAATTTCGACGTCATTCGTCATGATGAAGCCGTCGTCTTAGCATCCGCTCCTTTACACACTCACTCACACTTCCGCACCGGAGGGAAGGCAGGTCTGCTCGTCATCCCGCAAAGTGAACGTGCCGTCGTCGCTATCGCGCGGCAGTGTATAGAAGCGAACATCCCGCTCTATGTCGTCGGACAGCTGAGTAATGTGCTCGTCTCCGACGAGGGTCTGGATGGCGTCGTCATGCTCCTCGGACATGCTTTCAGTAAGGCGCATGTTGAGCACAGTACGATCACGGCAGAAGCCGGCATCTGGCTCTCCCGCCTCTCAGCCATTGCGGCCAGACATTACTTGAGCGGACTCGAGTTCGCCTGCGGCATTCCCGGTACGCTCGGGGCTTCCATCCTGATCAATGCCGGTGCCTACGATGGACAGTTTGCCGATATCGTTAAAGAGACACGTTATCTCGATGCGAAGGGTGAGATTCATGTCTGTCATGGAGATGAGCATCGTTTCGGATACCGGCAGAGTCGGTTCATCGCAGACCGGTCTCTAATCTTGACAAGCAAGATGATACTTGGAGAACCGGAAGAGAATATGTATCATAAGATGGCGGTGTTGGCTAAGAAACGACGCGACAGCCAGCCACTTTCAAGCCTCAGCTGCGGCAGCGCATTCAAACGACCGGAAGGGTATTTTGCCGGAAAGCTTATCTCCGATGCCGGTCTCAAAGGGTATACGGGCAATAACGCCGGTGTGTCGGCGAAACATGCCGGGTTCATCGTAAATCACGGAGACGCGTCCTCAGCTGATATCGTCGATGTATTTAACCATGTACAGGATACGGTGCTGGAACGCTTCGGTGTATTACTCGAACCTGAAGTACGTTTCGCCGGTCATTTCGACCGGATACCGGCACACGCCCATACATTGGATCCGTTATTTGGTGGATAGACGTTATGACAGAAATGATTATTGTGACAGGTATGAGTGGAGGCGGCAAAAGTACGGTCGCCTCACATCTTGAAGATATAGGCTATTTTTGCATCGATAATTTACCGCCGCAGCTCGTCACCGACTTACTGCATGTCTTTACGAAGACGGGCGCGGACGGACAGCATGTGCTCGCTCAGCAGAATCTCGCCCTCGTTATGGACGTGAGAAACCCGAACCTGGTGGAGCAGCTTCTGCCTGAGTTGGAAGCCCTGAAGAACAACGAAATCAAGGTCAGACTGCTCTTTCTCGATGCGTCCGATCAGACGCTCGTCAGCCGCTACAAGCAGACGAGGCGCAACCATCCGCTCGCCAAGCAGCGAACCTTGAGTGAAGCGATCGCGATGGAGAGGGACATGCTCGATACGCTGCGCGGCATCGCCACCGACATCATCGATACGTCGGGTATGAGTAATGCCGATCTGAGAGAGATGATCTTTCGACTCTTCGGAGACGAGTCGAAAGGCCAGCAGTTGTCGATCGTCGTTCAGTCGTTCGGCTTCAAATACGGTATACCGTTCGACTGCGACAACGTGATGGATGTGCGCTTTATTCCGAATCCCTTTTACGAGCCGGAGCTGCGGGAACATTCCGGTCTCGAGGACGATGTGCGTGATTTCGTTTTCGGCTTTAGCGAAACGACAACCTTCCTCGATTACCAGAAAGCCTTCTACGAGTTTGTGCTTCCGTACTACGTGAGGGAAGGAAAAGTGCGGTTGTCGATCGGCGTCGGCTGTACGGGCGGTCGTCATCGCTCCGTCGCTTTGGCTGAAGCATTGGGTGAGTACATCCGCGGGCTTGGCTATCGCGTAATCGTCGACCATCGCGACTTGTTAAAGGACTGATTGTGAGTTTTTCGGCTGATCTTAGAACGGAATGCGTGGAGGTGCTCCGCCAGACGGACATCGGTCTTGACGCGCTCCGTTCGCTCGTTCTATTTGCTTCAGGAACAGTGGTCGGCACCCGTTATTTGTTGGAGACGAGACACGAGGATTATGCCTCCTGGCTCAAGACCCGATTGTTTGAATCCGGTTGGATAGAGCGTAGCGAGACTCCGCCCTATCGTGTCGAAGTGACAGCCGATTATTTATTGGAAGCGGCGTTGAAATGCCTCCGAACGGACGATGAGCGTCTCCTCGGAGATGCGTTCGCCTTGCTCTTTGCCGCCTGCGGTTCGATGACCAATCCGCAGAAGGCGGCACACATGGAGTTTCGCATCAAGAATCAGATTGTCGCTGCTGCCTTCACCCAGGCGACTAAAAAGCTCGACGTCGACTTATTGATGCTGAGTGAACCGCGCGCCGTGCGGCTTTATCTAAAAGACAGTCAGTCGATCGGCGATATGCTGATTCGGATGGGCACGATGCGGTCGTTTCTCACCTACAGCTCGTTAAAGGTCGATAAAGAGGTGCTGAATCAGGTGAATCGCCAGGTCAACTGCGATCGGGCGAATGCCCGCCGGGTGGCGGACGCCAGCGCTTTACAGGCCGAGGCGATTTTACTGATCGACCGGGAGATCGGTCTTTCCACCTTGAGCGATTCGCTCGAGACAGCCGCCAGAGCGAGGCTTATGCACCCGGATATGTCGCTCGCCGAACTCGGCATGCAGGTATCGCCACCGGTCGGCAAATCCGGCATGAATCACCGCATGAAAAAACTGATGCAGCTGGCTGAATCTCTGCAAGAAGAGATATAGGGGGTGAGGTATTGATGTCAAAAGAAGACAGTATCATCGCCCGGGCTACTTCGACCAATATCCATATCGAGGGTGAAGTTTCTGTAAAACGGCGCGGCTACATTCACATCAATATCGATCTGATGACGAGACTTTTCATCTATCAGGACAGCAATCAGTGGAATAATAATTTTGTCCGTGCACTGACGGATAAAGATGTCGATACGGTGACCACTTATGTGGCCAATTGGCCGTTGGATGAGGCTTTTGAGATTCCTGGAAACGGATTATTACACTGGCAGGTTCAGCTAAAAATCGGTGAAGATGTGTTACGCTATGAAGGTAGTCGCAACAGCGATGCCGTGTGGCGTCATGTCACCGCGCTAATTGCTGATATCGGAGGCAAATAGGATCGATGGATTATTTAGAAGGGTTTTTGATCGGACCCGTCTGGAGTGATACGGAGTATCAGACGCGAAGACACGTGATGATACATATCCTGATCGCTTTCATCATAGCCGCAGTTTACGTACTCTTATTGTTTCTGCCGCGATTCCAGCCGGTGGTGCTGGCGTTGCCGCTGCTTTATACGGCGATCGGGTTCGTCGTCTTGCTTTTTTTAACGCCTTTTATCTCGGCCTTTTACTACCGCATACCGGCGTATCTCCGGCCGCTTTTATTAATGCTCTATATTTTGAAGTACGTGTTCGCGTTTCTCACGCTGCTCCATCTCGTCATGCCTTTGTATAAGCCGGATATCGGCGTACTGACCGACATGATACTGGAGCGCATCAACCTGCGTATTGAGTTGATGACCGGCTGGTTCTCCTTCCTCGGTCCTCTCCTCAGCATGATCGCCGGCATTATCCTCGGCGGACTTTGGCTTGTCGGCGAGGGCGCGTTGGTCGTCTTGGGGCTGGTCGCCATCCCACTCTTGTTGCTCGCTGCGATCAAAGGCTTTCGCCAGTTGATGGATCTGCTTATCGTCAATGTCTTTTTCAGTGAAGTGAGACGACGCCGCTGACTCTAAAGGTCACAAGGGCACTTTTTTTAACGAAAGCTTCGTTTTATGTTAATAATGTGTAGTGATAAAGCCATAATTTGGTTTTAGACTGACGTGGTGAAACGATCATTCATGAACAGGAGGTTTTCTATGTCTGATTATGATTATTATTCGTACGAGACACCTGAGACACCGCCGGAACAAAACGAGCAACCGGGGCGTCGCGCGATCGGTGTTTTCGCGGCGATTGTCGCGATCGCCGTCTTGTTTTCTGCGCTCGCCGGTTCCGTCTGGCTGATCGCGAACGCCAGATTGACACTGCCGGCGGCTCAGTCGAGAGTCCCGCAGACGTCCGTCGCGGCTGTCGATGTCGTTTCAGAAAAAATAGAACGGTTGTCAGCCGATGTAACGTCTCAGAATAAGCATTTCTCGCTTGAAGAAGCGGCCAGACTCGCTTCCACCGGTGATAAGACGGCGCTTTCCGTCAAGGAGATCGCGCGCACCGTAAAACCGGCCGTCGTCGCTATCACGACGGATATATCCGTACGCAATTATGTCGGTGACGAGATGCGCGGACAGGCTGCCGGTTCAGGATTTATTATCTCTGAAGACGGTTATATCGTGACCAACGCGCATGTCGTGAAAAATGCGACCGGCATACAGATCAACTTGGAAGATGGTCGTTCTTATAAAGCAACGATCGTAGGCGAGGACACGCAGACCGATCTCGCTGTCTTGAAGATAGAGGAAACCGGCCTGCCGACCGTTATACTCGGCGATTCAGATACACTTGAAGTCGGCGAGTTGGCTGTCGCCATCGGCAATCCGACCGGCCGCTTGAGCGGAACCGTCACGGCTGGCATTATTTCCGCGCTCGATCGACAGGTGTCCGATTTCAGCCTGCCTCTGATCCAGACCGACGCGACGATCAACAAAGGAAACTCGGGCGGCGTCCTGATCAATTCTTTCGGTGAAGTCGTCGGTATCAACACGCTGAAGATCGCGACCGCCGGTGGCGGTCCGATGGCAAATCCGTTTGACATCAGCACCTTTGAAGGCTTGAACTTTGCGATTCCGATAGATGAAGCGAAGCCGATCATTGAAGTGTTGATTCGCGAGGGCAAGGTGACCCGCGCGATGATCGGTGTCAGCATCGTGACGATCACAGAAGATATGGCCGACATGCAAAAAGACCTGATCCCGGGCGTTTTGGTGCGAGAAGTCACACCGCGGAGCGCAGCGGCCGAATCCGGCATCAGACCTGGCGATACGATCGTCAAGTTCAATGGTCGCAAAGTCGCGACCATCGATGAACTGAGAAGAGAAAGAGATCAGGCAGCACTCGGCAGCAAGGTCGAGGTCGAAGTGATCCGCGACAATGAAACGGTGACCTTGACACTCGAACTGAGAGCGGAGTGAATCACCTAAAAACGATCGTGGAATATGCTGTTTTGGCGCCGCATCACATGGTGCGGCGCTTTATTTCGCGATCGCTGCACTCCATGCTAAAATGAGTACCTGAAAAGGACATTTACGTGCGCGGACGCGGTTGGATAAAAGATTTCATATCGCATTTCATCTTGATCCTGATCTTTGCCACAGGACTTTATTTTGTCTGGAAAAGAGTAGCCGATACCCCTGATCTGGCCGACCTCGTCTGGCTCCGCTGGCTGCTTTATTTCAGTGCCGGCGTGCTGGCCGTGCTTTTCATCGTCTTCATCAACAGCATCTTTTCCAACTATTATCTGGAGCGTTTCGATCCGGTCAAACCGGACAGTCTGAAGCGACTTGAAAAGATCCGTCGCTTTCATCTGTCCAAAGCCGAAGCCGACAAGCTTCGTCAATGGGAAGAGCCGATCGTGCAGATGTCCCATATCCTTGCCGGTCGCGGCTATGAGGAGACGGCGCGCTGGCGGCACGGAATTGTGTACACCAAGACTCGACTGAGGAAGGCGTCCGGCAGAAGACCGATGGTTGACCAGTTTTTTTTGAGTTATAAACCGATCATGAACGTCTTGATCGTCGACGGGGTCATTCGTGACTGTATGACGACGATCACGCGAACAAAAAAACGCCGTACAGCCAGCCGCAACTATCTCTTGTTTATCACCGACAGCCAGGACAAGTCCGAGTTGACGTCGGCAGCAGCCGGTGTCGTCAATTATCTGGGTAAGATCGCTGAAGGAAGTTTATCCCCGATGCTGCTCGATACGCAGTTCGGACGGTTGTTTTATCCACTCGACCGCTCCTTGATCCGGATCCACCACCGCTGGTTGCAAGACGCGCTGAGACGTTTCTTGAAAACACGTATCAGGGAAGACAGGCCGCTCGCCAGGGGAGAACGATTCAGCGAACCGGAAGTGCTGTCGGCGGAAGAAGCCGGTGTCAGACCGGTAACCTTATCGCTGCCTCCGATCGATCCGGACGGTCTAGACTTGGCTGATGCTCCGGCGACTGAGGAGTTAGAAGATGACGTGTCAACCGACGAGAATGATCACGCGGTTGATATTTCTGAGCTCGAAGCGATTGAAGAAGATCGTGTCACTCCGATGCCCGATCTTGAGAATACGGCGACCGGTCAGTTTAGAAAAGCAACGCTCGATCTGAAAGTCGAAAGAAAACATGACGATGACACGCTCACCTCGTGAGCCGGTTCGAATTACCCTCGATAAGCAGACATTGACGATAGAAGCGACGTTTCGCTATGGCGCTTCTTGTTTCAACTTGCATCCGGCCAGTCAAATCGCCTATGCCGACCTGATCGAAGCGGGCATAAGGCGCAAATGGACGACCAGCTTTGAGGTGGACGAGCGGCTTCAACGAGCGCTCGATCGTTTCGCCGACAGCCGGAATCTGCCGAAGAAAAATCGGCCGGATGTCACGAGACCGCTGCAGGTAGAAGTGAAGATCTACCGTCATTCGGTACACGGAATGACGTATGGCGAAACGGTGAAACCGGCCGCTAAGCCGATACACATCCGTTTGTCGCGGACGACGCTTTTGCCGTCCCGTGTCGGATCGCCTTTGTGGCGTCGCGCCTGGGGCTTTTTCCGGGTGTTTCAGATCGAGGGGCTCGGTCTCAACTGGACGCGCAAAGAGCGCGGTATCATGACGATGGCGCCATACCCGCATGTCTGGCAGGTCGAGTCGGTTGCCGCTCATGAGTTCGGTCATCTGATGGGACTCGGCGATGCGTACGGGGCGATCTACCGCTTTTATTATGAAGCACCCGGCACCGACAATTATCTGATGCGAAACAATCGGCGATTGTCGGCTGAGGAGCTCGCGATGGTGCTGGACGCCGAACGCACGAACAAGATGCAGTTCTTTCCCAAATCATTTGAGAAAAAGCGTTTTAAGGCCGGCCTGAAGCGTGAGATCGCGCGCATCAAGAAACAGGTGGGCGACACGAAATAGCCGGAGCGTCGTTAGAGATCCTTTCGCATAAACGTATCGTATGACGAGACCAGCATGACCAGGGACAAGGCGCCAAGCCAGACGAGCGAGAAGGTCAACGGTGATCCGCCGCCATCCATCTGACTGGCTCCGAACATGCGACCCAAATCGATCCCTCCGCTCGTGAAGTCGAGAGGCAGGATGTGGTGTTGCAGATCGAAATGCTCAAACGGCAAGAAGCGCATCCAGGTCGCGTTCGGCAGGAGGCTTGTCAGCAAAAAGACGAGCGGTTGCGCACCGAACCGGATCCCCATACTGATGCCGACGGAAGCCGCCGTGCTTAAACCGACAGACGACAGCATAAAGGCAAAGAGCATGAAAAAGAGCGATCCGATGTTTTGCAACGCCGACGTGAAAAGCCCGTAGAGCCAGCCGCCGAATGCATGCACTTCACCATGTCTGACAAACAGATACGGCTGCAGCGATTGCCCGAGAATCAGGCGCATGCTCAAGATGCAAATGAGCCAACTGAGCACGATAAAGGCGAGCAGCACCGTGATGCAAACGAGCAGTTTTGCCGTGACGATTTTCCAGCGTTTGACCGGAGACAAGATCAACGATTTGATCGAGCCGCTCGAACGTTCCGAAGAGATCTGGCTGCCGGCTACGATAATGACTAGGATGCCGATAATGAACGCAGCGAAAGAGACCAGGACATAGTAGTAGATGTTGGCGGTTGCGCTCTCGATCGGATCACCGCCCGGCGCCGTCGCCCGATACTCATAGATCAGGATGTTGTTGTCCAGATCCGTAAGCTCGGACGGCAGATAGACATGTTGTTTGCTTCCGACACTTGTAACGGCACCGGCCTTTTCTTCCAACGCATTTCGATAGCCTGTAGAAAGCGCGAAGAGCTTAGTCGCCGAGGCACCGCTTCTTGCCAGTTCCAATTCATAAGCGGCGACCTTGTCATTTATTTCTTTATTCTCGTCAGTGCCGTTCGGAACTAGGTTTCGAAACTCATTCATCATCTCGATCAGGTCGATTAACGTGCCACTTTCGAAGCGCGCTTCAAAAGTCGGCAAGGTCGCTTTCAACATCAGGTAGGCGGTTGTTTCCTCGATCGTTCTAACTGAGGCAGGCTTTCTTTCATACGTGTGCTGCCGCGCTTTCAGTTCGGTGTAAGGCCGCAACAGCCCTGACCCCATGCGACCTAGATCGCGATACAACTCTTTATGGGACTCAATCCAGTCGACACGATCGAGCTCGGCTTTAGCCTGACCGTACTGCTGGTATTGAGAGAGCGTCGACGGCCGGTTTTCTCTGCCCGCAGATTCCGCGGCTTTCAGCATTTGATCGGTGCTCTGCAAGACGCTTGTGTAATGTTCACGATTGCCTGCGATATCGGCTTCGATCTCCAGTTCTGAGATCGGCTCGAATGCCGCGAATTGTGAGACTTCACGGAGTAGGAAACTGACACCGACGATCAAGGCCAGCATGATGAGTGCCATGATGTAGAGCACCGGTCGGCGCCAGACCTTGGTCATCTCATTGCGATACAGTGCAAACAGCTTATTCAATGCTCGACCCTCCTCCCGTGATCTCTAGGAATGCTTGTTCAAGCGATGTTTGAAGCGTCGTCATACCGGTGACCCGGACGTCGGCTAAGACCAGTTCTTTGAGTAGAACCGATGATTCGGGTTTCGGTAAGGTTACATCGAAGACACCTGGTGCCGACATCTCCATCTCATGTCCGCTTTTTTCGATCACTTGCTTGGCATTCTCCTGATCTTCCGCTTCAACGATATAGCGGATATGGTTTTTCGCGCGGGAACCGTCGGACAGGGATTCAATCTTGAATTCGCCGAGAACACGTCCGTTCGAAATGATCGCGACGCGATCACACATCAACTGCATTTCAGCCAACTGATGCGAACTGACCATAATACCGATTCCGTCGTTATGCGCCAGCGATTTTAAAATGTCGCGCAGTTCTCTGATACCGGCCGGATCGAGGCCGTTAGTCGGCTCGTCCAAAATGAGCAGTTTCGGCCGGTGCAAAAGCGCCTGGGCGAGACTGATTCGCTGTTTCATGCCGAGTGAGTAACGTTTGACTTTCTCATCGGCACGTTTTTCGAGACCGACCAGTTTCAATACTTCGTCAATTCTTTCTTTCGGTACATTGCCCTGCACACGTGCGTACATGATCAAATTGGTGCGTCCGGTCAGTTCTTTATACATCTCGGGATTTTCCACAATGCCGCCGACATGCTGCATCGCCTTTTCGTAATCGCGGATCAAGTCGTGTCCGCAGATCGTGACTTTGCCGCCATCGAGCGAAAGAAACCCGGTCGCAATCTTGATCGTCGTCGTTTTACCGGCGCCGTTCGGTCCTAGAAAACCTAAGATCTCTCCAGCCTTGACTTCGAGATCGACGTTATCGACTACGAGGCGCTTGCCAAACGATTTACGTACCTTCTCGAGCGTTAAAACGATTCGTTCCATGGCGTCTCACTTTCATCTGAATCCTGACCTCCCGGAAGGAAAATATCGAGAAACCGTCCGGCCAGCGGTTTTGTCTGGTCGACCAACGTCATATCCGGCAATGAAAATAGATAGGACACCGGCGTGCCGAGACTATAGTTTGAATGGTTTTCGACTGTACCGGCATTGTATATGTCGGCTGTCACATAGGCGTTTTCGACCTCCATCTTCAGCAGATGACCTTCGTATGTAAGCTTCGGTTCGATCTCCCAGTCGACTGACAACTGGCGCAAAAAGACGTTATGCGTAGCTTGCTTTTGCAGCACGTGATCGACTGATTCGTACCGTTCGCTCTGCCTTTCACTGTCTGGCGGATAGAGCTTTTCCAAGACGGTACGAAGCGACGCCTGCTGTTCGGCCATCTCTTCTTCCGAGATCTGCTGATCGAGTATAGCGTCTTCCGGGAAGATGAGCGCTTTCGTTTCTTCTTCCTGAATGCGCCGCATGTGCGCTATACCTGCTTCCACGCGCCCGGCTCTGACTTGATCTTGCCAGATGCTGTATCCGGTGGCGGCGACCGCCAGCAAGATCAGCAAAAGGAGGCCGAGGTTGATCCTTTTTTTACTTCGCATAAGTCCTCCGCGTCACGCCTGAAAAGCGCAACACACCTATTTTACCTAAAGTGTTGCCTTTACGTATAACAAAACAGTCACGACTTTTCCGGCGTTATTTGCGCATGTTGAATGTAACGTCTATTACTCTGCCTCTAAGTAACGTGCTTTACGCTATAGACACCCCCGGGGGGTATGTGGTGAGGCAATGAATCGAATGATTGGAAGTGACATATAGTGAAACAATTTGATGTTAAAGGGATGACTTGCGCCGCGTGTCAGGCGGCGGTCGAAAAAAATGTAAGAAAGCTTCCCGGTGTCAGTGAAGTCAACGTCAATCTCCTGATGCACAGTATGGAAGTGGCGTTTGACGAGTCGGCCGTATCGACCGGTGAGATCATCGACGCAGTGGAGAAAGCCGGCTACGAGGCGTCACCCAGGGAACTGGAGGACGCATCGTACGAAGATAAGCCGGTGGCGGATACGAGCGAGAAAGAGTTAAAGCGCGTCAGATGGCGATTGATCTTGTCGATACTCTTCATGGTGCCCTTGATGTATGTGGCGATGGGGCCGATGATCGGTTTGCCGGTGCCAACGTTCATCGATCCGGACCTGCGCCCGATGTCCTTTGTCTTGATCCAGTTCTTCCTCTCCCTGCCGGTAGTGTTACTGAACTACACGTATTTTACGCAGGGCTTTAAAGCGCTTTTAAGTTGGACGCCGAACATGAACAGCCTGATCGCGGTCGGTTCAGGGTCGGCTTTTCTTTTCGGAATCGTCGCCTTGTTTCGTATCTCGGAGGCGGTGTCGGCCCCCGATCCGGAGCTTTTGCACCGTTACGTGCACAGCCTCTATTATGAGTCGGCAGCCGTTATTTTGACCTTGATCACGCTCGGTAAATACCTGGAAGCGAGAGCAAAGGGAAGAACGAGCCAGGCGATTTCAAAGCTCGTGATGCTGGCTCCTGAGTCGGCGACGGTGATCCGCGACGGCGAAGAAATCCAAATCCCGGCTAAAGAGATCGTCAAAGGTGATGAGATTTTGGTACGTCCCGGCGAGCGGCTCGCCGTTGACGGGATCGTCAAATCCGGCAGCTCGGCGCTCGATGAATCGGCGATAACGGGAGAATCGCTCCCCGTGGAAAAGAGCGAAGGCGACCGTGTCGTCTCTGCCTCGATTAACGGGCTTGGCAGCTTCACCTATGAGGCGACGGCCGTCGGTAAGGATACGACGCTCAGCCAGATTATTCGGCTCGTGGAACAGGCGGCCGCTTCGAAGGCGCCGATCTCGCGCCTCGTCGATAAAATTTCAGGCATCTTTGTGCCAATCGTGTTGCTTATCTCGGCCATCACTTTTGTTGTCTGGATGATCTTCGGTCCGTCTTTCGAGTTCGCGTTGTCGATGGCGATCTCCGTCTTGATTATCTCTTGTCCGTGTGCGCTCGGTCTTGCGACACCGGTGGCCGTGATGGTCGGCACCGGGAAGGGTGCCGAACACAACATACTGATTAAGTCGGGTGAAGCACTGGAGACGGCGCATCACATCGAGACGGTCGTGCTCGATAAGACGGGCACGATCACGGAAGGAAAACCGAAGGTGACCGGTGTCTATGCGGCCGAAGACGTGTCGGAGGAAGAATTACTGCAGGTCGCTCATCTTCTTGAGAAAAAATCGGAGCATCCGCTCGCGCAGGCCATTTTGGAGTACACAAAAGATATCGATGACGAAGGAAGAACGCTCGATCGTTTCGAGTCGGTCACAGGCAGAGGTATCCGTGCCTATCTCGATGACGAACCGTTACTTGCAGGAAATACGAAATTCCTCGAAGCGTCGGGGATTGATCTAAAAGATGGTCTGAACTTGGTCGACGAACTCGCTAAAAAGGGCGAGACGCCGCTATTATTCGCCAAGGGAAACCGCTATCTCGGCATCGTCTCTGTGGCCGATGAGATCAAGGAGACGAGTACGGCCGCTGTGAAAGCTTTCCGTGAGCTCGGTATCAAGACGGTCATGCTGACCGGTGACAATGAGAAAACAGCGAAAGCGATCGCCGAAATCGCCGGTGTCGATGAGATGATGGCGGAAGTGATGCCACAGGACAAAGCGGTCTATGTCGATCGGCTGCAAAGCGAAGGCCAAGTCGTCGCCATGATCGGTGACGGGATCAATGACTCACCGGCACTGGCGACTGCCGACGTCGGTATCGCAATCGGCGCCGGGACGGACGTGGCGATCGAGTCGGCCGATATCGTCTTGATGAAAGGCGATCTGAATGATGCCGTGACGGCCGTCAGACTGAGTCGACAGACGTTGCGCAATATCAAACAGAATCTATTCTGGGCGTTTATCTATAACGTGATCGGGATTCCGATCGCAGCGGGACTATTGTATCCGGCGTTTGGACTCACCATGAATCCGATGCTCGCCGCCGCGGCGATGAGTGTCTCGTCGATCTTCGTTGTGACAAATGCGCTCAGGTTAAAGACATTCCAGCCGACGAGGACGAAAAAACTCCAAGCTGCCGTCGACCTGAAAGAGACGGTACCGGAACGTGAACATGCGACCGAGTCGGAGAAGATCGATCAAGCGAAAGAAAGGGGAAACAACATGGCTCATGAAGAAAAGACGATGCGTGTCTCCATCGACGGGATGACCTGCGGTCATTGTCAGGCCAGAGTAGAAAAAGCGTTGAGTACGTTACCTGGCGTGCAGATCAACGTCGATCTGGCGGACGGTGTAGCGACCATCAAGGGTGAGACGTTGCCGACTGAAGAAGCGGTCAGGCAACTCGTGGCAGATGCCGGTTACGATGTGACGGGAGTCGCCTAATGCAAGCAGAACAAAAGCGGACGAGACGCCTCTTGAATACGGCTAAGGGGCAGATCGACGGCGTCCTGCGCATGGTCGAAGAGGATCGATACTGTATCGATATCTCCAATCAGCTGCTTGCGACGATCGCGATCTTGAAGAAAGTGAACAATGAGATTTTGCATGCGCACTTGAATCACTGCGTCTATGAAGCGGTGGAAAAAGAAGATCGCAAGGAAAAACTGGAAGAAATAGCAAAGATTCTCGATACTTTATCACGCTAACGGTGTGCTATCATAATTTTCGTTGTGACGAGGTATCTATGGAAAAAGAGACGAAGCTGATCAAGCGGGTCGCCGCTGTTCATGATCTATGCGGGTACGGCAATTGCTCCTTGGGCATTGCTTTGCCCGTTTTATCGGCCTGCGGCCTCGATGCACTGCCTGCGGCGACAGCCGTGCTCTCCACGCATACGGCATTTGCGACGTATACTTTCCAGGATCTGACCGATTCTCTGGAACAAACGATCGCCCACTGGAAAGAGATCGGCTTCAATATTGACGGCGTCTACTCCGGATTTTTAGGATCGGCGCGGCAGATCGATATTTTGCATCAGTTTTTCGAAGAATCGAAAGGCAGGCGCCTTATCGTACTCGATCCGGTGATGGCCGATCACGGACGTATCTATAAGACGTATACGCCGGAGATGTGTGCCGGTATGGCCGAATTGGCGCGCTTTGCCGATATTCTGACACCGAATATGACGGAAGCGGCAGTCTTGCTGAATGAGCAGTACACCGGCCAGCATGCAGAAGCTAAAGAGACGAGGGCGCTTTGCGAGCGTCTGCTCTCTCTCGGCAGTCGGCGAGTCGTACTAAAGGGTATTGAAAGAGATGACGGACGTGTCTATAACGCCGTCATCACACAGGAAGGCGAGTACTACGAGAGTTGGAACAAACAGTCTTCCGTCTCACTTCACGGTACCGGTGATCTCTTTGCGAGCATCGTCACCGGGCTTGTGATGCAGGATAAATCGTTGCCCGATGCAGTCGAGTTCGCCGGTCACTTCGTCTACGATGCGATTATGTTGTCGAAGACACAGCCGGGGCATAAAGCACGGGGCGTCAGTTTTGAACCGCTCCTCGGTGAGATCGCAAGGTTTGCTCTCGGCGCGTGACGTGGACATCGGTCAAAACACGATCGAGGTAGGACTTTCATCGCGCCGTGCGTTCTGGTTGACCGCAGCGCTCGCTTTTTTTATCGCCTGTGTCATGTTCATTCCGCCCCTGATCGCCGATGGCGGCATGTTGACGCTGCATGGCGATTTTGATGAGCAGCAGATCGCTTTCAACATGCACTCCAACGATCTTATCAAGTCCGGACGATGGGGCTGGGACTGGTCTGTCGATCTAGGATCATCGTTTGTCGGCGCGTTCGGTTTTTACACGCTCGGCAGCCCTTTCTTTTGGCTCTCTGCCTTATTTCCGGCCAATGTTTTCCCTTATATCGTCGGCTGGCTCTATATCTTAAAGTACGTGGCGGCCGCACTGGCGGCTTTCATCTTTGTCAAACACTATGTGCGAAAAAGAGAGACGGCGATGATCGTCTCCTTACTCTATGCATTTTCCGGTTTCTCCCAGATCAACTTGCTCTTTTATCACTTTCACGAAGTGATCGCCTTGTTTCCTCTATTGCTCTGGAGTCTCGATCGTCTCGTGCTCGACAAAAAGCGAGGCTTTTTTGCTCTCATTGTCGGGCTGTCAGCTATTCTCAATTATTTCTTCTTTGTCGGGGAAGTATTGTTTGTCATACTTTATTTCTTGTTCCGACATATGCCGACGTTGAAGAGGGAAGCAAAGCTCGGCAAGACGTTGCTGGCCTGCGTCGTCGAAGGTGTGAGCGGTGTGTTACTTGCCGGTATCTTACTTTTGCCCTCTTTTCTTTTGGTCGTAAGAAATCCGCGCACGACAGGCGCACCGTTTTCCTTGACAAACATCGTTTTCCCGCTGTCGCGTTATCTGGCCTTACTGAAAGGATTGTCGCTTCCGGCCGAAACGATGGCCGGTCAGGCGGCATTCATCCAGCATGACTTTTCATCGAATGCACTCTATTTGCCGCTGTTTGGTCCGGCGTTACTCTACCCGACGAGAAAGGGTGAAGCGCTCTGGCTCAAGCGACTGCTTCTCGTCTGCCTACTGATTGCGCTCGTGCCGTTTTTAAACAGCGCGTTTTACGGTTTTACCCAGCAGTACTATGCCCGCTGGTTTTACATGCCGCTTCTTCTGATGGCGATCTTGACCGGCAAGCATCTGGAGCGCTTGACGAAACGCGCGCTCTACCGGGGATTTGCGATATCGATCGGATTACTCGTCTTTTTGGCTATCGTTGCCCACTTTTTACAGCCGGCAGTAAACATGAAACATTTCAGACCGGATCGGCTGTGGCTTTTAATCCTGATCGCCACCGTCGGACTGCTCATCTCGTTCCTGATTCTTGTGCCCGGTAAACTCCGCATGAAAGAGAAAAGCTCCCTCCTACTGGTAGCAGTCGTTCTCTTTTCGGCCGTAACTGGTACACTTGGCGTCCAACTGTTGAGACACGATCGAGCGAGTAAAGCCATACAGGATGACAAGTATTTCGAGTATAAGGCGCGTGTGGCGGGAACCGATGCCGTGCCGGCCGGCGCGGACAACATGCGCTTTATGCTGAATCGGCAGGTAACGAATCTTCCGACCATGATCGACAGCGCGAGCATCAATTCGTTTATCTCGACGATATCGCCGAGTCTGTTTTCCTTTTACGAGGCGATCGGCAATCGGAGGTATGTCAGCACAAACGTCTACGCCTATACCGAGCCGCTTCTGGCTGCGCTCTCCGTCGATCGTGTCCTGACGAGACACGCAGATGTGGCAAGAACGTTGCGCCGTTTTCCTTCTCTGAAACATGCGGGGAATTGGCAGGCGGATATAGAGACGATGCAGCATTTCAATCTGCCGCATGCCGTACCGCTCGGTTTCACTCATACGCACTATTTGCCAAAGTCACAATTCATTAATCAGCCGGTTGAGAAAAGGCATCAGCTCTTGTTACAAGCCTTGATCGTCGAAGACAGTGATCTGCCGCTCGTCGAAAAGATCCTCACTCCATTGCCGGAGTCATCGCTATCGGATGATAACTGGCTAGCTGCAGCGACAACGAGACGTGAACAATCGCCTCAGACTTTCACGCGGGATAGAAGCGGATTTGAAGCTATCTATGAACTTGAACAAGAGAGTGTAGCCTGGTATTCCGTGCCACATGAGCCGGGCTGGCGGGCGTTTCTCAATGACCAGGAAGTACCGATTATCGATTCGTTGTCACTGATGGCGATTCACCTACCTGAAGGAAAAAGCTCGGTGCGTTTTACGTATGAAACGCCCGGTCTAAAGATAGGAAGCATATTAAGTGTGGTCGGTTTGATCGCGTGTATTTCTCTCTTATTTATCAATCGAAAAAACAAGAAAAAAGCCAGCTAGTATAGAAGACGATCACCTATTAAAGTCCGGTAATTGCCTGTCTATAATCAGTCCCCCCGACGTGAGCTCATCTCTTTCGATTCTCGACTTCAGGTCGAGGATCTTTTCGGCAATCGTCTCAATAGTTTCTAAGAAAACATCATCCGGGAGCCCCGTTGGATCATCGAGTCCCCAATCTTCACGGTGTGATGCCGGCAGATCTGGACAATAAACGTTACATCCCATCGTTACCACGATATCGACCGACGGTATATCTTCAAGGAGTTTTGGTGACTGAGATTTCTCCATGTCAATGTCGTAAGCCTGCTTCATCAGACGGACAGCATCCTGATTGATCCGATCCTTCGTCTTCGTGCCGGCAGAGAAGCTCTCAAACACATCGGAAGCGAGATGTTTGCCAAGTGCTTCAGCGATCTGCGAACGGCAGGAGTTATGTACGCATATAAAGGCGACCTTCGGTTTTTCATGCTGTGTGGACATCGCTTGTTCTCCCTTCGTTGGTAAACTAGATTAGCATGGTTCGAGGAGATCGCTGTGTGTCCAGAATAACAGACGACAATAGGATCATATTTGAACTTAAAAGAAAAAAGAGGTTACGAGGTAATCTGCGCCAACTTGTTTCAAGAAACATTACTCAGCTACATTTAAAACAAGGCTTATTTTATGGGCGCGTGTCTTCTAATTTTCCATGAGAAACGTTCTGCGTTGAAGGTTAGCGGATAAGGTTGGCAGACATCCACTTTTTATTGTGCTAGTGTGCTGCGTTCCTGTTCCGCGATTAGCGCGAGAGCCGTATCTTCGTCTATTGGTTCATACTGATCTACGTAACGACCATCTGGCCACATATATTCGAACAATATCCCGCTACGAGTCCAGCCTTCGCTTGGTACATATTCGTACTTTTCGAGACCGTTAGACTTGACGATTATTCCATCGTGATCTTGTCAGGCGTCAACAGTTAGACGTTTAAGAATTGGCACGTGGCGAGTTGGCTTACCTCATTGAGATAGAGAGAGGATGCCTGACTATGGATTGCGGCATCCACGATGTTTTGCGCATTGGGTAGTCTGGTGATTAGGCGATTGTAAGCTTTACGATTGCTATGGTAATGTCGCTTTGCTTTCTAACGCGGCGATAAGCGCTGACGCTGTCGCTTCGTCTATTTGCTCGTACTGATCCTCATAGCGACCGTCAGGCCACATATTCAAGCAACACACCGCTTCGCACCCAACCCTTACCGGCGACATATTCATGTTGAATAGCACCGTTAGCTCTAACTATAGTTCCTTTGTCGTGTTGACTGGTCAGTTTGAAATACTCAATCATTGGCAATACCTTTTTTCGTGCGATTTCGGGTTAATCATGGTGCTAAATTATCATTACAAATCGGATCGCTGTAAATCTCGTCGTTAACATGCATTTTTCGCGCAAGCTCATCAGAACAGGATGAAATGCATACACACTATGATGCCTCTTAATGCTCTTGGCATGGCACAATCAATGTATCGGATCACATTCCGTCAAGTCAATACGTCTTAAAATCTCTACTGTTTTCTTAGATGTATCTAAATTATATCCTGAGAAAGAGAAAACCCTGCAACATTGCTGTTACAGGGCTTTGTGGTGGGTAGTAGTGGACTCGAACCACCGACCCCCTGCATGTCAAGCAGGTACTCTAACCAACTGAGCTAACCACCCGAGGCGGATTAGAGATTACCGTAAGAATGATTTGCTGTCAACAGCGATGTTTCAGCGGTGTCATGTTTCGTTTTATCGTGAGTCGAAAGACAACGACCGACCCCCTGCGTGTGAAGCAGGTACTCTAACCTTAAAGATACGTCATTTTTGTAATTATCACGGGGTGTGGTTTCTTTTTGCTTTCGCAATTCATGCTACCCTGAGAGCGGTCAAAGGAGGTTTGTATGCGCCGTTTTATTTTGGCTTTGGATTCCGGTACATCTTCGTGCAGAGCGTTGCTTTTTAACGAGAATGGCAGCGTGGCAGCGATGGCGCAAAAACCGTTGCGATCCGTTTTTCCGCAGCCGGGTTGGGTTGAACAAGACGCCGATGATATTTGGGCGACGACGCTTAGTGTGGCGGTCGAGGCGATGAGCCGTATCGGGGCGAAGCCGACAGATATTCACGGCATCGGCATCACCAATCAACGGGAGACGACGCTGCTATGGGATAAGGCGAGCGGACAGCCGGTGGCGCCGGCGATCGTCTGGCAGTGCCGTCGCACGACGCCGATCGTCGAGCGACTGAAAAAGGAAGGATTTTCCGACTTTCTTATTGAGCGGACAGGGCTTGTCCTCGATCCGTATTTTTCTGCGACGAAGATTATGTGGCAGTTCGAACAGTCGCCCTCGCTTTTTGCTGCAGCGAAAAGAGGAGATATCCTGTTCGGTACGGTCGATGCCTGGCTGATCTACAAACTGACCGGTGGCAAGGTGCATGCGACCGATATCACGAATGCGTCACGTACGCAGCTTTTCAATATTCACACGCGTACTTGGGATGACGACATACTGCAGACACTTGATATTCCTCGTTCGCTTCTACCCGATGTCGTGCCGAGTGCCTCGATTATCGGTAAGACCGATCCGTCGCTGTTCGGCGCGGCATTGCCGATCGCTTCTTCGGTCGGTGATCAGCAGGCGGCCCTTATCGGGCACGGCGGCGTCGATACGGGGGCTGCAAAATGTACGTTCGGCACCGGCTGCTTTCTTCTGATGAACACCGGTTCCGTGGCGGTCAAAAGTCAAAATGGTCTTCTCACCACGATCGCTTACGGTCTCAAGGATGACGTGCGTTATGCACTGGAAGGCTCGGTATTTACCGCCGGTCAGGCAATCTCCTGGCTGAAAGACGAACTCGATTTTTTGAAAGATGAAGCCGACTCGGATGCGGTGTCCCGCTCGGTGTCGGATACGAACGGTGTCTATGTCGTGCCGGCATTTACCGGTCTCGGTGCACCTTACTGGGATCCGTGCGCGAGCGGCACCATCGTCGGCTTAACGGCCGGCGCCAATAAGGCACATATCGTGCGGGCGACAGTCGAATCGCTCGCCTATCAGGCGATAGACGTCCTGCAGGCGATGCGCGGCGACAGTGGACTTTCAGTCTCATCCCTGCATGTAGACGGCGGTGCCTCGAAAAACGATCATCTCCTGCAGACACTCGCCGACTTGCATAACGATACGGTCGTACGTCCCGCCGATATCGAAGCGACTGCCAAAGGGGCGGCTTTCCTGGCTGGCATCGCGCTCGGAATTTACACGAAGAAGACGCTGCCGGTCGCCGAGAAGTCAGGCACGACATTTCGTCCATCGCTCGATGAGAAGGCGCGTGCGGAGCGTCTCCACGGCTGGCACAAAGCGGTGCGGGCGGCCCGTGCATTCGGTGACGATTAATGTGCGGACGCTATTACATCGACTACGAGGTCGATCTGATCCTGGGCGAAATTTACGAGTCATTATTTTTGTCGGGTGAACTCGATCGATTTCAGTCGTTCAGGGAAGTTTTTCCCGATACGATCGCAGCGACCTTGGTAGAAGACGATAAGAAAGCAATCTCCGTCTCGGCCAAGCGCTGGGGCGAAAAGCGGGGTAAGTTCTTCGTGATCAACGCGAGGCAGGAGACGATTTTTGAAAAGCCGATGTTTAAGGATGCGATTGAGCGCTATCGTTGTGTTATTCCGGCATCCGGTTTCTACGAATGGGCTTCGGTCGGTCGACAAAAACAAAAGTACAAGATTTCGAGTCAGAGATCCGAGCCGATCTATATGGCAGGCCTCTATTTACCGAAACAAGAAAACGATCACTATGTGATCATAACGACGGCGTCGGAAGGCGACATGAGTTTCATCCACCATCGCTCCCCGATCTTGCTTTCGGCTGATGAGTATCCGGAATATTTGTCCTCGTTATCGTTCGCGCGCCAAAGACTTGCGAAGCCGAATGAGCCGCTTAGCATTATCCCCGATGCCGGCGACGAGCCGGTGCAACTTAGTTTTCTCGATCTAGGGCTGCAATAAGCGCGGCCGGATTATCGACGAATGTCGGCTCTGAGTCGACAGCCCGCATTATCTCATGCAACCGCTGATCGCCGGTCGGCGCTAAAAAGGTGAGGGCGACTCCCTTTTTTCTGGCGCGTCCGGTGCGACCGATGCGATGCAGGTAGTTTTCATTTTCAGTCGGCAGGTCATAGTTGACGACGAGATCAATATCGTCGATGTCGAGACCTCTGGCCGCGATGTCAGTTGCCACTAAGACGGGAAGGTTGCCTTTTCTAAAGCGGCTTAATACGCGTTCTCTCTGGTTTTGTCGGATGTCGCCATGGATCTCATCGACGCCGATTTTTTTAGCCTTGAGTTTCGATACGACCATCGATGCCGACTGTCTCATATTGACGAAGATCATGGTGCGATCGAACACGCCGGCAGAGAAGAGCTCTGTCAAGGCATCGATTCTCTCGGCGCCGTTGGCCCGCATGACAAACTCGGAGATATCCGGCTTATCGATACCTTCTTCCGGTACCAGAATCTCGACCGGTTCTCTCTGGTACAGATAAGAGATATCCATGACGGAGCGCGAGAGCGTCGCAGAGAACATCGCAATCTGGCTGACACGTCGCATTTTATCGAGGATGAAACGGACGTCTCTGACAAAGCCCATATCGACCATGCGGTCGGCTTCATCCAAAATGCACATCTCTACGAGATCGAGGCGCAACGCGCGGCGTTTCAGCATATCGATCAGGCGGCCGGGAGTCGCGACCACAATCTGTGGTTTCCGTTTCAATGCTTCCATCTGGCGGCGAATCGACTGACCGCCGTACACGACGACCGTCTCGAGCCATGGGCGGTTGTAAGTGAGGCTTTTTAAATCATCGGCGATTTGAATCGCAAGCTCTCTCGTCGGTGCCAAAATGACCGCCTGTAGCTCACGTCTATTCTTCTCAATATGTTCGACGATCGGGATGCCGAAAGCGAGAGTCTTACCGGTACCGGTCGGCGCTCGGGCAATGATATCGTGCCAGCCGAGCATCGGTACGATCGTTCTTTGTTGAACCGAGGTCGGCGTAATAATCTTAATCTGGTCGAGGGCTTCGAGCGTCTCACTCGAAAGCCCCATTTTCTGAAATGAATCGATGGGTGTGCTTAACAAATTAACCTCCGTTTTCTCCTGACAATTGTATCATGCCGGAGCTGTTTGTCAGTGCTGCGTCTTGGGCCGTAGATAAAGCTAATACAGACGTTACTGGTGTATTCCGATTAAAGAGCATAGAATAGGCAAAGGAGGGCAGCATGGCAGATTTCAATGAAGCAAAGACGGCGCTCGAAGCGTATCGTTTTTTTGACATCAAAGACGGCAAAGAGAAGGGGGATCGTTTGCTCGAGCCGTGGATTTTACTTCTGACGATAGGGCGTGCCGGCATCTCCGGCCGACGTCTGAAACGCTTTGAAAAACAGCTCGCACAGTTTTTTGCTCGTAAAGAGATTAGCGAGGCTGTGGCCATGGCCGGCCCGGAATCGGAGCGCCTGCTCTACGAGCAGCTTCTCGACTCGGCGCGCAATTATCTTCGCATCACCGTCGCGGATCCAGGCTACAACAGCAGTCTTTTCGGCCTGATCAAGTTGAAAGACGAAGATCGCGAAAGAAAACTGGCAGCCGATGTACACAAGTTTATGCAAGGCCCGCTGCTCATGCTCGATGAGAGCCCGTACCGCGCCGTGATGATGCGGGCGCTGCACCGCGCTTTTCTTGAATCGCAAGAAGACGGTCAGGAATGGTTCGACGGCTGGCGTGAGTCTTTGGACTTAGAACACCGGACCAAGCTCGACAGTATCTTACAATCGCCAGAAGCCGATTAAGCCCTGTCTCTGATCCGCATGATCTTGCCGGTACATTCGTGAAGCATCTCCGGATGATACCCGAGGGTATAGATGATGCGGTGAGTTTTGGATATATTCCGGAAAGCCTGACTGTTTTCCACACAGGAGACGTAAGCCGGCGAATAGCCGGTCAGGCGTGCCACGTAAGTCTGTGTGCAACCGAGTCTTTTTCGGAGAAAACGGATGAAGTAACTGAAGAAGGCTTCCGACTGTTCCAGACTCGGCACGTTGATAGGTTGATGTCTAGTTTTTCTCGATTTCAACCGATCACCCCCTACGAGCCTGCTCTGACAACGAGCAGCGAGATGCATCAATTTTACTAAAACTTCGCTTGGTCGACAAAAGAGAGTTGACAACGAGTCGGCCAACCGTCGACAAAAACGGACAAGAATAGACAAAAGGATGGTTTTTTGCCATAGCAGAATTATTTGACAACGTAGCACAGGAAAAAGAAAAAGCGCTGCTCATCGGGCTCGATACGGGTGAAGCGACGGGACTTGCCGAGCGGTCGCTTATAGAACTGAAAGAACTCGTGGAAAACTGTGGGGCCGAGGTGGTCGGGCAGCTTACTCAGGTTCGAGCCAAACCGGATACGACGACCTGGATCGGCAGCGGGAAACTGGAAGAAGCGATCGAACTCGCTTCGGAGTTGGGCGCGACGCTTCTCGTATTAGATGATGAGTTATCGCCGAGACAGTTAAGAAACATTTCAGCCGCCACCGATTTGAAAGTGCTCGATCGTACGGCGATTATCCTCGATATATTTGCGCAGAGAGCCGTATCGGAAGCCGGTAAGATTCAGGTGGAACTGGCCCAACTCCGGTATCGGTTGACGCAACTCACGGGACATGGCGTGGCCCTGTCGCGGCTTGGCGGCGGTATTGGTACGAGAGGGCCTGGTGAGACAAAACTCGAGTCGGATCGACGCCATATCATGCGGCGCATTTCAACGTTGAATCGGCGCTTGAAAGATCTGGCCGGTCGGCGTGCCGTTTTCCGTGATAACCGAAAGAAACAGAACGTTCAGGTGGTGGCGGTCGTCGGTTACACAAACGCCGGTAAATCGACCTTGATCAATGCGCTCGCCGGAAGTGACATCGCGGCGGCAGACCAACTGTTTATGACACTCGATCCGACGGTAAGGAAACTGGAAGGGGACGGATTGGATATCGTCCTGGTCGATACGGTCGGTTTCATCCGTAATATGCCGCGTCATCTGGCCGAAGCGTTCAGTGCGACCTTGGAAGAAGTTACGGCGGCTGATTATCTGGTGATCGTCATCGACGCCTCCGATCCCGACGCATCCGACCAGCTGGACGTCGTCTTCGAACAACTGGAAAGGCTCGAAGCGACGGCGAAACCGACCTTACTGGCGATAAACAAGGTCGACTTAGCGACAGCCGACCAAGTTAATAACGTAAGGGTGTCAGGATGTAAGCGTGTCGATGATTGTCTTGAAATCTCCGCGACCCGTAATCTAGGACTTGACACACTGCGTGCTTTCTTGCTTGACTGGCCGAAAACGACCCGCGTGCCGGTGTCGTTAACACTCGACTACACGGACGCCGGATTGGTCAATCATCTCCAGACCTACGGCGATGTGGAATCCGTCGAATATGAAGCATCCGGTGTAAAGCTTCGCGGCACCATCGACCCGCGTCATCTGGCGCCGTTCTTACCTCACTTAAAAAAGGAAAATGAAGACCATGAACGTTAAAACGGGAAAAACCTATTATGAAGCAGAGAAGATCGAGAGTCTGATCGATCTGCTCGACCGCTCGCATCGACTCTATGCGGACGAGCCTTTCGTCATGTATCGGGAAGTTGCCAATGAAGACACGATTGTCAAAACATACGGCGACCTTCATACAGATGTAGATCGTCTGAAACAAGGACTAGCCGCCAACGGCAAGCAAGGATCCCGTATCGCCGTCATCGGCGAAAACAGCTACACCTGGATGCTCGCTTATCTGGCGGCGATGAACGGCGATTCGCTGATCGTACCGCTCGACCGCTTGCTTCGCATGGATGAAGTAAAAGTATTACTACAGCGGGCGGAAGTCGACACCTTGTTTTATGACGCCGCGTTTCAGACGGAGTTGGAACGCGTGTTGCCGGAACTTCCTCACTTGACACTCGCCGTGCCGATGCTGGTAAAACGTGCGGCAAAAGCCGAGCGCGAGAGAGTCGGAGAGCTTTTGACTTCCGGTGAGACGCCGCATAACGTGTCTTTTATGTCCTTTGATGCACTGCTTACGGCTGGTGATAGGGTGATTGAGAATCAGGAACGCTTCTCTTTTGCTCCGCTCGATAAGGAAGCGTCACGCGCCCTGCTGTTTACGTCCGGCACGACGTCTACGTCAAAAGGCGTGTTACTCAGCCACAAAAATCTTGCCGCCGACGTGATGGCGCTTGCCGGTGTCATCAGGTTTGAGCAGGGCTTTCGCTCACTATCCGTACTGCCGTTGCATCATACGTTTGAAAACACGTGCGGCTTTTTGACGGTGATGTATTTCGGCGGCGTCGTCTGTATCGCCGACGGTCTCAGACACGTCCAAAAGAATCTGCTCGAGTACAAAGTCGACATGCTGATCGGTGTACCGGCACTCTTTGACAACTTCTATCAAAAGATTCAGCAAGTGCTCGTGAAAAAGAAGAAGACCAGGCTCGTCGGTATCATGCGGGTCGTGACGCGCGGTTTGAGAAAAATCGGTATCGATCTGCGGCGTAAAGTGTTCTCCGAGATCTTGGAATCACTCGGCGGAAACCTCGCCACAGGTATCTCCGGCGCGGCCGCTCTCGATCCGGAAGTGATTCGCTTTTTCGATGACATAGGTGTGCGCATCGTGCAGGGATACGGGCTGACTGAGACCTCCCCCGTCGCGGCCGGCTGTAATGATTTCGTGTTCGTGGCCGGTTCCGTCGGTCATCCGCTGGCCGGTATCGAGCTCGCGATCGACAGCGAAAACCCGCATGAACCGGGTGAGATCCTGATTCGCGGACCGATCGTCATGAACGGTTATTACCGGGATGAAACAGCGACGAAGGAAGCGATCGACAAAGACGGATGGCTTCATACCGGTGACCTCGGTATGTTTGACAAGCGTGGTGTCTTGACGATCACGGGGCGTCTGAAATCACTGATCGTGCTCGAAAGCGGTAAGAAAATCTTCCCGGAAGAACTTGAGGCGCTCCTCAACCAGCATGAGTACGTGAAGGATTCACTCGTCTACGCTCAGGCCGACGAACGCGGCGATGTCGTCGTTTCAGCCAAGATTATTCTTGATAAGGATGCCGTCGGCGATGAAGAGCAAAGTAAAATCAGTGAATGGCTGGCAGGCTTCATTAAGGATGTAAACCGTTCTTTACCGCAGTTTAAGAACGTCAAATCGTACTTTTACAGTTTCCAGGATATGGTGCGCACGACGACGCTCAAGGTGAAACGCAATGTCGAGATCAGCGGGCTATCCGAACTAGTTGCCAACCATAAACTGAACTGGCGCCAGTTGATCGGTAAGAATATCGATGAATTAAGTCAGAAAAAAGACGACGATCATTCGGACGCATCAGGCAGTCCCTGAGACTCCTGAGCTTCCATCCAGATCCTTAAGTTCGCCATCAGTTCGCCGACACTTTCGTATTCCCAGGGAAGAAGCGGCGGACCGAAGACTATCGTAATCTCGCGCCGCTTGCCGGTCACCGGATCGCGCGGTTTCGGTAGTTTCATATGACGTGAGAAAAGATCATAGCCGCCGTGTACGAAGACGGGGACGAGCGGCACATTCGATTTCTTTGAGATGAAGGCCGCACCGTTTTGGAAGTCTCCGAGTTTGCCGTTATGTGTTCTCGTGCCTTCGGGGTGTACCAGCAGAATATAGCCTTCATCGACTTTCCGTTTGGCCGTCAATAGGCCGCGGATCGCCGAACCGCCTTTTCGTTCAACCGGGATAGCCCGTCCGACACGCAGCATCAGGCGGCCGAAAGCGCCGTAGCGGTGGCGCAGATCGGCACCGGCGATCACGGAGAAATGACGCTGTTGTTCTTTTGGTAAACCGGAACAAATCCACATGCCGTCGACGAAGGTCTGATGGTTGGCAGCCAGCACGTAGGGGCGTTCTTTCGGCAGATACTTTTGGCCGCGATAGTGGATGGCCGAGAAAAAACGCGTGAAAAACATGCCGGCATGGTAGGAAAACCAGCCGAGCGGGCCACGCCTCATCGGATAGCGGTCTTCGGGCGCTCTTTTTGCTCGCTTCGCTTTTCCCCGGGTTAACGTCGTTGTCAACGCTTATTCTCCTTCTTGTCGCTTTCGCCTAAAAAAAACGCTGAGCAACCGGCCGCATTCGTCCGCCAGTACATCAGCCGTGATTTCCACTTTGTGGTTCGCCGGCAGTAAAAACAGATTGCTGACGCTCCCGGCCATGCCGCTTTTCGGATCTTTTGCACCGATGATGAGGCGGCGGATACGTGACTGTATCATGGCGCCGGCGCACATCATGCACGGCTCAAGCGTCACATATAAATCACAATCTTGCAAACGCCAGGATCCGATTTTCTGAGAAGCCTGACGAATCGCGATTAATTCGGCGTGTCCGGTGACATCATCGGTCTTTTCTTTCAGATTGTGCGCACGGGCGATCACCTCGCCGTCTCGCACGATGACGGCGCCGACCGGTACTTCATCGAGTGCGGCCGCTTCTTTCGCCTGTTCCAGTGCGATTCGCATCAGTGTTTCGTCAACTTGTATTTGATCCATGCTGCGAATATAATAGCATGGATTATTTTCGACAAGGGGACTATTAAATGGCCTTGAAAGAAGGACTTTGCGTAAATTGCGGTTCGCTCCTGATGCTTGAATCGCGTAATGAAAAGGGACACTGCCTGTTTTGCGACGCTGTATTTGATAATAAGGAGGCGTTTCGGGCGAAGGCGGAGCCTGATCAGTTTACGTTCCCCAATGAACCTCAACCGCCTTATGAAGGACCAAACCTCGATCCGAGACCGACGGCGGTCGCGGCTCCGGCTCCTGTTCAGCCGGCAGTAAAATCGAAAAAGACGACCCCGGCCTTCGTGCCGACCGTGACACATGTACCGGATGCGAAGATTCCGCGGCGTGCCAAGATCTGGGCGATCACGATCTTAGTTGTTGCCCTCGGCGTATTTGCGGCGATTACCTTACCGCTTACGATCAACCGCGATAAGCAAAGAGCGGAGATTACCGATCAGTTCGGCAAACGACTGGAGCAGACGATCGACCTCGATAAGAATCTGTCGATCATCAATATGGGAAATAACCATGTATTGTTGACGCTCGAGAATGCCGTGACGAAAGAAGAAGCCGTCGACATCTATGAGACGTATTGTGATGTGCGCGCCTCCGTGATGGAAAAGGAAACGGGGGCTGCCGCCAGAGAAGGTGTGTCGATGCGTTTGACGACACCTGAAGGCGGCTACCTGATGGAAGTCGAGCGTGGCGTCGAAATGTACGAGGCTTACGACTGAGCGAAGCGAAAAGTATCGACAATTGACTGAAAGTATCTGAAAACGGAGGCTAAACGGCCTCCGTTCAATATTTATTCATATTTGGTTAGCGAACAGGTCATGAATAAACGCTATGATACAGGCAGAAGGCAAGGACAGTGACCTCCTTTTTTCATACTTTTCTCCTCCAATCACGGAAACAGATCTGAGAGTGGTGCCTCAGATCTGTTTTACTGTGCGTAAAAATCGAGCGTCATTTCTCATTGTTCTTTTAAATGAAGATCTTTACAATGGTAGCCATGACTAAAAACAATCAGATGCGTCTTGATATGACGAGCGGCAGTCCGTACGCGTTACTGTTGCGTTTCGCTTTGCCGTTGCTTGCCGGCAATCTCCTGCAGCAACTTTACAACGTAGTCGACAGTATCATCGTCGGACAATATGTCGGTGAAGAGGCACTAGCTGCCGTCGGCACGTCGTTTCCGGTCATGTTTTTGTTTGTCTCACTGTTCGCCGGTATCTCGATGGGCGCGGCCATCGTCATCGCCCAGTATTTCGGTGCCAAGAACTACGAGCGATTACAGCATACGGTCGATACGATCTACCGCGCGTTCATCGTCTCGTCCGTCGTCCTAAGTGCCGCCGGATACTTTATCGCCGAGCCGATGCTGCGCCTGATCAATGTGCCGGATGCTGCACTCGTACATGCCGTGCCTTATCTGCAGATTATCTTCCTCGGCATGATCTTTGTCTTCGGATACAACGTCAATGCCGGTATCCTGCAGGGCATGGGCGATTCCAAGAGCCTCCTGATGTATCTGTCGGTCGCAGTCGTCTCCAATATCGTGCTCGATCTGTTGTTCGTCGCCGTACTGAAAATGGGTACGGCCGGCGCCGCGCTCGCGACGGTAATTGCCCAGATGGTCGCTTTCGCGATCGGCGTGTGGCATATCAATAAAAAGCATGCGCTGGTTCAGATCCGCATCAAGGGCGGCGTCATGGACTGGAAGATTCTAAGAGATGCGATCAGACTCGGCATACCGGCCGGTCTCGGCAATATGTCATATTCGCTCGGCACGATGCTCTTGCAAAATCTGGTCAACAGTTACGGTACGGCGTTCATGGCCGGCTTTGCGGCGGCCAGTAAAATCGACGCGTTCGCTTTCTTGCCGATGCTGACCCTCGGTGTGGCGATTACGACCTATGTCGGTCAGAACGTCGGTGCCGCTAAAATCGACCGGGTCACGGACGGCGTGAAAGCGGCGCTCGTTATATCGGCCGTGACCACCTTGATCATGGTGCCGCTCAGCCTGATCTTCGGCCCTTCCTTGATCGGTCTGTTTAACAGTAACCCGGATGTCATCGCCGCCGGTATGGCGTACCTGACGCGCATGCTGCCTTACATCTATCTGCTCGCGATCATGATGATCCTGTCCTCGACGCTGCGGGGCGCCGGTCAGGCCGTCATTCCGCTTTTCTTTCAGATGCTCTCGCTCTGGGTGGCCAGAGTGCCTCTCTCTTACCTCTTCGCTCACTACTTCGGGCGCGATGATATGTTTTATTCATTCCCGATCGGCTGGGTGTTGGGCTTGTCATTCGCCATCCCGTATTTCTTGAGAGGACGCTGGAAGCGACGGATTGTTACCGCCAGCGGCATCGGGGGTGGCAGCCTCGCCGTGTCGGACGAAGCTGATGGCGAGGAGCGCGAAGAAGAAAGCGGCGCAGGCATAGACCATCAGGTTTGAGTAATTCTGCGTTAGATCTCTGTCAAAACCGAAAGCGATCGGGCTTAAAATCGCTGCCGAGAAGGAGGCGAAATAGTAATAGCCCGTGAATGTACCGACCAGCGTGTCCGAGGCCAGTTCGACGACCATCGGCAGCGAGTTGATGTTGATGCATGCCCAGAACAGGCCACCGAGTCCGAGCAGGATCTGCAACAAGATAAGCTGTTCCACGAAGATAAACGGAATGAAGCAGACAATCAGGCCGGTCAGGCCGATCAGGATCGTTTTCTTCCTGCCGATTTTGCTGCCGATCAGGCCGGCGGGGAAGGCGAAGAAGACGAAAGCGACAGAGAAAATCGTCAGCATCTGGGTGCCGGCACCTGCCGTTAAGCCGTGTACATTGACGACGTACAAAGTGAAAAACGTCTCGATCGCGTTATAGCCGGCAAACCAGAAGAAGATCGCGACCAGCATTAAGACCAAGCTGATCAGTTCCGGCTTCGACAAGCTAAACATCGTCTCACGCATCGTCGCCAGAGTATTATTTCGTTTCTTCGGCCGCGGTATGGAAACGGCTGCGCGCACCGGTTCTCTGACGAACAACAGCAAGACGATGAGGGAGACGACCATCACCGCCGCACCCATCAGGAACGACGTGTTGTTCGACTCGTCTCTAACGGCCAGCCAACCGCCGACGAAGAAGGCGATGATGCTGCCGATGCCACCCATCAGGTTGATGATGCCGTTCGCTTTACTTCTAAGTGGCCGTGGCGTGACGTCCGGCATCAAGGCGATGACCGGTGAGCGCCAGAGCGACATCAGGAAGTTAAAGAGAATGATCACGGCCATCATCATGCCGAGTGTGCCGGTGCGTGGAATGAAGAAGAAAGCGATCGCCGAGAGCGGCAGACCGAAAGCGATCCAGGGGATACGTTTACCGAAGCGCGTATTCGTATGATCGGATAAGACACCGACCAGTGGCTGAAAGACGACGCCGAAGAAGTTATCGATCGCCATGATCGTTCCGATCAGCATCGTCGACAGGCCGTAGCGTTCTTCGAGCATCGTCGGTACGAGCGAATTGTAAAGGCTCCAGGCGAGCGAGCTGGCGAGAAAGCCAAAACCTATAAGTAAGGTTCGTTTCCAATTAAGTTTCATGCATTCCCTCCAAGGCAGCCCGCCGCTCCATGGCGAGTGCCGGGTCATTCGTGATCATCGCGTCCGGAGACAAGGCGAGCACCAGATCCATGTGTTCCGGCAGATCGACGGTTCAGGTGCGAATCGCGATGCCGTTTTCTCTGCAGACGCGTACGAGATCCGGATATTGCAAGACATTGTAAGACGGATGAAGAGCAGCTGCGCCGAGTGTTTTCGCATATTCCCACGGTCGATAAAGCCATTCTGAAAAGAGGATCCCGGTTCTGTCACCGACACCTTTTTCCACGAACTGTTTAACGCTCAAATGATTGAACGACGAATAAATCACTCTCGATTCGAGACCAAACTCGGCGACCTGCCGCAAGATATCGTCTTCCAGCTCAGGCAACGGATAGAGTGAATTCTTTAATTCAAGATTGATCTCGAGATCGTTGTGGCGAAACAAATCGAGCACTTCTTCAAGTGTAGGGACGCTTCCATTCTCACCACGGTAATGACCGACATTTTTTGTGCGTAGTTCGGCCAGCGTTAAGTCTTTGACGAAACCGGGTGAGCCGGTCAGTCGGGTCAACTCCTCGTCGTGGATGACGACGAGCTGACCGTCCGCGGTGCGTTGCACATCGAGCTCCACACCGTCGGCTCCAAGTCGGATCGCTTCTGAAATGGCCTCAAGGGTATTTTCCGGATAGCGCAAACTGGCTCCGCGATGCGCATATATTTTTACTGACATACATCTCCTTGCAAGCAGATGACAGTGATAGAGCTGTGCGTCGTTTAGCACATCTCCAAAGACGTAAGTCTGCTTTCGACCAGAGTAGCAAGAATTGATGCTCGGCGGCAACCGCTCTCACCTGAAATGCCGTGTCGAAAACATGGTGAAAAGCGCGAAACTACTGGAAACAGGACATTTTAACGCCCTCATGTAA
>DUQI01000089.1 GCA_012837885.1 Fastidiosipila sp.
GTCTCGGCTTGGAGTCGAGACTGCAGGCGAAAGTCGATACGTTGTCTGGTGGTCAGCGGCAGATTCTGACACTCGTGATGGCGACGATGCGCCAGCCGAAGCTGTTGTTACTCGATGAGCATACGGCGGCGCTCGATCCGAAAGCGAGTCAATTGGTCATGGATCTAACTGAAAAGATGGTCAAGGAGACGCGTCAGACGACGATGATGATCACGCACAACATGGATAACGCGATCCGCTACGGCGATCGCCTGATCATGCTGCACGACGGCGGCATCGTGATTGATGTGAGCGGCGAGGCGAAGCGTAAGCTGACCGTCAATCAGTTGGTGGACCGCTTCCGTCATGTCGCCGGCGATGCCGTGATCTCGGATCGGACACTACTCTCAAAGGAGGTAGCGTACGCACAACAGTAGGTAGCGCTAAAAAATCATGAAATCATTTGTCAGGTACTGTCTTTGAAGTAGAGGTTGTCTTTTTATTACCAATCGGCATCGGCGTTTTCCACGCCATACCGTGCCTCCGCATCAGTGAAGCCATCGTACTTTAGTTGATCGATCAGCCCTCTTTTCGAAAAAGACATGACATCGAGATATCGGTTTGCGGCTTTAACGGCTTGTTCCATCCAGTCTGCGCCGCAGTTGTCTGCACCGTACTTCGATTCTTCACTCGTGTATTTCTCATATTCTAGCTGCCCGATGAGTCCCTTGTAGGAGAACGCCGAGTAATCAAGATATCGCTTGGCCGAATCGAGCGCTTGTTCTTTCCAGTCGACGTCGACGTTGTTAACCGCGTAGACGGCTTCTTCATTCGTATAACCTTCATACTCGAGCTGACCAACGAGTCCGAGTTTAGAAAAAGATGTGTAGCGCAAATAGCTCTCGGCGGTGCTCACCGCGTTCCTCATACCTGTCGTTATACGTTCCTGCGAGTCACTCTCTGTTGTGACAATCTCGTCTTCATCGGAAGCCCCGAACATCTCTATCTGTTCGAAAAGCAGCTCGTAATCCGGGTCGCTTTCATCTTCACTTTCACGTTGGAGTGTGAAAAAGTATAAATCCCCGGTTGAGGGGAGTATCGTTATGAGATCGAAGTAGTACACGTCGTCGTCCACAAGCATCTCGCCAATACAAAGGACCGAAGCATTTACCCCAAGCTGGATGAATTCAGGATCAATGACGTGGAAATCGTCGTCCTCCAGACTAGTAATGAACGTCTCCAAAACGGAGTTAATCTCTTCATCTGATTCCGTTCCATAAAGCATATCCGGGAAGTAGCCTGCGTATAAGTATCCTGAATTATCGTCAAGCAGGGAATCGATTCTAAAGGCGTATAACTCTTCATTTTCATCCGTATAGAAATCGGTGTCTTCCAGGTCATCCATCTCTTCAATATCTGCAGACTCGACCACCCAATTGCTTGGTAACTTGAACGTAAAGTCACCAAGTTCGAGTTCAATTATTTCGACGTCTTCTTCTTCCAGTACTTTCGGTAGAGTTATGGCCGATATCGGCGCGGCGATAAAGAATATCGATAAGAATAACGTGAAGAACAGAATCGATTTTTTCATGACAGGCCTCCGTAATCGATGCATCTGATTACCATTTAAAGATCAAGGATCGTGCAAAACGCTTCATGCTTTGTTTGCGTTTAATACTTGCTATGTTGACCTTAACAAGAACGTCTTGGTTTTTCAATGAAAGATGCATGTTACCAATAGATGGCAGAGTTTTCTCGCAGGATGCAGCGTGGTGTTTCAAGATGGTAAATGTCATTTTTTATTTCAAGTGTGGCGAAAAAGCTTCTAACCATGGAGAACATCAGCAAGAGTTTTCCGGGCGTGCACGCTCTAAAGAGCGTACATTTCGATTTGGTACCTGGTGAAGTCCACGCTCTGGTCGGAGAAAACGGCGCCGGTAAGTCGACGTTGATGAAAATTCTGTCCGGTATCTATACGAAGGACAGCGGCGAAATCCTGTATAACGGGGAGTCAATCGATCTGACGAATACGCGTGAAGCTCAAGATATGGGCATCTGCATTATCCACCAGGAACTGAACATGATGAACCACCTGACGGTGGCGCAGAATATGTTTATCGGCAAGGAGTCGACGAAAGGGTTTTTCCTCGATGATGCGGCCGATAACCGGCAGGCAGCCGATATGCTGGCGAGACTCGGCATGCAGTCGATCGATCCGAAAGAACTGGTCGCCAACCTGACCGTCGGCCGGATGCAGATGGTCGAGATCGCCAAAGCGTTGACCTATAACTCGAGGATCCTGATCCTCGACGAGCCAACGGCAGCCTTGTCGGATCAGGAGATCGAATATCTCTTCGGTATTATCCGTGAACTAAAAGAAGAAGGCGTGGCGATGATCTATATCTCGCACCGCATGGACGAGATCTGGGAGATCTCGGATCGGATTACAGTCCTCCGTGACGGCGAATATGTCGGTACGGTGGTGACGGCCGATGTGACCCAGGGCGAAGTCATCCAGATGATGGTCGGTCGCACGATCTTCGTGGAAACCAAGTCGGAGAGCTCGGTACCGGAAGGTGCGGAGACGGTGCTCGAGGTGAGAAACCTGAATGCCGGCCGCATGGTGCAGGATGTCAGCTTCGATCTGAAGCGCGGTGAGATCCTCTGTATTGCCGGCTTGATGGGCGCGGGACGTACCGAGACGGTGCGAGCGCTGTTCGGTGCCGACAAAAAAGATTCCGGTGAGATCTATGTCGAAGGCCAACTGGTCAAGATCGATTCACCGGCCGATGCCGCCAGAGTCGGGCTTTCCTATCTGTCGGAAGACAGAAAACGCTACGGACTTGCGACCAGTATGAGCGTCGCGGCAAACTCCGTCATGGCCTGTCTGGAAAACTTCATGAAGGGTCCTTTCGTCGACCAGAAACGGATCAATAAGGTTGCTGAAGAGTATGTCGAAAAGCTCGAGACGAGAACACCTTCGATCCGCCAGCTGGTGCAAAACCTGTCGGGCGGTAATCAGCAGAAGGTCGTTATCGCCAAATGGCTGATCAAGAATGCGAATATCTTTATCTTTGACGAACCGACGCGCGGTATCGACGTCGGTGCCAAGAATGAAATTTATAAGTTGATTCACGAGCTGGCGGCGGACGGTAAATCGATCATCGTGATCTCGTCCGAGCTGCCTGAGGTGTTGCGTCTGGCGGATCGTATCGTGGTCATGGCCGAAGGCCGTGTCACCGGTATCCTGCCGGCCGGATCGAGCCAGGAAGAAATTATGACGCTGGCGCACGATATTTAAAGATTGAGGAGAGTAGACATGAGTTCAAAAGAGACATCCACGGCCGTTGCCAAACCACGCCTGAAGAGCGGTCAACAGCGTCTTTTCGCGCTGATCGCCCTGATCGCGATCTACGTGATTTTCGCGGCGTTCGGCAACCGCTTCTTCACCTATCGTACGTTCATGAACATTCTGGAACAGTCGTACTACATCGGCTTCCTGGCCGTAGGTGTGACGTTCATTATCATCACCGGCGGTATCGACCTGTCGCTCGGTACGGTGATGATGTGTTCAGCGATGGTCGGCCTCGTAAGCTTCGGCGCCGGTGTGCCTTTCGTCCTCGCCCTGATCATCACATTGTTGGTCGGCGTGCTGTTCGGTGTGCTGAACGGTGTCCTGGTCAGTTACTTGAAACTGCCGGCCTTTATTGCGACGATGGGCTCGATGATGATCGCGCTCGGTCTGTCTGCGATTGTGTCAAAGGTGCAAACGAGGCACTTCCCGAGTCGTACGGCGGAAGTCGGCTCATGGTTTCAAAATGTGTTTAGAAGCGTCAATATGGACGGAACGGTTATTCCCACTGGTGCTTTCTGGCTGGTCGGTCTGATCGTGATCGCCGTGATTGTCCTGAATAAGACGAGAATCGGTCGCTATACGTTCGCCGTCGGCAGTAACGAAGAAGCTGTGCGTCTCTCCGGTGTCGCCGTTGAGAAATGGAAGCTGATCCCCTATATCATCGCCGGTTTCTGCACCGGTATGGCCGGCATTATGTACGGCGCGACCTACACGACGATTATCCCGCAGACCGGCCAGGGTGAAGAACTGAACGCCATCGCGGCGGTCGTCATCGGCGGTACGTCTTTGTCCGGCGGAATAGGCTCGATCACCGGTACGGTCATCGGTGTGTTCATTATGAGTGTGCTGCAAGTCGGCCTGATGTCGATGAATGTGCAGCCGCATTATCAGAAAGTGCTGACCGGTATCATCGTGATCATGGCTGTCTTTATCGACATTCGTCAGCATAAAAAGCGTTGAACCTGCAAAAGCGGGATCAATATAAACGAGAAGTACTTTTTTGGGAGGATTCTATGAAAAAGAGTAAACTCACCATTCTTACCGTTCTCATGATCGTCTTCGCGCTCGTGACGGTGGCCTGTGGCCCTGCGAAACCGGCGACGACGACAAAAGCACCGGTCGATACGGATGCGCCGGCAACGGACGGTCGCGCCTGAGACGGAACCGGCAACGACGGATACCGAGAAGGCGGATGAGCCGAGCGGTGACAAACCGTATATCGCGGTTGTCTCCAAGGGCTTCCAGCATCAGTTCTGGCAGGCAGTGTATGCCGGCTCCCAGGCTGCGGCCGATGAATACGGTGTGGAAATCACCTTTGAAGGCCCGCCGAGCGAAACGGACGTTGCCATTCAGACCCAGATGCTGAACAGCGCCCTCGCCAAGAATCCGGTCGCCGTGGCTTTTGCCGCGCTGTCGACGGAAGCCGTGACGGACCAGCTCGAGCAGGCTCTGGCCGACAAGATCCCCGTCATCGGATTTGACTCCGGTGTGCCGGATGCTCCGGCAGGCTCGATCCACGCGACGGCCTCCACGAACAACAACAACGCCGGCGGCATCGGTGCCGATCACCTCTATGAAGCGGTGAAAGACAAACTGGCCGAAGGCACAACCGACAGCCCGATTAGAATCGCCGTCATTTCTCAGGACGCGATCTCCGAGTCGATCACCGGTCGTACGCAGGGATTCGTCGACAGAATCGTTGAACTCGTCAAAGAAGGCGGCATTGAAACCGTCGCCGTCGTCGGTCACGATAAATTTGCGACCGGCGCAGAAGCCGATGCCACCGTCTTGATCGACGTAGGTGTCGCCGCCGATACGAACCCGCCGGCCGTCAAAACAGCGACCGAAGCGCTCTTGAACAAAGAGAACGTCGTCGGCATCTTCGGCTCGAACGAAGCTGCTGCCAAAGGCATCCTCGACGCCACGAACAACGGTGTCGATCTTGAAGACATGGGCGTTATCGCTGTCGGCTTTGACGCCGGTGCGCCGCAGAAAGCCGCAGTGGCCGAAGGCTACTTCCTCGGCTCCGTGACCCAGGATCCATTCCAGATCGGTTACAAAGCAGTCGAGCTGGCTTACAAAGCCTACAAAGGCGAAACCGTGGAAGACGTTGACACGGGCGCCAAATTCTACGACAAAGACAACATGGAAGATGAAGACATCGCCTTCTTGCTTTACGACTAAAAGCGAAACGCGTCTTTAGTAGACTGTGCTGGGGAGGGTCGCCGCCTTTTGGAAGGCGCCCTCCCTTTCTTCACTAAGTAGTATCCGCAGCGTGCTGCGTTACAATAAATCGAGAAAATCATTATATGGATGCATGATCTGACCGCATCCATATTTAAAATCAACGAGCGAAAGACTTCGAGAACCAGATAAGGAGAGTTGAATGATGAAACCACGTTTACCGAAAATCGGTATCAGACCGACGATCGACGGACGCAGAAAAGGCGTACGTGAAGCGTTAGAAGATCAGACGATGGAGTTGGCGCGTCTTGCCGCCGACTTGATCACCAAGAATTTGAAACACCCGTCCGGTGAACCGGTCGAGTGCGTGATCTCCGACACGACGATCGGTCGTGTGGCGGAGGCCGTGGCCTGTGAAGAACAGTTTGAAAAAGAAGGCGTCGACATCACCTTGACCGTGACGCCCTGCTGGTGCTACGGCACCGAGGTCATGGACTCGAGCGAACGCACGATCAAAGCCGTCTGGGGCTTCAACGGTTCGGAGCGTCCCGGTGCCGTGTTCCTGGCTGCCGTGCTGGCCGCGCATACGCAAAAGGGACTGCCGGCGTTCTCCATCTATGGAAGGGACGTGCAGGATGCAGACGATAACGTCATTCCCGACGACGTCGCCGACAAGATTCTCTTGTTCGCTAAAGCGGCCGTGGCCGCAGCTTCACCGCGTGGCCGTAGCTATCTGTCGATCGGTAATGTCTCAATGGGTATCGCCGGTTCATATCCGAACCCGGATATTTTCCAGGAGTACTTCGGCATGCGTTCCGAGCAGGTCGACTCGATGGAAGTTCTACGTCGTATCGAAGAGAAGATCTACGACGAGGACGAATTTGAAAAAGCGATGGCCTGGGTGAAAGAGCACTGTAAGGAAGGCAAGGATGTAAACCCGAAAGAAGATCAGTATTCGGCTGAAGCGAAAGCCGAGCAGTGGGAGACGTCCGTCAAGATGATGATGATCTTCCGCGATCTGATGTTCGGCAACAAGAAGCTTGCTGACAAAGGATACGTCGAAGAGTCGGTCGGCCATGCGGCGATCGTCGGTGGTTTCCAGGGACAGCGTCACTGGACGGACTATAAACCGAATGCCGATTTTGCCGAAGCGATGCTGAACTCGAGCTTTGATTGGAACGGTATCCGACAGGCGATTCCGTTTGCCACGGAAAACGATACGCTGAACGGTCTGACCATGATGCTGGGGCATCTTCTGACGAACGCGCCGTCGATCTTCGCCGACGTCAGAACGTACTGGTCGCCGGAAGCGGTTGAACGTGTCACCGGCACGAAACTTGAAGGCGATGCCGAAGGCGGCATCATCCACTTGATCAACTCCGGGGCGGCGACGCTCGACGCGACCGGCGTGATGACCGGGGAAGACGGAAAACCGGTGATGAAACCGTACTGGGAAGTGACCGAAGAAGATATGAAGGCGTGTCTCGATGCGACCGCCTGGGATCCGGCCGATGTCTACTACTTCAGAGGCGGCGGATTCTCCTCGCACTTCAAGACCGGTACGAAAGCCGGCATGCCCCTGACCATGATGCGTCTGAATCGCGTCAAAGGATTGGGCCTCGTCATGCAGCTGGCTGAAGGCTACACGGTCGAGCTGGAAGAAAAAGCACACAAAATTTTGGAAGACAGAACGAATCCGACCTGGCCGACGACCTGGTTTGCTCCGAGAGTCACCGGCGAAGGTGCGTTCAAGGATGTCTATTCGGTCATGGCAAACTGGGGAGCAAACCACGGTGCGCTCGTCTACGGTCATGTCGGCCGAGAGCTGATCACACTCTGTTCGATGCTCCGTATCCCGGTCAATATGCATAACGTCGATAAAGACAAGATCTTCCGCCCGAGTTACTGGTCGGCATTCGGCACTGAGAATCTGGAAGGCGCCGACTACCGTGCCTGTGAAGCGCTCGGCCCGTTCTACAAGACGGTTAAGTAAAAGCGAAAGCAGAGGCAGAAAGAAGGGAGATAAACCATGTTAAAAGGTATTTCACCTCTCATTTCACCTGATTTGCTCCATGTCCTGATGTCGATGGGGCACGGCGACACGATCGTGATCGCCGACGGCAATTTTCCGGGAGCCTCGATCGCGGCACGTTCCGGCGCCAAACTGATCCGTCTTGACGGACAAGGTACGGCACCGCTCCTGAAGGCGATCCTTGAGCTGTTTCCGCTCGATGCCTATACGGAGTTACCGGTCGTCGTGATGGCCAAGGAGCCCCGCGACAAAGATCTGGAACTGCCGATCATCGACGAGTATAAGTTTCTCGTGCGGCAGGTCGATGAGCGCGGCGAAGCGCTCGTCGGTGAACTGTCGAGACAGGGTTTCTACGATGCAGCGGAGAACGCGTATGCTATCGTGCAGACCGGTGAGACGGCGATCTATGCGAATGTGATGCTTGTGAAGGGCGTTGTGTAGCAAGTAAACAGATCGTTGAAAAGACGAGTGTTTAGTCACTTTGAAGCCGGATCTTAGAAATAAGATCCGGTTTTTTATCATGTTGGGCATTGAACTGGTGTTTTTGTTGATACTAATTGATATCAATTTGTATCAGTTAGTATCAATTAGTATCAGTACTGAAAGTACAAACGTAAGGTGCGAGGAGCCGTTACCGGTTTTCTTAAACCGCTAATTGTTGACGTCGCTTGTTAGAAGACGAGCTGTGAGAAGAAGACGACGGCCTCGACTTCGACATCGCCGATGTTTACGAAGTTATGCATCGTATTGGCGGGGATGTAGGCGCTGTCTCCTTCTTCAAGAATAAAGTCATAGTCGTCGAGGAAGATCTGTAGTCTGCCTTTCAGTAGCAGGATGCTCTCATCGCAGTCGTCGTGATAGATCGCTCTCTCACTGACTTGTTCATTCGGTTTGATGCGGATAATCATGCCGGTCATGCGTGCCGGAATTTCTTCACCGACGCTGGCCGGTGTGAAAATTTCGTAGTCGGTTTTGTTCTCCGGCATGTTGATCTTGATTCGTTCGTTCTTGGCTACTTTATAGCGGGATTGGCGCAATATGTGGCGGAAACTCTGATGTTGACTCATATTGCCGACTCTGTCTTCGCCTTCCGCCTGCAGTAGCCACATTTCCGGACATTTAAGTGCTTTGGCAATACTTCTTAATGTGGTGATGGAAGGTGTGTTCATGTTGCGCTCGAGTTGGGATAAAAAACCGACGGTGACTCCTGTCTGTTCTGAAAGCGCTTGTAGTGTCATACCTAATCTCTTGCGGCATTCTCTCATTCTTTGACCGTTCATTGAATACTCCAATCACCTACGTCACCGCACATTACATCGCACTGTGAATATTACTCTAAACAAACTGATATGGTTGACTATAGAGTATCAAATGGACCGGAAAATTGCATGGTATTTTTGCTTTAGTTAAAAGCTAAAATTAGCGTCTAGTTAAATCGATATTGGGTTTAGCACGTGCAGCTTTATCTTTCGTTAATAAACCATATCTTCAGCGGTCGTTCGCTCCTTGATCGTCCCTTTTCTGAATGCGGCAAGAAGGTTTTTCAAGTCGGCTATCTTCTCATCATTTTGTTTGCCGAGATCGGTATCTTTGACCATCAGGCGCTCTGGCATCAATTCGATAATCATGATCTTCGGCGTGTAGCTTCCCATCTCGCTCGTGATGCCTTCAAAGTTTTTGTGTTCGGCCAAGGCCAGATGGTGCGAGTTGAAGATAAGTGTATAGCCGGCGATGCCGGTCTTCGACTGATATGCTTTGGCGATCCCGCCGTCGATGACGTACAGTTTGCCGCCGGCTTTGACCGGTGTTTCACCGTCCTTGATCTTAACCGGCACATGGCCGTTGATGATACGTGAGACGTCCGGATCGAGTCCGAATTCAGCGAGGATGGTGCGACAGGTGGCTTCATTTTGTGAGACCTGGTAGTACGGATTGTAGTGTTCTTTTCTCACGTCTTTGTCGGACAGAAAATAGTTTTCAAAAGTTGACATCTGGCTTTTACCAAAGAGCGGTGACTTCGCACCACACCAGAGATACCACATGAAGTCGCTGGCCCAGGTGCGTTCCGGTGAGTAGCGTGGTCTAAAATACGCATCCTGTATGATCTCATTCAAGCGATCCATCAAGGCTCTTCCGGAGTATGCTTCGCCATCGAGCGTCATGGACTGGAATGTGCCGTCTTCGTTCATCGGGATACAGCCATGAAACAGGAGGTTATTGTTCCTGATCTTGTACGTGCTGCCGTTGGCGTAGAGAAAACGCACATGTCGATGCAGAACTTCGCTGTGCCTGAACGATGCGCGAATGCTGACCATCAACTCTTCTTCCTCTTTGCTTAGCTCCAGTGGGTCAGATGGATCGATGGTAGGGAAGTGCATGTCCTTCATCGGGTATTCTTTGCCATTGTGGATATACACGCCTTTTTCGAAATCGACTTTTTCTAGAACGATCCGGTCATCCATCGAAAACTCGGGACGGTTCTTTAGCATCTGACCTTCGAGTTTAAACTGGATGACGGCGATCGCCTTGTGCATTTTGGCTGCAA
>DUQI01000090.1 GCA_012837885.1 Fastidiosipila sp.
AAATTGAGTTTTTCCATAACGAAAGTTTACAGGAAGAGCGGGCTTTTGGGGCCCGCTTTTTCGTTCAAATATCGTTACAGGATAAAGGGAAAGAGGCCGCCTCATTTTGAGACAGCCCCTTTTTGTTGTCTTGTTGCGTGTCAATTACTTCTTTACGATGACGCGCTTTTTGATGTCTTCTTTTTCCTTTGCTTCCGGTTCGGAGCCGATCGCGCCAAACGGCATTTGAGCATTTAAGACCCAATTGTCGGGCAGATCGAACAGCTCTCTGACCGGTTCGTCGATCACCGGATCGTAGTGCTGCAGAGAAGCGCCGATATTCTTTTCTTTGAGGGCGCTCCACATGGCGAGTTGAAGCATCGCGTTCGCCTGCATCGACCAGGTCGGGAACTTGTCTTTGGCAAATGGATACGTGTCAGACATATTCTCGACGACGTCTTTATCGTAGAAGTAGAGAATCGTGCCGTGACCGGCTTTGAACGAGTCGATTTTCTCTCTCGGCACCTGTCCGTCGAATGCCTCGTAGATCGAGTCCCAGAGTTCATCTTGTTTCTCATCCAGAGCGAGCACGACTCTGGCCGATTTCATGTTCAGGGAGTCAGGTACGAGTTCGGTTACCTTCTCGACGATCTCAACCAATTCATCCTGTGAGATCGGGAGGTCTTTTTTTATGTCGTAATGGGTTCTTCTCTTTTTAAGGCTATTGATAATGCTCATTTTTACGTTGGTTGCTTTGTTCCTTTCGTTTTTGTTTTTTATTATTTCTATCGGGTTATGCTTCACCCTGCGGTCTGTCTTTGATGAATGTGCCTTCGCGCAGTTCCTGGAATGCCAGATTCAGTTCTTCTCTCGTGTTCATTACGATCGGTCCACCCCAGGCGACAGGCTCTTCGAGCATCGTCGAATGCAGGTACAATACTTCGATCGGTCCGTCATTTGCTTCGACCGTGACATGTTCACCGCGGCTCATGAGGACGGCCGTTTTCTCGTCGACCTTCTCACCGGAGATCGTGGCGTCGCCTTCCAGCAGGAAGAAGATCACCTGATCGTCGGCCGGTGCGTCGAGTGTCAGCTTCGCGCCGTCTTCCAACCGGATGCTGTAGAAGTCGATCGGGTGATGTTCACCCTGAAATCCTTTGACGCCGTTATACTCGCCGCCGATCACCGTGAGGCTTCCGCCTTCCAGATCGACAACCGGCATCGAGTCTTTGGTCAGGGAATGATAGGCCGGCGGTTTCATCTTGTCTTTTTGCGCCATGTTCAGCCAGAGCTGGACGCCGAGCATGCGTTCGCTCGCCTGCGGCATCTCTTCGTGCATGATCCCGCTTCCGGCCGTCATCCACTGCACGTCACCGGCATTGATCATGCCTTTGTTGCCGAGGCTGTCTTCATGGGCGATCGCCCCTTCGGCGAGATAGGTGATCGTCTCGATGCCGCGATGCGGATGCATCGGGAAACCGGCCGTGTAGTCGGCGGGATTGGTCGAGTCGAATGAATCGAGCATTAAAAACGGGTCATAGCCCTTGACCGTCTCTCTGCCGAGTACCCGAACGAGACTGACACCGGCACCGTCCGAGGTGCGAAATCCTTTGACTTTTGTCTCAATAGTTCTTTCCATCTTAGTTTTTTCCTCCAATTCTTTTGAAACACTTGACCATCATGCGCTGCTCGTCGGTCGAGAACATGGTCATATGCCGTTTAATGATTTCTTCGTTTTGCGGATAGACGACAGCGATCAGTTTGCGCCCCTCATCGGTCAATACCAGGTTCCATTTGCGCTTGTCGTACTGATCTTGACTTTTCGTGAGAAGCCCTCGTTTTTCCAGATTGCGGATAATCACCGGGATGTTGCCACTCGTTGTCAGAATTCGATCGGCCGCACGCCCAATCGGCATGGCACCTTTATGATACAGCACTTCGAGTACAGCAAATTGCCCGCGCGTCAGATCGTAGGCGTTGAATAGCTTATCTGTTTCCCGTGTAATCGCCTTCATGACGCGACTCATCCCGATAAAAACCTTCATATCAAGATCTGCCATCCAAGTCCTCCTGTTTTTCTCCGAAATTATCTCTAATTAAAGATAATTCGGCCTTAATCTACCTCTTTAGGTTTCTCTTGTCTAGTTGAATGCACTTCGTGTCACCGAAGATACATCAGACTAATGGGGTTTCAATATCGCTGACACTTGACGTATAGACCGCAAAAGAAGGATGCTGTTTGTTAATTACTAGTTCCACATTGCCAGCATTTAACGAGGTAGATTATGAAATCAGTTCAGGAACTTCTAAAAATACTTGAAGAAAACCATCTGTGGCCGTTACGAAGTCAGGCGGAACTAAGTCAACGAATTTTGAAAGAACGCTTACACAGCATACTGCCTGTCGCGATGAAAGCGGCAGATATCGACTGCTGGCTTATTATTGCTTCTGAATATAATGAAGATCCGGTCCACAAGAGCCTCTACACGTGGGATGTACCGCACGCCCGTCGAACGAGCGCACTGCTGTTTCATCTGAGAGACGATGGTGAGATCGACAAGATACAAATCGGTGGATCATCGGCCGCTATGAATGAGATTTATCGATCCGTCTCTGATCCAGATGAGACGATATGGCAAACCCTTGTACGTGCGCTGGAGTCGCTCGATGCACGGCGTATCGGCATTAATAAGAGCGATGACTTTGGTTTGGCTGCAGGTCTATCAGCTTCACTGGAAGCGCAACTGATGCGCCATCTGCCGGCCTCGCTGCGTGGGAGATTGGTCCCGGCGGAAGAGCTCGCCGTTTTCTACATGCAACAGCTGACACCGCTTGAGATCGACTTGATGCGAGTTCTGACCGACGTGACACATGAAATTATCAATATGACGTTCTTAAAAGAACGGATCACGTTGAATCAAACGACGACGACGGATTTGGAATGGTTCATGCGGGATACGATCGATGCCTTAGGTGGTACTTTTTGGTTTGGCCCGGACATTGATCTGCAACGGAAAGGTATTTCAACCAGTCGCATGTTTCATGAAGTGATCCGCCCAGGCGATCTGTTGCACTGTGACATCGGGTTCAGGCCGCGTTTTATTTCTCTACACACCGATGTCCAGCGACTCTGCTATGTTTTAAAAGACAATGAGAAAAACGCTCCGGCCGGACTTTCCCATGTGTTATCGCAAGGTAATCAATTTCAGGACATCGTCATGCGGCAGACGCGAAATGGAAGAAGTGGAAATGACATTTATCTGTCTGCCATGAAGGATGCCGCTGATGCCGGTTTAGCAGCTCAGTTATATACACATCCGCTTGGCACGTACGGTCATGGAGCCGGACCGGCCATCGGGCTTTATGGATCCACAGAGCCGGTTCCTGTGCGTGGCGACTACCCGCTAAAAAAAGACGTCTGCTTTGCGCTGGAACTAAACTGCAAAGCATCTGTACCGGAATGGGACGGACAAACCGTGTATGCCTATCTGGAAGAAGACATCTGCTTTCAGGAGGAAGCGACGTTCTTGTCAGGTCGACAGACGGAATTAATACTCGTCTAAACTAAATCTGCAGAAGACTCGAACTGAAAGTGATGTTTAATTTCATTCACTTTGAGATCTTTTTGGTGTTTTCAATTCAGGTCATATGAGATGATTCGCTCATTTGTCAGTGCCCAAGATCTTTCGACTCCGTTACAATCGTGAGGAAGGATCTGGAGGCAAGCGATGTTCTATATTGTCGCCGTAATGACGGGAGTATTGACCGCGATGACAATCGTGGCGAATGGACAACTGGGCGAGACGCTCGATATCTATCGGTCGTCGGTGCTCGTCCATGTTGTCGGTCTGTTCACGCAATCCCTGATCACCTACTTTAAGAAGGCTGATACGCGCCTTCGATCCGGGCTCCCTTTCTGGTGTTATATGGGTGGCACGATGGGTGTCTTCACGGTCGTTTTCTCCAATTACGCGTTTACGAGTCTCGGCGTGACTGGCGTCCTTGCCCTGAACCTGCTCGGCATGAGCGTGATGTCCGTCTTGACCGACCAGTTCGGCTGGTTCGGCATGAGGCGGTATCCTTTGACCAAGTATAAGGCGCTGTCGATCGCGATTATCACGGCCGGCGTCCTTTTGCTGTTGCTTCCGCTCGACATCGGTGCCGGGCTTTCGATCGTGCTGGCTTTCATGACCGGCGTCATCGTCGTCGTCTCGCGTACGATGAACACGCGGACACTACACTTTTATAATCTGCCGGTATCGACGATGCTCAATTATCTGACGGGGCTCATCATGTCTGTTATTTTGCTCGTGATCATAAATCCGGGCGCTTTGATGGCGCCGTTTCCGCTCGATCCGAACTGGATTATGTATACGGGAGGGGCTGTCGGTGCGATCATGGTCAGCCTCGTTACCTTGATCACATCGAAGCTCTCGGCGTTCAATGTTACCGTTTTGACATTTCTCGGACAATATTTCTTCGGCATGGTGATCGATGCGTTTATCGGACGCACGCCCACTGTAAAGGGTGTGGTGGCCGGTCTTATCGTCCTGCTCGGCCTGATTGTCAACTATCTCGCGAACAAACGCACCGGAACACTCGTCACTTAACATACATCTTACAATTATATACATTGACAGGCGAGGTATATCGCTGTATTGTGGTGCCAGAATACAGCTAGGGGAGGTCATGGTTTGTCAATTGCATCAGATCTTATTCGCGGGCACACGGATACGATCATTCTGGCGCAACTGTTTAAGGGCGACAGCTACGGTTATGAAATCAACAAAGCCGTACAACAGTTGACGGATGGTCAGTACGAGCTGAAAGAAGCGACGATGTATACCGCCTTCCGTCGTCTCGAGTCGACGCACCTGATCGAATCGTATTGGGGTGACGAACAGACCGGTGCGAGACGACGTTATTACCGCATCACGCCAAACGGCAGGGCAGCTTATCGTCGACTGCAAGGGGAATGGGAAGTGGCGAAAGAACTTATTGAAAAACTTATTCGGATAAAGGAGTAGAGTATGGAACGCCGATTAAATCAATACTTGGATGATCTATTTGACCAGACGCCGCCGACGAAGCGGGCAGTCGAACTGAGAGAAGAAATGTACCGGAACATGAGCGATAAGTATAAGGACTGAAGACCGAAACGCCGATCTCAAGATCGACGTCGAAACAGTGAGCGGCAGCCTGACGATCGGAGAACCGTAATCATCAGAGAAAAATCATCTAGCCCCTAAACCTCTCTTACGATCGTAGGAGAGGTTTTTTATCGTTGCAATCGTTTTGCAACGATAGGATGTATCGTTGCAAAACGATTCATGGTTCGTTACAATATGGCCTAAGTGAAAGAGAGTCGAGCTTTTGCATATGGTCCTACACGAAAATCCTAAACTCGAGTATAAACGTGATTTAAGTAAGCGTTATCTCAAAACAGTGAGTGCTTTTGCTAACTATGACGGTGGTAAGATCATCTTTGGTGTCGACAATGATGGGCATGTTATTGGTCTTGAGGACGTAGACAAAACACGCATGGCTATCGAGAAACAAATTAATGACAATCTTGATCCAGTACCGGAATTTTCTCTCAGTGTTGATACGGTGGAGAGGACAATTACTTTAGCGGTAAGTGCCGGCGCGAACACGCCGTATGTGTATCAAAATAAAGCGTATAAACGCTCAGATACAGCTACGGTTGCCATAGATCGTGTTGAGTACAATCGACTCGTGCTTCGCGGACAAAATCGAGACTTCGAAGAACTGCCGTCAGAGAACCAGCAATTAACCTTCTCGTATCTTGAGGCGCGCCTGATCCAGCAGATTCGTATAGAAAAATGGACACAAGACACTGAAAAGACGCTTGCTTTATATAGCGATAAAAACGGATTCAACCAGGCGGCTGCATTGGTATCGGATAGTCATAGTTTCCCAGGCATCGATATCGCTATGTTCGGCGAATCGGTAGATATATTCCTGGATCGACAGCAATTCTCAGGAATATCCATCATAAAGATGTTTGACGATGTCACATCTTTCATCGCGAAGCATTACAGCTTCGAACAAATCATCGCTTATGAACGTATTAAGGTTGAGCAGGTTCCGATTAAAGCGATTCGTGAAGCGGTGGCCAACGCCCTCGTTCACCGTGAATGGGATTTACGAACGTCCATAAGAATAGCTATGTATCCAAATCGTGTCGTGATTACCTCGCCAGGTGGATTGCCGTTTGGTGTTTCCCGTGAAGAGTATATACATGGCCAAGTGTCGATGTTGCGTAATCCGAGGATTGCGCACGTGTTTGCCTTATTAGGCATCATTGAGAAGTTTGGCACCGGTATACGCCGCATCATGGACGCTTATCGAGAAAGTGTGGTCAAGCCGACTTTTGATGTGTTTTCTCATTCGATCTCGGTGACCTTGCCTGTGCAGAGCACAAATGAAGTATTGGATGAAGAAGAACAGGAAGTGTTGTACATCATCCAACATTTTGACGATCAGGTGAGCAGACTGCAGATTGAGGAACAAACGGGATTTAACAAGGCGAAGGTCATACGTATTTTGAATGCTTTGCAAGAAAAAAGCGTCATCCAAAAAGTCGGATCAGGGCCTGCGACCATGTACCGCAGTATAGATTGACAGCGAGGATATCTGCAACGATCGAGTTATCGTTGCAAAACGATTGCAACGATAGAACGATTTACTTAATTTTCTTGCTTTCGGCATGCTTTGGCGCTTGCCGAATGACACCGGTTTTTGTACTGTATCGGCATGTCACATGTTAATGAACACTATGCACCTCAAGAGGTGATCGACTATTTTGCCCGCGATCCGATTATCAACAGTGAACTGAGTGAATGGCTTCGCTTTCATGACGGTGTGTTGGTCGAAGGTTCTTCGAACGGCGCGCTCGTTTCAGACAAAGCGGGCCGTATGTTCATGGTGTCTGCGACCGATCCCGATTACGGCGCACATCTCTTGTCCCTGATTCCCGCAGACATCCCGGTTGTGCCGGTCTGTCAGGAAGCGCTCATCGCGCCGGCCAAAGAGAGGTTTGGATTTGACGGTCAGACCCCTTGCTATCGACTGGCCTATTTGAAAATTGAGCCGATCCAATACGAGAAACGCCTTGACATTCGACCAGCTACGATGGAACAGCTCGATTTGATCGCCGCCAACTATCATATCGGCGGCAAAGAGCGGGTGGTCCGACGGATCGAAAACGGTCAGCTCTGGTGCGGCTGGCTCGGAGACGAGTTCGTCGGCTTTATCGGACGCCACGACCGGGGCACCCTGGGAATGCTCCATGTGTTCGACCGTTATCGGCGCCAAGGCTACGCTCATGAACTCGAATCGTTCCTGATCAACGACATGCTGGCCAAAGGTGAACTGCCGCGCGGAGATGTGATAGTCGGTAACGAAGAGTCGCTGAAACTGCAGAAAAAACTCGGCTTTGAAGTCGCCGACAGCCTCGTCTACTGGTTATTTCATGAAAGAGACTAACGACCATACAGGCATGTTGCTGCCGGCTGAAGTCGCCGCGTACTTGGCAGGCGATCCGATACTGAACAGTGATTTGAGTTCCGAAATCGAATTTCGAGGCGGTGTATTGATCGAAGGCTCGAAAGACGGTGCGCTCGTGTCGGATCGTAAGCGCCAGTTCTTTATGTTGTCATCGACGAACGAAGCATACGGACGAACACTTTTGCAGCTTATTCCGAAAGACGTCGAGATCATTCAGGTGTGTCAGGAGCATCTCGTGGCTCCCGCGATCGAGCGCTTCGGCTTTACCGGTCAGATGCCCTGCAAGCGTGTCGCTTATCTCGGTTCAGAACCGATCGACTACGAGCCGACCTTGGATATACGCCCGGCGACACCGGATCTCGTGCCATTTATTTCGAGCTATTACAAACTCCACGATGAACCGGACTTGACGGAGACAGTGGAGCGCGGCGATCTTTGGTGCGGCTATAAAGACGGAGACTTCGTCGGCTTCATCGGGCGTCATCCGGAAGGAACGATGGGGATGCTCTACATATTCGAAGAGCACAGACGGAAAGGCTACGGTCAGGAGCTTGAGATGTTTCTTGCGAACCATATACTGTCGCTCGGCGAGATGCCGCGCGGTGACGTTTGGGTCGACAATGAGCAGTCGCTAAAGCTGCAGGAGAAGATGGGATTTACCGCCGCAGCGACCTTAATCTACTGGCTATTTCACCGCTAAACGTAACATAGTGATAGATAACGCGATATTGCATGTCGTTTGAGCCTGTTTTTGCTATTATGCAAGCGTATACGTGAAACACGTTAAATAGATCGCTCAGGGAGCGAAAGGAGAAAATTATGATTACAAGAAAGCTGTTTAACTCGATCGACGAGATCCAGAGAGTACAGTACTATGCGACACTGTCGCCGGAAGATGTTGGCTTCCACTCGCCTGACGGTAGCGTCATCGTCGATGCGAAGAGCTTCATCGGCCTGTTCGGCCTCGACTTTACGAAGCCGGTCCTAGTCGTCAGTGAAGACGAGCATTTCCATAACCAGATCAAGAATATCGGTGAGACGGTAGCGCAGGAGGACATGGAGTAATTCGATGCAGGTCTTTCGACTTGGATCGGACTATGTCATAAGACTCGACCCGGGAGAAGAGATCGTCGAAAGCGTCACCGCGTTTTGTCAGACGGTCGACATCCCGGCAGCCAGTGTCAGCGGCATCGGTGCCGTCAGCAGATGTGAGATCGGGCGCTACGCCCTCTCGGAAAAACGCTTCGTCTCGAAAACGTACGAAGGTGAATTCGAGATCATTGCTCTGAACGGAAACATCACCAAAAAGGATGGTGAGCCGTACGTGCATCTTCATCTGGCATTTGCCGACGAAGACTTGAACATGCATGGCGGCCATCTAACTTCCGGTGTCATTTCACTTACCGCTGAAATCGTCATAAAGGTTTTGAACGGTTCGTTGGAACGAACACTGCACGAGGAAACAGGCATCAATCGTCTGGCTGAGCCGTAAACTCTCGGACATTACGAATACGTGATGCCTTGTTAGCACTCTTCACATGAGAGTGCTAATTTTTTACATTCGCGCCAACAGTTGGTCAACATCTCGTCACAATCGGCATCTAGACTAGGGGTAAGCAAAACGCGCGAGACGCGATAACAAGTATCTAGATC
>DUQI01000091.1 GCA_012837885.1 Fastidiosipila sp.
GATCTTTGTCGCCTTCTTCGTGATCCTCAATTTTTTCACGTCCCCCTTGATCACGTTTCTTTTGAGGCCGATCGTGGCGCGCGGTGTGATCGTCGTCGCCACCGGGGTGAAGGCTAACGCCTAAGAAAAAGCGAGAACACTCAGCCCGCTTCGGCGGGCTGTTTCATTATGGCGTATGGGCGGTTTCCTTACGTTCCGCAATACGTGACGAAGTGATGATATTTTGGCGTAGGCTCCAAAAATGCGTCCGGGACATGTTCGGCAAACGGATCTTTGACGATCGCCAGCATCGTATTGAAAGGCTCCATATTTCCGGCTTCAGCCGCATCGAGCGCATCTTGCAGTTGAATATTACGCGGGATGACGCGCGGATTGGTCGCCTTCATGATCGCTTGTGCTTCTTCGAAGCCGACTGTCGCTGTCACACGTTGCCGCCATTTTTCCTGCCACGCACGTCCTGCTTCGCTCGTAAATAATTTATCTTCCGGGTGATCGGTCAACGCATTGAAGCTGTTGGTGAAATCTTTTTCCTCGCTCTCAAGCAGATCCAAGAATGCTTTGATGAATGGTTCATCTGTAGGTAAGCCGGGTAGTGCCAGCTTCTTACTGAATTTTTCCAGCCACGCTTCGGCGAACGCCTGATCGAATGTATCGAGTACATCGCGGATCTTGTCTGCCGCGATCTCTTCTTCCTGATCGACCAGAGGAATCAACGTTTCACCGAGTCTCGCCAGATTCCACTTGGCGATAAGGGGCTGTTGTTTGTAGCGGTAGCGACCACCGCGGTCAATCGAGCTGAACACCTGATCATGGCGGTAGATGTCCATAAAAGCGCACGGGCCGTAATCGATCGTCTCGCCGCTCAGCGCCATATTATCGGTATTCATCACGCCGTGGATGAAGCCTATGGCCTGCCAGTCGGCGATCAGGTGGGCCTGACGCTGCACAATGTTTTGATACAGACAGAGGTAAGGATTATTGTCTTTTTTACATTCAGGATCGTGGCGTTCGATCGTATAGTCCGCGACCTCTTTTATCACGCCTTGGTAGAGTGCGTATTGAAACGTACCGACACGGATGTGACTTTTTGCCACGCGGGTCAGGATGGCTCCTCGCTCGACCTGATCGCGCATCACCGGTTCACCGGTCTCGACGACGGCCAGACTGCGGCTCGTCGGTATGCCGAGCGCATGCATCGCTTCACTCACAAGGTATTCGCGCAGCATCGGACCGACACCTGCGCGGCCGTCACCGCCGCGCGAATAGGGGGTGCGCCCCGAGCCTTTCAACTGTATGTCATGGCGCACATCGTCCGATGCTATCACCTCGGCGATTAAGTGTGCACGGCCGTCGCCCAGCATCGCCGGATAGCCGAATTGATGTCCGACGTATGCCTGCGCAAGCGGCTCCGTATCCGGCACCATCTGATTGCCGGACAAGATGGCCGGATCGCGCCAGATCTCCTTATCGAGACCTAAAAAGTCAGCGAGCTCTTCGTTAAAAATGATAATGCGCGGCGCTTTTACCGGTACGGGACGAATGTCCGTATACATCGTTTCCGGCAGTTGGCGGTAGGTTAATTCAAAGGTTTTCATCTACCATAGGATAGACAAAAAGGTGGATGGATCTCGTAACCGTAAGCGTATGTTCGGGGCGTTAAGTAGCTGTTTTGCTTTCGACTACTCCTCGAATTCAACCAATTGAATCGATCCGTCCTCACCGCTCATTCCAAGATAGTAATACCGTAGCTCACCGTCAATGTCGACATACGAGATGCCGTAATTCGGAATCGTTCCACTGAAGGTCAAGTACACTACGAGCGGCCGTTCCGGCATCAGGGTATCCAGCCAGAAAAGTACCTCGTTTTGAAATGATATGCGTCCTTCATCGTCGATGTCTTCTAACGTCAAAGCGAGGATTGAAAAATCTCTACAGGCTGTATCGGTCGTAAAGGCGATCGTCATTTGACCTTCGTCCGAATCGGCGACAAATTCGTCAAAATCCGGTAATGCAGCGATCGTTTCATAATCTGAATGCACCTGCACCTGCGCTCGGGGTAAGTAAGTTTCACCATTCCGGTACATCGAAAATGGCGTCAACTCGTATGGGCGGACGAGCTTGCCAAACCCCATCTCGATCTTCCGGAAATATTCTTGATCGATCATCAACTGTTCCGAGACCGACTTGTCCCATTCGCCCGTCCGATTGAAGTAAAACC
>DUQI01000092.1 GCA_012837885.1 Fastidiosipila sp.
GAGATGCGCTCGATTCGCCGTTCATGGCGTCATCATTCACATAAATCTTTTCGAAGTGTAAAACCGCATACAACCTCACTCGTCACAAGGTTTGGTGTTTAAAAAAGTCAATAATCTCCTTTTCGTTTCCTTTGTTTCATTACATCTTTGTGACATTTTCTGTTAGTCAGGCCGGAATCAGATCGAAAATAGAACACCTCAGACGAGACATCTGCAATGGATGCCCCATTGTAAGCCGTCACATTGCCTCTGTCCTTTAACGTGAGAAAATTTACTCTATTCTACGATTTCAATAATTGGTGCCTGATTCATCTAATCGAGGAATATTCAAATGGAGATAACAGAAAACGGCAGATTGACAAAACGATGAAAATGCTTGATAGATGTGCCTTACGACCATGCGGGCCGCCATTTTTCCGTCATCAAATCGCACTCAATGATATGAGTTTTTCAGACGTTTTTTGGCCTCGTAACGAAAAATCTCATGTGCCTTCAGCTGATGCCGGCTAAATCACACGACTTGAATCTAATTTACTATAAATAGGGGTTGCTGAACGAGCCAAAAACACCTGACAACAGGACATTTGAGGCATATTTGCGGTATAATAGATGCACGAATAATAGCTAGAAAGTGCCGAAACCCTTGCACTTTGAAATGGGAGTTTGTCTTTGTATACGCATAATAGTCGTCAAATCGGTTTCCATGATCAGCCACACTTATTTGGCGGTCTTCCATTAAAGGAAGATAATCGCTGGGTCAAGTTGGCCGACCTCATTCCCTGGTCACGCGTGGAAGATGAATATCGCAAGCACTTTTCAGTGAATCGCGGTGAGCAGGCGAAATCGGCCCGCCTGGCGCTCGGTTGCCTGATTGTGAAGGAGCAACTGCAACTATCGGATCGTGATACGGTGGAGATGATCCGTGAGAATCCATATATCCAGTACTTTCTAGGCTACGCCGACTACCAGTATGATCTATCCCTTGATGCATCGCTTCTGACGCACTTTCGGAAGCGCTTTCCGGCGGATGTGATCGCTCAGGTGAATCAGTGGGTTGTCGATTCCAAGCTTCATCCAGATGATGATAGCCGTGATGACAGCGGAGAAGGTGGTGGTTTTCCGGCTTCCGCTGAACCTTCTGACGATTCTGGTATGAACTCAGAGAATCACGGCACACTGATTTTGGATGCAAGCTGCGCTCCGCAGGATATCCAGTATCCAACTGACATCCGTCTTCTTCATGAATCGCGACGAAAGCTTGAAGAGATGATGGACACCCTTCAAGTCGGCCGCAGTCAGGAGAAACCACGCAACTATCGCGAGAAAGCCAATAAAGAATACCACCGTTTCAGTCGAAATCGTCGTCCGTCGAAGAAGCAGATCCGCACCGCATTGCGGAAGCAATTGCAGTATGTGTCAAGAGATCTTCGCTTGGTCTTTGAGATGCAGCAAGACTCCACAGCCACACTAAGCGACCGACAGCTCCAGTATCTTGAAACCATCACCCATCTTTATGAACAGCAACAGACGATGTATGAGAAGCGTACGCGTCGCTGTGACGACCGCATCGTCAGTATCCACCAGCCGTATGTTCGTCCCATCGTCCGCGGCAAGACGAGCGCCGGGACCGAGTTTGGAGCCAAACTGACGGCCTCCGTTGTTGATGGTTATGCGGAAGTGACGACGTTATCCTGGGATGCGTATAACGAGTCACAGGACTTGGTGAAAGCGGCAGAGCAATATAAAGTACGACACGGCCGTTATCCTGAACGCATTCTTGCGGACAAGATCTTTCGCACCAGACAAAACCTTCAGTATTGTAAGGAGCATGGCATCCACATGAATGGACGTCCTCTTGGTCGACCACCGAAAGACACAAAAATCTATGATGAGCAGCTGCGTCTGGAACGAGAGGAATCCGGTGAGCGGAACGCGATCGAAGGCAAATTCGGTGAAGGCAAACGCCGCTTCAGTCTGGGACTTATTATGACCAAGCTTCAGGCGACCAGTGAAACCCAGATTCATCTGGTATTTCTGGTAATGAACCTGCAAAAGATCCTGAGAGATCTTTTTATCCTCATTATTTCCAACCGCATTTTCACAAAACGGCGCCGTCTAATAACGGTATATTGCTGACGAGATGCTAAATCGCTCCGTACAGCAGAGCCTAAGTAGTTTACAAAACTAAAATATATAAGTAAATCTGAAAAGTCAATAATGTACGCTAACGGTTGAGAATAGGGTCTTGCCACGCGCATAAGGATAGGGACCACATAACACGTGTATGTCACCAACTGATTCAGTATTATAGTTTTGGCGATGCTTACTTAATGAGTCGCTGCAAAATAGAATGTTGCCAAAGATCTCGACCAAATGTTTCAAACTGGTTTAAAGGAACTCATCAACACACGTTTGTTAATGCCAGCCTTAAATGTCCGGCTACTGACGGAGTTGCCTGTCCGTGAATAGACGGTTATCGTGTCCATATTCTTATTGTTGAGAAAATCTTGAGAAAGGAAGAGCCCCGGGACCAAGTTGTTTTGCTGCAACCCCGGAGCTCACCCAAAAAGAA
>DUQI01000093.1 GCA_012837885.1 Fastidiosipila sp.
GGCGCTCGGGTAATAGTCGTCCGGTTCAACGATTCGATATGAATTATCCATCTACACTGCCTTTTCACTAGACGCCTTCCTGGGGGCGTCCAAATTTCGGTTACGTCTTCTCGGGAACACCGATGTCGACGCGGACGTCGGCTACTCTAACACAGAGTCAAGAACCTTTCCAAGTCATCTTGTCTTTAGAATGATTCCTTGAAAAGTGTGCCTGACCCGGCTGAAATAACCTAACCTTGCCTCAGATTTTACGCTGTCAAAGCGTCAAAGGCAAGCTTTTTGCCTCACAGCCATGTTACAAATGCGTTGCATGATATCGCTCTGGCCGTGATTTCAGGGCTTTAGCCAGTTGCTCGAGGTGTTCGTCTGCTGTCGACCAACTCGTACAAAACCGAACAACCGAGCGATCATTCGGTAATGCTTGCCACGTTTCGAAGTCAAATTGACGGCGTAAATAGGCACAAATATCATCCGGTAAAATCGGAAATACCTGATTTGAGGTCGTTTCAAAGGCAAACGTGAAACCGGCCTCGGAAAAGAGCTGCCTCAGCCGATCGGCTTTCTCGAGGGCTTCCTTTGCCGCCGTCAGATACAAATCGGACTCGAACAAGGTGAGAAACTGCAGTCCGAGTAAACGCCCTTTGGCCAGCATGCCGCCGTCCTGCTTCATCTTGTATCGAAAATCACGCGCCAGGCGTTTATCGAAGAAGCAGACGGCTTCACCGAACAGAAGCCCACACTTCGTGCCGCCGACCGTGATCACGTCAGACACATGGCGATAGTCGGCCAAAGTCAGATCGCTCGTCGGATCGGCCGCGGCATAGGCGAGCCTTGCGCCATCGATATAAAGCGGCAGATCGAGCTTCTGGCATGTCTTATACAGCGCTTCCAGTTCATCTTTACTGTAGAGCGTGCCGCATTCGGTCGGCTGGGAGACATAGACGAGTCCTGGCTGCACCGTATGCTCTCTCGCAAAATCGGCCCAATGCGCGTCGACCAAAGCCTGAACGGCAGACGCGGACAGCTTCCCGTCGGTCGTCTCGATAGTCAGGATCTTATGTCCGCCGGCTTCTATCGCGCCGGCCTCATGCACAGCGATGTGCCCCGTCTCCGCAGAGATGACGCCCTGGTGGGGTCTCAGGATATGGGAGATGACGGCCGCATTCGCCATCGTGCCGCCGACCAGAAAATGGATGTCGGCGTCAGGGGCTGCCAGGTGACGGGACAACGCGACTCTCGCTTCAGCCGAGTAGTGGTCTTCCCCGTAGCCGGTCGTCTGTTCCCGATTGGTGTCTTCAAGACGCGCGAGTACCTGCGGCAGACAACCGGAGAGATAATCACTGGCAAACGAGATCACAAGTCGCCTCTTTCCGTCTCGACCCGACGTTCCACCAGACTGAAAAGATAAGAGAGTATCGCTCCGACCACGAGCAACGCGATACACCACAAGATGGCGGAAGTAAGGCTGAGTCCCATATTGGAAAGCCCTGCCTGATCGAGTGCCGGTACCACGATCGTCGGTATGATGCCGAGCGAGGAGCCGATCACACTGCCTAAGATGATGTGGTAGAGCATCGCCTCGTGTCGGTCGAACAGACGATTCACGAGCTTGGCCAAGAGCAAGACGATGACCACAAGTCCGAGACCGAGCGGGATGATCGTCGCCAGATTGAACTGACGGATCTCGCTCGCCATCTTGTCATATAGATTGAAATAGATCAGAAAGTTGCTGGGGCTCAAGCCGGGTACGATGACGCCGAGGCCGATCACGGCGCCGGCCAAGAACCAGACCGGAATCGAAGGCGTGACCGAGATCAAGGCACGGTCGCCCAAAAGCATCAGGCCGAAAATGACGGCGGCCGCGATCAGGAGTGCGAGCCAGTGAACGGGACGTCGACCGGCCCTGCCTGCCCGCCGAAACAACTGCGGCAAGGTGCCGATGACAAAACCGATAAAAAGGCAGGTGAAAAGCGCCGCATAGCGTCCGAAGGCGGCCTCGACCACGACCGAGAAAAGATAGACGCCGACGATGCCTCCGATAATCACGGGTGCGAAATACTTGACGTTCGCCAAAAAGCGGTGTCGGATATTGCCGAGGAAACGCATCAATTGATCGTAAATACCGAAGATGACGGCCAATACGCCACCCGACAGTCCCGGCAAAATCGCCCCGATTCCGACCAGCACGCCTTTTAAAAAGCGGACAAACAGATTAAACGGCGTATGCTTCTCTTCTAGGTAGGCATACGCGTCGGGAGCGCTCTTTGTCTCCATTACTTCACCCGCCGTTTCACTTCATCGAGCAATCGTTCGATGAATGGCTCAGGCTGCATCTGACCGATGTCACCTTCGGTTCTCGAGCGTACGGCATAGACCCCGTCTGCGATCTCTTTTTCGCCGAGGATGATGAAGTAGGGGATCTTCTCCAACTGGCCTTCCTTGATTTTTTTACCGATCTTCTCGTCTCTCGCGTCGACTTCCACTCTGAGGCCTGCAGCCTGTAGACGATTTTTCACATCGTACGCGGCATCGACGTGTTTTTCCGAGATCGGCATCACGCGCACCTGCGTCGGCGCCAGCCAGAGCGGCATCGCACCGGCGTACTTTTCGATCAGGAGCGCCAGAGTACGCTCGTAACAGCCGACCGACGTACGGTGGATGATATAGGGATGGCGGCGTTCGCCGTCTTTATCGGTATAGGTCATGCCGAAACGCGAAGCGAGCTGGAAGTCGATCTGTACGGTGATGATCGTATCTTCCTTACCGAACACGTTCCGGATCTGGATATCGAGTTTCGGTCCGTAGAAGGCGGCATCGCCCGATTCGGTCTCGTACTCGATACCGCTTTTATCGAGAATGCCCTGCATCAGAGCCTGGACGCGTTCCCACTCCTCGGCTTCACCGATGTACTTGTCACGCCGCTCCGGATCCCAGGTCGAGAAGCGATAGCTGACATCTTCCAAGAGTCCCAACGCATCGAGCATGAAGATCGCGAGATCGAGTGCGCCTAAGAACTCGGCTTCGATCTGGTCGGGTCGCACGATCAGGTGCGCCTCGGAGATCGTAAACTGGCGCAGGCGGATCAGGCCGTGCATCTCGCCGGATGCCTCATTTCGAAACAAGGTCGATGTCTCGTTGTAGCGCAGCGGCAGATCACGGTAGCTTCTGGTCTTTTGCAGATACGCTTGAAACTGGAACGGACAGGTCATCGGACGAAGCGCAAAGACTTCCTCTTCTTCTGCCTTGTCGGCGTCTCCGATCACGAACATGCCGTCTCTATAGTGATCCCAGTGGCCGGAGATCTTATAAAGATCCGATTTCGCCATCAGGGGGGTCTTGGTCAGCATGTAACCGCGACGCTCTTCTTCGTCCTCGACGAAGCGCTCGAGAATCTGTAGTACTTTCGTGCCCTTCGGCAGCATGATCGGCAGGCCCTGCCCGATGTAATCGGTGGTCGTGAAATAGCCGAGCTGTCGACCGAGCTTATTGTGGTCTCGCGCTCTCGCCTCTTCCAGCGCTTTCAGGTGCGAGTCTAGTTCTTCCCTGGTCGGAAACGAGACACCGTAGATACGCTGCAGCATTTTATTCTTCTCGCTGCCGCGCCAATAAGCACCGGACACGGACAAGAGCTTCACCGCTTTCACGGGAGCCGCATTCATCAGATGGGGGCCGGCACAAAGATCGGTGAATTCGCCTTGTTTATAGAAGCTGATCTCTTCATCTGCCGGCAGTTCATCGATCAACTCCACTTTGTAGATCTCGTCTCTTTTAGCCATCAGATCTCTCGCCTCGTCACGCGGCAAGACAAAGCGTTCGATACGCTCACGCTTCTTGATCAGCTTTTTCATCTGCGCTTCGATCTTCGCCAGATCTTCTTCGGTCAGTTTGTGCTCGAGATCGATGTCGTAATAAAATCCCTGATCGATCGCCGGACCAATCGCGAATTTCGCGTCCGGCCACAGCGACAACACCGCCTCCGCCATGATGTGCGACGACGTATGATGAAATGCGTGGCGACCGTAATCGTCGGCAAAGGTCAGCGGGCGCAAGACGGCATCAGTAGAAATCATTTTGCGTAGATCCGCAGGCTGACCGTCGATCTCGACCGCGAACGTCTTGGCTACCTGATCCGGTACGAGTTCGCGCAGCGCATCAAAAGCCATCAAAGGCTGATCAAATGACTTCGATTCGCCATTCTCTATCGATACAGTAAACATAAAAAATCCCCTTTCTCTCACGAATCGGGGCAACAAAAAAACCCCGACTGGCGTCAAGGGTGCAAGATACACGGTTCCACCTTGAACTTTCACTTATCCGGCCGACACCGGCACAACCTTCTCGCGGTCAACGGCCGGCTCATCACCAGCTGCTCGGGAGTGGTTTTCAGATCGCACTCAGCGAACGAGACTTTCAGCCCGGGGTCTCGTCTCTCTGGCGCAGCGACGATCTTACTCGTTCCGTCAACGCATTAAAGGCATTATATAACGCGATTATTAAGGCGACAAGCGTGAATAGTTACGAATCGGGACGTATTGACAAACTCGAAAAAGGAGGGCTTGAGCCCCCCCTTTGCCTAATTATGAATTGAATTCAATTTTATAGTCCTGCATCGAGTCTGGCTTGTGCTTCCGCTTCTTGTTCCGGAGTCAGATAAGCCGACGGGGCGGCCGGTTTGCCCATGCCGCGTTCAATGAACGTGACAAGGAAGAAGGTAAGCACGCCGATCGCGGAGCCGAATACAATCGGCAGGACAGCCGATTTCGGCATGAATATCTGCCATAACACGACGGCGACCGAACCTGTGATGATGGAGAATATACCGGCATTCTTTGTCGCTTTCGGTACGGCCAAACCGAGGCCGTAAGCGGCGAAAGGTCCGGCCGATCGCAGCGCGAAGGCGAAAAGATTAAGCGTCACGAGCGAGATCTGGAACAAGGCTATGGCCATGCTGATCAGGCAGATGATCACGTTGCTTATCCTCGTATATTTGATTATCTTTCGGTCTTCCAGATTCGGATTGACGAACTTCATGTATAGATCTTTGATCACGATCGTCGACGCACAAAGCAGATTCGAGTCGGCCGACGACATGGTCGCCGCGACAATGGCGGCTGCCACCAATCCCGAGATGATGGCAGGAGCATAGCTCGTCGTTGCAAACATAAGAGCCGTCGTACCTTTACCGTCGTTCAAACCGGGATTCATGGCAAGGGCCACGAGGCCGATAATCGTCGGTATGAAAGCGAGGGCTGCCATCATTAACGCGGACAGCCAGGAAGCGGACTTGGCCGTCTTTTCATCGGAAGCCGCCGAGAAACGACTGACCATTTCCGGACCGGAGAGGAACGTACAAAAATAGTTGAAAACCAGGCCGATGATCGTAATCCAACCGACGGCCGTAAAATCAAGCGACATAGGCGGCAGTTTGGCCGATATCGCAGCCCAGCCGCCGGCGCCTTTGATGATGAACGGCAACGCGATCAACAATCCAAAGAAAATGATGATGTACTGCACGACGTCGGAAATCGCGTCGGCAATCATGCCGCCCATCGTCGTATAGACAATGACCACGATGCCGGCAATCAGGACACAGACGTTCAACGGCAAACCGGTCAACGCACTGATCACGGACCCAGACGCCAGCACTTGCGAGGCGGTTAAGGCAAATAGAGACAGTACGTTCAACACAGCGGTGAAAGTACTGGCCGCCACACCGAAGCGTCTACCGACGACTTCCGGAATCGTCACAGCCATGGCTTTTCTGATGCGCGGCGCAAAATAAGCCAGCGGGATCATCGCTATGGCCGCGGCCAACACATACCAGGCCGCACCTATTCCCCAATTCGGTAAAAAGGCGCGGGCGGCGACGCCTGTCGTACTGCCGCCGCCAATGTTGTTACTTGAAAGCGACGCAGCCACCATAAAGAGTCCCATGCGTCTGCCGGCAAGCACGTAGTCCGTGCTGCTCTTAATCTTGAATTTGCTAACCAGATAACCAACGACCAGCATACCAGCCAGATACGCGATGACGATGATTAACGGTAACACCTGTAAACCAGCTTCTTGTCCCATTGTTGCCTCCTCATAACGTTACTTTATTTTCATTTACAAAAAACGTACAAATACGGTGACCGCTGCAAACGCGATCGGAGTCCCTGCTTGTGAGAATAATTAAATAACCGGCACACTCTTCGCCACTATTTAGGCATCTTTTACATGTGTTGTCAAGATGTCATCAAATCTGGCTACAAAGAAAGATAACGCCATTACAGTAAAACAAAATCACCACGCTATACTCCCGCCTATCAGTGGACGATGAGGACAGGGACCGCGGTGAGAGTAAGAGCATTGTTAATCAAATCTTATAGCGGTATGCAAGGCAGCAAAAGCTGACGGTCATCCGCCACTAGATCGACGACTATGAAAGCGGAAGGTGTTTTGACCGCTCTGCTAAGCGCTGATGATGGACGAAGTGGAAAACGGTAAAGCTGCTGCAAAATGGTGTTTAACTGTCCGTCTTTACCATTAAAGAAGATCCATACTCATCGACACCATCGTCAATAAATCCGAGCGACAGCCAAAATCTGTGCGACTCTTCTTTGGCATAATTCAGAGCGTAATACTTCGCTCCATCATTTTTTGTGTATTCATTGAGTGCATGAAAGCAATGGTGTCCCGTTCCATTACCTCTGTACTCTGGGAATACCCAGAAATCCAAAACAAAACACTTTCCATCCTCGCTCTTAAACGTACAATATTGAGATGCGCCAATCCGAACCCCGTCACGGACAAAATAAACCATGTGCAGCTTATCCGGAGTACGGAGCATATAACCTTTCAGTACATCTCGGTACTTTGAGCTTTGGAAATATGCCTTTTCATCCTCAGTCGTTATCATTTTATCGTTCATCAAATACTGGAACTGAATATTCCAAAACTCATCGATTCGTTCTACTTGTATTTCTTGAATTGATATCACAATTCATCCTCCAACAACTGGAATTTGTAGTTTGGAATCCATTTTTTTCATTATATTGTCTTTTAGGATAACGTTAATTGAAGATTCAGTAAATGTCTCTTAATAGCTTCGCACCAATAATTACTGCTGGAATCATAAGATCATTTCAATTGTAATCCCATAAAAGCTGTTTGAAGCAGAATCTATGCCGACGCCAAGTAAATGAGATAAATGTTACTTCTCGTATCCTTGTTACCGTAGAAAGAATTTCTTAATAGTACCTTA
>DUQI01000094.1 GCA_012837885.1 Fastidiosipila sp.
GTCTTTTTGACGAGACCGTTTCTCGTCGCCATGATCAGACTGCCGCCCTGGTCGAACGACTCGATCGGGATCATGCCTTCAATCTTCTCGCCCGGCATCAGTTGCAGTAAATTGACGACGGCTGTGCCACGCGCCGTACGCGACGCTTCCGGAATCTGGAAGCCGCGCAGGCGGTAGACGCGCCCCGTATTCGTGAAGAACAAGAGAATGTCGTGGGTCGACGTCGTGAGAATCGTCTCGACGAAGTCTTCATCGCGCATCTTGACACCGGTCACACCGCGACCGCCGCGTCTCTGTGCACTGTACACATCGATCGGCATGCGCTTGATATAACCGGCGTGCGTCATCGCGATCACGACCTGCTCTTCTTCGATCAGGGATTCGTCCTCGATATCGATATCGCTCGACGGATCGATAATCGTACGTCTTTCGTTCGCGTACTTTCTCTTGATCTCGAGCATCTCTTCTTTCATCACTGAGTTGAGAAGCATCTCGTCTTCGAGGACGCGGTTGTAGTAATTGATCTTATCCGTCAAGTCGGCGTGCTCTTCGCGCAGTTTCTCGCGCTCGAGACCTGACAGTCGGCCAAGACGCATGTCGACGACATGCTGCGCCTGCTTTTCGGTAAAGCCGAAGCGCTCGATCAGGTTCTTTTTCGCTTCCTCCTCGTTCGCCGAGGCTCGGATGATGTTGATCACCTCATCGATATGGTCGATTGCCAGTTGCAGGCCTTCGACGATATGGCGTCTCGCCTCGGCCCGGCCGAGTTCGAAACGGGTGCGCCGACGGATCACTTCCGCCTCATGTGCAATATAATGCGACAGCGCTTCTTTCAGCCCGACCAGGGTCGGCTCATATTTGCCGTTGGCATCGGGTACCAGAGCCAGCATATTGGCCGAGAAGGTGTCTTGCAGCTGGGTATGACGGTACAGCTGATTCAACACGACGAGCGGTGTCGCGTCGCGTTTCAGCTCGATCACGATTCTGACACTGTCGTGGCGGTCCGATTCGTCTCTTACGTCGGAAATGCCTTCCAGCGTCTTTCTTTGCACGAGTTCCGCGATCCGCTCGATCAGGCGCGCTTTATTAACGAGATACGGCAGGTCGGACACGATGATCCGGTGACGGTTGCCGCGCATCTCCTCGACTTCCGTATGCGCTCTGACCAGGATGCGTCCGCGCCCCGTCTTGTACGCCGAGCGGATGCCGGAGAATCCGAGGATTCTGGCACCGGTCGGAAAGTCAGGACCGGGGATAAACTCCATCAGGTCGTCGGTCGTCGCATCCGGATTGTCGATCAGGTGGACGGTGCCGTCGATCACTTCGCCTAAATTATGCGGCGGGATATTCGTCGCCATCCCGACGGCGATGCCGGTGGAGCCGTTGACCAAAAGGTTCGGGAACCCGGTCGGTAAGACGACCGGCTCCATATGGTGCTCGTCAAAGTTCGGAACGAAATCAACCGTGTCCTTGTTGATGTTGTTCATCATCTCGCCGGCCAGGCGAGTCAGCCTTGCCTCCGTATAACGGTAGGCGGCCGGCGGGTCTCCGTCTCTCGAACCGAAGTTGCCGTGTCCGTCGACCAGCATGTGGCGCATCGAAAAGTCCTGCGCCAGACGCACGAGAGAATCATAGACGGCGGCGTCGCCGTGCGGATGGAAGCGGCCGAGCACATCGCCGACCGTCGTCGCGCACTTCCTATACGGTTTGTCGGCCGTAAAGCCCTGAGTGAACATCGAATAGAGGATACGCCGATGAACCGGCTTCAATCCGTCTCTGACATCGGGCAGTGCCCGGTCGGAAATAACACTCATCGCATAATCGATGAACGATTTTTTCATTTCGTCTTCGAGATCGATCGGGATGATGGTTGTCTGGGGAGATTGGAAAGCTCGGTCGATGGCGTCTTCTTTTCGTCGTTGCTCCTGTTGTTTCGATTGCGGCGAATCTGCCATGTATGACCTCCGGTACGATAATGGCTAATTATACCATGAATACGTCTCGCACCGGAGATTTCATCTTTATATTATAAGGGACGCCGCTTCATCTTTTTCATGCTGCGCGGCAGATGGTCCGGCGTGCCGGATACCTTCAGAAAAACGTACAGCGTACGCGTCAGATCTCCCGGTAAGGTGAGCGGACGAATCTCGGTCAAGGTCGCGCCCAAAGTCTCGACGCCGCCGGGAATTTCTTCTTCCTGACCGCGCATCGCGATAAAGTAACCGCCCTTTTTGACGAAGGGAAGCGCCAACTCGATCAGGATATCGAGGGAGGCCACGGCGCGCGCCGTCACGAGATCGAACGATTTTCTGTAGATAGGATCGTGGGCGAGTACTTCGGCCCGACCGTTCAACACGGTCAAATCGAGACCGACCTCGTCTTGCACGCCCTCGAGAAATCTTGCCTTCTTCTCGATGCTTTCGAGCAAGGTCACATCTAACGCCGGGCGCGCGAGCGCCAAGGGGATCCCGGGGAAACCTGCACCTGATCCGATATCGAGCAGACTCAATGTCTCCTCTTCCAGCCGCTCGTCGATCAGGGGGATCAAAGTCCAGCTGTCTTCAAAGTGCTTGACGGCGAGATCAGAAGGCTCGGTGATGCGCGTCAGATTCAACGACTCGTTCACCTGAAGCAGGTGCTCGACATAATCGAGCATCTGATTCTCTCGCTCTTCAGAGAACGAGAGAGAGGCGCGAAGCATCGCTTCTTTCAGTTCCTGTCGATAAAGTTCACGGTCGAATGTCACGTCAGTTCCTCCAAGGTCGGTTTCGCTTTCTCCGCCTGTCTTTTCGCATCGAGCCAGACCAATAAAACGGAGACGTCAGCCGGCGTCACGCCCGGCAGGCGTGAGGCCTGTCCTACCGTACGCGGTTTTCTCCGCTCGAGCACCTGCCTCGCCTCAAGGCGCAGTCCGGCCAGTTCGAGATAGTTCGCGTCTTCAGGCAGCGTCTTTCTTTCCAGTTCCTGAAACTTGCGACGCCGCGAGAGCTCGAGTCGGATATACCCTTCATAGTGGATATCATATTCGAGCGTCCTGATCCAGGCCGCAGGCAGAGGCTTTCGCTCCGGATCCAAAGGCGCAAGTCCGTCGTACGTGATCTCCGGGCGTTTCAGTAAGGCGAGAAGCGACACTCCCGTCTTAATCGGGCTCGAATTCAGTGATTCCAAGACACGTGTCGTCCCGGCATCCGGCGTCACACGCACCTTGTCCAGCCGCTCTTTTTCCGCTTCGATCGCCTGTTTTTTCTCAAGAAAACGGGCGTAGCGCGTGTCGTCGATCAGGCCGAGCTCTCGCCCGAGCGGAGTCAGCCGCATATCGGCATTGTCCTGACGCAAAAGCAGACGGTATTCGGCGCGCGACGTCATCATGCGGTACGGCTCGTTCGTGCCGCGGCTCACCAGATCGTCGATCAGGACGAAGATATACGCCTGCGACCGGTCGATCGGCACGGGATCCTGGCCGTTTAATTTCCGCACCGCATTGATCCCGGCGATCAGTCCCTGTGCGGCGGCCTCCTCGTAACCGGACGAACCGTTCACCTGACCGGCCAGATATAAACCGGGCAGGGCGCGCACTTCGAGCGACAGATTGAGTGCCGTCGGATCGACGTTGTCATATTCGATCGCGTAACCGTAGCGCATGATTTTCGCCTCTTCCAGCCCCGGCACCGACTTCAGCATCGCCTCCTGTACATCCTCCGGCATCGAAGTCGACAAACCGGACAGATAGAGTTCCTCCGTGTCGAGGCCCGTCGGCTCGATGAACACGTGATGCCTGAGATGGTCCGGGAATCTGACGTATTTATCTTCGATTGACGGACAGTAGCGCGGACCGATGCCCTCGATCAGGCCGCTGTAAAGCGGCGAGCGATCGATGTTTTCCAGGATCAGCTCGCGCGTTTGATCCGTCGTCCAGGTCATATGACACGGCAACTCGGCTTTCGGTGAAAAGTCGTCATCTTCATTCAGAAAGGAAAACGGCATGGCCGGACGTTCGCTGTCCTGCCGCTCCAACTTATCGAGATCGATCGATGACTTTTGGATGCGTGCCGGTGTACCCGTCTTGAAGCGTCGCACCGGAAGTCCGAGAGCGCGCAGGGAATCGGTCAGTTCGGTCGCCGGCTGTAATTGGTCGGGACCGCTGTCGTACATCGAGCTGCCGACGATCACCTTGGCATTCAAAAAGGTCCCCGACGCGATGATCACCGCCGGTGCCAGATAAACGGTGCCGGTTTTCGTCTGTACGCCGGCCACCGCCTTCTTATCGTCACTTATAATCAAGGCTGTCGCTTCCTGCTGCAGTAGACGAATATTGGGAAACGACTCCAAGAGTTGTTTCATATCGCGCTGGTACGCCGTTCGATCCGTCTGAGTACGGGGACTCATCACGGCCGGACCGCGGCTCTGGTTCAACATGCGATACTGAATCATCTGGCGGTCGGCGAGTATCCCCATCACGCCGCCCAGGGCATCGATTTCACGAATCATCTGTCCCTTGGCCGTACCGCCGAGACTCGGGTTGCACGGCAGATTGGCCAACGCATCGAGCGTCAAGGTTAAAAGCAACACATCGGCGCCGAGCTTCGCCGCAGCGATCGCCGCTTCCGAGCCGGCATGACCGGCGCCGACGACGATCACATCGTAGGCATGTGCCTTTCGTCCACCGGGACGCGTCAGTGCTTCACTCAACGTATACATCACTTACCTACGCAGAAGGCGGAAAAGATCGTGTCGACGAGACTCTCGGACACATCGTCACCGGTCAGTTCTGAGAGCTTTTCGGCTGCCACCCGCAGACGCACGGCGACGAGATCGAGGGTGACGCCCTGCCTGACATCGGAGGCGGCCGCTTCGAGTTCACGCACGGCTTCATCGAGCGCTAGTTTGTGGCGCGCCGAAGTGACCGTCAGTTCGCTGCCGCTAGCGGCGCCTCTCTCTAAAAACGTACCGATTGCTTCGGCCAAGCGATCCTGGTCGGCGGCGCGAAGCGCGGAATACGCGAGCACAGAGATGTCTGCCTCACACACGTCATCTAGACGGCAAAAGTCCGCCATAATCTTTTCCAGGGTCGCTTCATCCCGCAGGTCGTCTTTTCCGAAAAGCACGATGATGCCTTTATTCTTTCCCTTTTCAGCCAGGATATCGGCGATATCCTGTGGCGTCGGTTCGCTGTCGAAGAGGAAAATCAACAGATCGGCGTCGGCCACGGCTTCGACCGAACGTCTGACGCCTTCTTTCTCGATCGGATCGGACGTCTCTCTGACGCCGGCCGTATCGACCAGGATCACCTTGTAGCCATTGATCTCGGTATGAAACTCGATCGTGTCTCTCGTCGTACCGGGGATGTCGGTGACGATCGCTCTGTTTTGCCCGACGAAGGCGTTCAGAAGGCTCGACTTGCCGACATTCGGTTCACCGTAGATCACGACGCGTGCGCCTTCCTGAATTAAGCGACCGCGTTCATACGTCGCGACCAGTCGAGAGAGCTCCGAAGCGGCCGCCATTATGCCTTTTTCAAGCGAAGCAAACGCCTCGTCATGTGCTTCATGGTCGGGGAATTCGAGAATCAGTTCGACGGCGGCCATCTCGGCATAGAGCATCGCGGAGATCTCTTTCAGCCGCTCCGACAGATGTCCTTTCAGCTGCTGATAGGCGGCACCGACCTGCCGGTTCGCTTCCGAACCGATCAGGTTCATAATCGCTTCGGCCTGCACGAGATCGATCTTGCCGTTTAAAAACGCGCGTCGACTGAATTCGCCCGGTTCGGCCAGGACAGCGCCGTCTTCCAGTAAACGGCGTAGGATCGCGCGCTTGACGGCCGGACCGCCGTGACACGAGATTTCTACGACATCTTCCCCGGTAAAGGAGCGAGGCGCAAGAAAAACGGTCACCACGACTTCGTCGATACCGGCAAAATCACCCGGTGCGACCGTGTAACCGGCCATATCGCGGACGGCAGGCAGTGTGCCTGCCGGCGTGAAATGCCGATCGACGAGAGGGACCGCGTCCGGCCCTGATAAACGAACGACCGCCAGGCCGCTTTGGCCGGGCGGTGTTGATGGTGCCACTATCGTCCTTGGTCGATCCTCGTGCTTAAGCATCACCATCGGCCGGAGCAATTACGACGTAGCGCTCCGGATCGACACCCTGACTGTACGTGATCACCCCGTGTCTGCCTTTCAGTGCCAGATGGACGATGCGGCGTTCCGCAGCCGTCATCGGCTTCAGACGACTCGGCTTACCACTCGATTCGACACGGTCGACCTGACGTTCGACCATCTCGCGGATTTTCTTTTCTCTGCGCTGGCGGTAACCGCCGATATCGAGCGATACGCGCACGCGCTTATCGGCCTTTCTGTTGACCGCAAGACCGGTCAAATAAGCGATGGCGTCAAGCGTCTCACCGTGATGACCGATCGCCGGACCACAGTCTTTGCCGGTCACTTCGATGTTCAGACTGCCGTCTTCACCGATGTAAGAGCCGATACGGCCGTGGATATTCAATCCCTGCATGATCGCCTGCACATAATCGAGTGCGGCATCTTCGAGTTCCGGTGTAACGGCACCGTAGCGGTCCAGATCTTCTTCTTCCGGTTCATCTTCTTCATCGATCTCGGCAGCATGCTCATCACTCGGCATCGTCTGCTCACTGACTTCTTCGTCCGCGAGCGACACACGGACACGTGCCGGCTTTCTGCCGAACCCTAGAAGCCCCCCGGCTTCACCTTCTTCAATCACTTCAATGATGACGTCGTCGACTCCGACCCCAAGCGTCTCAAGCGCCTGTTCAATGGCGAGATCGACGGTTTTAGCCGTCGTTTCCACCCAGTTTGACATAGTCTATATTCCCTTCATTAATCGCGCAGCGGCGCGGCATTTATACGTCGTTATTCAACCTTCGTGCGGAAGCGGTCGAAGAAACTCTTTGGCTTCTCGCTCTCATCGACCACCCGTTTATCGAGGTGGGCACCGGCCATCAGTTGCTCTTCGCGGTATGGCTTGACATAGAAGACATAACCGAGCCAGGCCTGGAGGATATACATCAGGTTCGCGATCACCCAGTGGACGCCCATCGCGGCCGGCAGCGTGAACACGGTCACCAGCATAAAGAGCGGCATCAGCCAGGTCATCGTCTTCGTCATACCGACCGAAGGATCTTTCGGCGTCTGACCGGCTTTGGCCGGATTACGTCTTTCTCTTTCTCTTTCTTCCTTCGACACCTGCGGCGTCAAGGTCGTCATTCTCGTAATCCGCATCTGGATCAGCATCGTGACGATCGTCAGAATCGGGAAGATCAGAAGCGGCAGATAGATATGCGACATCGGACCGAACCAATCGGCCGGATTCCAAGAAGGCGTGCGTCCGAGGTCCATGCCGAGAAATTCCGTATTGACGAGCTGGGACAGACTCATATAGCCGTTGTTCACGACTTCCGCAAGCGACGCGGCCGACTGTCTCAGTCCGTTCATGATCGGGATGTCCATATTCGGCGCATTATTGGCCATCTGCTCCGTGATCACCCCGTTCTCGAGCAACACGGCGGCAATATTTTTGATATTGTCTACCGACACGCGGCCGATGTACTGCAAAGGCGCACGGAAAATCCCAAAGATCGGCCAGATGATCAACAACTGCAGCAACGACGGCAGACAGCCGGCGGCCATCGAAATACCGTGGCGTTTCATCAACTCCTGTTGGAGCTGCTGCTGACGCTGCAGATCTTTCGGATAGAGCCTTTTAATCTCATTGATATCGGGCTGCAGCGCCTGTTGACGCACCATCATGCGCGACGATTTGAGTCCCAAGGGAATCAACACGGCACGGATAATGATCGTAAACAGAACAATGACGACGCCGTAATTGCCGATCCAGTCGTACAGGAAACTCAGTATCCAACCAAATAGTCTGTATAGCGGGTCTAACATCGATTCAAGATCCTCACAATCAACCGGATCACACCGGCATAGTTTTATCTACGGGGTCGTAACCACCCTTGCCGAACGGATTGCAACGCAACACTCTCCAGGTTGCCTTGGCCGTTCCGATCAGCGCGCCTCTTTTTTGTATCGCCTCGATCGCGTACTGCGAACAGGTCGGCGAGAACCGACAGGTCGGCGGCCTACCCGCGGAAATTTTTCGCTGGTACCACCTTATCACGGAAATGAGGAACCTAGCGATCATGAACTAAGAGTTCGGAGCGACTCAAAAGCCCGCGAATCTCCGCCTGCAACAAGTCAAACGGGAGATCCAACGCATGTTCCTTCGCCGTTAAAATAAGATCGGTACCGGACTTCACTTCACCGTCAAGCCGGTAAAAAGCTTCGCGCAGCCGTCTTTTCAAGCGGTTTCGCGTCACCGCGCCACGCACCTTCCGACTGACCGCCACGCCCAGACGCACCTCATCGCCTTTCACCCTATTTGTGTGCAAGACAACATGCCGTCCCGGCAGATAGCGGCCGCGACGGTAGACGAGACCGAAGTCACGATTACTCTTGAGACGCGTATAAGCGGGAATACCCATGTACCGGGCGATTACGCCGTCAGTTTTTTGCGCCCTCTGAGTCTGCGGCGTTGCAGGATTTTTCTGCCGGACGCCGTGCGCATTCTTTTTCTGAACCCGTGTTCGCGTTTTCTCTGACGCTTTTTGGGGTTATATGTAGGTTTCATCTATATGTCCTCCAGGGAGTTGATTTCAAGCTTACCGATTATAGGGGGCGAGACACCGTCATGTCAAACCCCGAGGAACCGAAGCCAACGAGAAAGCGAGACACGTTTCAGGCATCGTTGATCCATTGCAGCCAGACATCCGGCACATAACCGACCGTCGCCTTGCCACCGTCCCGAACGACCGGGGCAACGATCAGCTTCGGGTTCTCCAACACCTTATTAAAGCGGTTCTCGTCGCGCATGTGTTGCACCAGATGGTAGACATCCTGCACTTTCGTCTTCGGATCGATCAACTGATCGAGACCGCCGACCGCACCGGCCACCTTCGTCAGTTCACCTTTGGAAAACCCTTTTTCGTCGAGATCGATGTATTGAAAAGGAATGTTCCTCTCCTTAAAAAACCGTTTCGCCTTGTCGGTATCAAAAGATTTTTTGCGACCGAATATCTGTATATTCATTTAAACTCCCCTCAAACAGCACATCAATTTCACATTTATCCTCACCGAAACGGCAAAGATCGACTACACTGATGCTACCACGTTCGATTGAGAGTACGAGGTTTCTTATGAGGCAAAGAAAAATATCCATCCTATTGATCACCATGCTCGCAATCCTTCTCGCAGCATGCCAGCTGCAAATCGCGCCCTACGAACGACCGACGTCAACTAAGACGAGCGAAGTGACCGAGTCGGTGACACCGACCGAGATGGCGACCGACATAAGTCCTGCGCCGACCGACACGAGTCCGGCACCGACCGACACGTATCCTCTGCACCGCTTTCTGGTGACCGACAAAAGTGACACGTTCTACGGCACGATCCTCACCTTGGCCGTGCTCGACACGAGACAGACGGCGCTCTTTCACTTGACAGCGACGCAGATTCCCGTGACCAAGGCGGATGAAAGTCCAGCCGATCTCTCTGAGATCGACGCCGGTGATATCGTCTTGCTGCCCTGGAACGGCGTGATGCGTGGCGAGCCACCGTACGCGCTGAGCGATGTGACAAACATTGTGCGAACCGATTCCGCGCGTATGTCGACGTATCAGCTTCAGATTGTCGCTTCGCTGCCAAACGAAGCACTAGCATTCGACATCGAGAGCGGCGAGCTCTACACGATCCCGCGCGGCGCCTTTGAAAGCCAGAGCATCGAACCGAACCGTGGACTTCAACTCGCTATATTTACGAACGGCGATGTCATGGAGAGCTATCCGGCTCAGTTTTCCGGTGAACTGTTCATCGTTCCCGGCGACGAAACGCCGGACAAAATTGGTGCTCTGCCCGACGTGATCAGTGAAGCAATCGATGAAACGGACATCATCGGCCACGGCGCACTCGACGTGGTCGGTCTCGATCTGGAAAAAGCCGATCTCAGCGAGAAGGAGCAAAGCGTTGTCTTGCACCTGATCGGCCTCACCTTCCCGGACGCCTACATCCTCGCCGGCACGAGGCGTGCGTTAAAACAAAACGACATCATTAACTCGGAAAATCATTTTCCCGGTGTCTTTATCGCCCTGCGCGACGTAAAGTTCGAAGGCGATACGCTTCTCGCCAGTGTCCTGCTTTACGACGGAAACAAGGCACGTACCCACCGCTATCTGGTCACGGCCGTCTGGCAGGAGGGTAAATGGGAGGTCGCTTTCCCTGATACACCGTGGTGAAAAACACGACTTGTAACATATCCGACGAAAAAAGAGAAGCGCCTAATATCATAACCATAGCGTTTTCCTCATGTTATTATTAACAGTGGCAGCTGTTTTTACCTGCCAGCATGAAAAACATATTTGGAGGATACCATGAGAAAACTACTCGCCTTGCTATTGGTGTTCGGCCTGTTGGTCGGCGTCGTGGCGTGTGCCGGAACGACTACACCGCAGACGACCGCGCCCGCGACCGATCCGGCTAAGACCGACGCACCAGAGACAGAGCCGACGGAAAAACCGACTGAAGCACCGACTGAGGAGCCGACGGAAGAGCCGACGGAGGAACCTTCGGAAGAACCGACCGAGGAGCCGACGGAAGAGGCTACCGAGGAGCCGACTGAGGAGCCGACCGAAGAACCGACTGAGGAGCCGACGGAGGAGCCGACGGAAGAGCCGACCGAGGAGCCGACGGAAGAACCGACTGAAGAAGCAACGGAGCCGGAAGACACTGATCCGGTCGTCGTCGACGGCGTCGAAGCCGAGATTTCAGTCCAGGTTGAAGAGGGCTGGGAGGCTTACTACGACGCAGCCATCGAGCGCGTCCTGGCAAAGAATCCTGATTCCAAGATCAAGAAGATCGTCACCGGTGCCTTTGATCACCTCGACGTCATTGACCAGACCGACGCCACCAATCCTGACGTTGCCGACGTCTTTGCGATCCCGGCAGACCGTCTCGCGGGACTACACAAAAATGACGTTCTGGCCGGTATCGACAGCCAGCGCATCGCCGAAACCGTAGGCGGCTTTGACGATTTTGACGCCGGTCTCGGCGGCAACTTCATGATCGAGGATGAGTACTTCTCATTCCCGATGAACATTGAAACCCTTATCCTGTTCGGCAACAAAGCGAACATCGAGGCCGCTGATCTCGACGTCGATTCAGCAGTCGAATTGATCGGCAATGAAGAGCAGGTTCTGATCCCGCTTTTCGACGCCTGGTTCGGCGTCGCCCTGACGAACTCGGGTGAAATCGAGCTGCTCGGCAAGGACGATGACGGCAACTTGTTCTCCGACTTCACGCTTGAGTGGGATGAACTGCCGGCAGAAAAACAAGCCACGGTCGAAGCCCTCTACGAATACTGGAAGTACAACAACGAAAACGACACCGCGCTGTTTGACTCGGAAGCCGGCGGCGCCTACATCGATGAGAAATTCGGTGCGGAAGAAGGCGCGAGCCTCCGCCTCGGCGGTCCGTGGGAAACGGGCTCGAACACTGAACGTGCTGGCGAAGACAACCTCGTTGTCTACCCGATCTCCCAGGTCACCGTCGCCGGCAAGCCGTTGAGCCACTGGAAAGGCGGCTGGGGTCTGTCGATCAACGCCAGAGTGGAAGAAGATGAAGATCAGATGGAACTCGCCACGCAGCTGATTGAAGAGCTGATGGATCCCGACTACGCCGTCGACTTCTTCAAAGCCGCCGGTAAGATCATGGAGAACGTGCCGGTCGAAGTCTATCTTGAATCCGACCTGTCGGATTCCGACAAGGCTGTCATCGCCGCCGTGATCGAATCCTACGCCGACGCTCCGCTGCGTCCTCTCTTCGAGGAGTGGGGTCAGGTGTGGGACTCCTACAAGAACGCCGTGTTGTCCTGGAACAACGTCAAACCGGCGAACGTCGAGGAAGCCTATAACGAGCTGAAAGCCAGCTTCGAAGCCATGATGGGAAACTTCTAAGTTAACCTTATCTAAGGCCTAAATCGGGGGCTGCCGCTAATGCGGCGGTCCCTTTTTTTGTTCCAGCATCGTTATAGATCCGTAACTAAACCGCTCATCTATGCACAGTCACAGAGAAGAACCATAATATTCTCTTTGTTTCTAGGTATAATAAGCGAAAGGTGTGTTTGTGATGAAGTTTTTATTGGGCAAATCTTCTCTATATATCATTTTGATTTCGACGGCCGTTTTGGTTTTGTCGGATTCGCTCGATGCGCTGATGCGTGGCAAGGACAGTACACTGTTTGCCCGTTTCGCCGAAGCGAATCAAGGACTGGCCGTCGCCGATTATGTGGCACTCGACGCGATCTCGCTTTTGGCCGGCGTTCTGGTTCCCGTGACGTATGCCGTGTACCAGACGCTCTCCGTTCGTTTTTCCGGTCAATCGAGGATATCGCGCCTGATGTGGGGTGTGTTGTTGCTCGGCGCTTTTGTGCTCCGTGCCGTCGCCTTCGATCTGTCCTCAGTTTTCTACTTGATCTCCCTGGCCGCCTCCGGCGTCCTCTTTATAAACCATGTGATGATGAAATCCCAAGTAAACGGTGAAAGGAGCGAATCATGAAAGTGCCGCTTCAACTGTATGACGATGTCGGTCGCGTCTATCCCAGAAAGAACCTCTATCTGAGGGATCTGGCCGCCGCGCAGGCGGACGGGGACAAAGCTGCCGCCAGGCAGATACGTGCCGGACGCGCCACCCATCCTCATACGCTCCAGCTCGAGGCGTATGAAAAAGAAAAGAAGGCGTTTTTTGCCGTCCTGCCGAAAGTCCTAGAGGCCGAATGGGAAAAGGCCGAGGCGTTTGACGATCCGGTGCTGCAACGACTCGAAAAAAGCCTGATCCGACAGCGAGAACTCGCGAAGTTCTATACGCCGTATGTCGATCTGTCCTACGAGGCTGAGTACGAGGCCAAGAAAGCGACCTTGATGATCAATCGGTTGCCGGTGATGATCGACAAGCGGAAAAAGCTGCTCGCCGAACTGCGCCAGGCGAAAGCCGAAGCCGAAAGAATTGATCCGACCGATCAGACGGCGGCTCAGACAGCCTTCAATACAAGAAAGGAAGAGATCCGACGCCTCACGGTCAAGAAAAACCAGGATCTGCGCTCTCTGGCAAAACAAGGTCAGATTTCGAAAAAGGCCGTTAAACAGGGTATTGTCTCCAACAACAAGGAAGCAAATGTCCTGATTCAGGCGGAAAAAATGAAACTGCCGAGTGAATACAGCAAGGATCTGATCGCGAATCTGAAACATCAGTTGACGCAAGGGTTCAAAGATCAGGAGATGCTGTTGCAAGACGAGTTGTCCGATATCGCACGCACGACGCCGACCGAAGTCGAACCGGGGCCGCCCTGGAAGTATCTCGTCACCGCTCCGATTCCGGGTTTAGGCCAACTGCTGAACGGCCAGCCGATTAAAGCGCTCTGGTTCTTCCTCGGCGCGCTCTTCACGTTCTTGGTCGCGATCCCCTACGCGCTCGGCTACGGTAACTACCGGGGCGACGGCATCGCCGGCTTGATCACTTTGGCTGAAGGAGGCAAACGCCTCGATCGTTCGATCATCTTTATGATCGAAGGCATAATCGCGATCTTCCTGATCCTCTTCGCTTTGGTCATCTACCTGCTTTCGATCCGCGATGTCTACAAAGTCGAGAGGGATCAGAAAAGAGGCATCCGGCCGAAGAACCGATTCGAAGTGAAACGTACGTCGGCGACGAAAGGTTTCCCCTATAAAGTCTCGGTGCCGGCCCTGATCCTGATCACCTTCATCGTGCTGGTGCCGATCGTCACGGCGCTGCTTCTCTCTTTCACGAATAACGATCCGCAGCATCAGTCGAAGTTCACCTGGGTCGGGCTGCAAAACTATGCGACGATCTTCACGGGACACGGCATGGTCGGCTCCGTATTCTGGCGCATCCTCGGTTGGACCGTCATCTGGACGATCACGGCGACGACCCTGACGATCCTTGTCGGTTTCATGCTGGCGCTTCTCGTCAACAACGACCGGGTGAAAGGCAAGCGTTTTTTCCGTACGATCTATATCCTGCCCTGGGCCGTGCCGGCCTTCATCACGATCATGTTCTTTTCGATCATGGCGGCGCCCGGCGGCTTTTTCTCGCAATTTCTCACACCGCTCTTCGGTACGACGGTCAACATCAAGCACGATCCTGCCTTAACCAGGATCGCCCTGATCCTGATCCAGACCTGGTGCGGCAGCGCCTATGTCTTCTTATTGACGACCGGTGTCTTGCAGGCGATCCCATCCGATCTCTACGAAGCGGCAAAGATCGACGGCGCGAACGCGAGACAGCGTCTGACGGCGATTACCTTGCCGCTCGTCTTATTCCAGACGGGGCCGCTTCTGATTAATCAATACACGTTTAACTTCAACAACTACACGATCATCAGGCTGTTCAACGATGGTGGACCACCCCAGCCTACCACCTATGGTAATCTGGCCGGCACCTCCGATCTCTTGATCTCCTACATCTTCAAACTGACGATGGAAAACCAGCATCAGGCACTCGGGGCGGCGATCGCCATCCTTATCTCTCTCGGTTTGATGATCGTCGCCTTCATCGGCTACCGGCGCACCGCCGCATTCAGGGAGAATTGATATGGCTGTTTCAAATCGCGAACTTAAGAAAAAAGGCGGCGATCTCTATCTGTCGGATAAACCGCCACTGACCACGGCCGGTAAGGTTGGGCTCGGTTTCACCTACGTGATCCTGATCGTCTTCGTCCTGATCATCCTCTGGCCGATCTATCAGATCATCGTCAACTCGTTCAACGGGGCGCAGGCCAGAAACATCATCATCGGCGGCGACTTCCAGTTCTCCTTAAAGAATTTCGAGTATCTGTTCAACCGCACGAATTATCTGCACTGGGTCAAAAACACGATCTTCATCGGCGTCGTGACCGCGATCATCACGGTGATCATCGTGTCCTTCACCGGTTATGCCTTCTCACGCTTTCGTTTCAAAGGCAAACGCATGTCGCTTCTTCTGATCATGTTGATTCAGGTGATCCCGACCTTTGCCGGCATCACGGCCTACTTCACCTTGCATCAGATCATCGTCGGGGTGGTACCGTTCTTTTCAAGGCAGATGCTCCTGATCCTGATCTACGCCGGCGGCGGCATCGCCTCGAACACCTTCATCCTTAAAGGCTATATGGATTCGATCTCGCCTGAACTCGATGAAGCGGCGCATATCGACGGCAGCTCGAATATGCAGACGTATCGCCTGATCATCATGCCACTCGTGCGGCCGATGCTGGCGATCATCGCGCTCTGGTCGTTTATCATCCCGTTCCTCGACTATATGCTGCCCAGTATTCTTTTGAACAATTCTCAGGATTACACGCTGGCGACAGGGCTTTTCACCCTGATCAACGACCCGCGTACGATGCATCAACCGGCGTTTGCGGCCGGCGGCCTTTTGACCGCCATCCCGATCGTCGCTTTCTTCATGCTCTTGCAAAATCAACTCGTCTCCGGCCTCGCCGCCGGGTCGGTGAAAGGTTAGGTACACGCTATGAAAGTATCCATGGTCAATCTCGGTAAAAAATACGAAGGGCGCGAGAACTTCACGATCCGCGGCATCAATTTGGAGATCGAGGACAAATCGTTTTGTGTCATCCTGGGACCTTCCGGTTGCGGCAAATCGACCTTACTCAGAATGGTCGCCGGACTGAACTCGATCACCGAAGGTGAACTCTACTTCGGCGACCGCCTGATCAACAAGGTCGAACCGAAGGATCGGGACATCGCGATGGTCTTTCAGTCGTACGCGCTCTATCCTCACATGACGGTGTACGACAATATCGCCTTTTCACTGAAGATGAGAAAAGAGCGAAAACAGGTGATTCACCACCGCGTGATGGAAGCGGCCAAGGTGTTGCAGCTGGAAGAGTATCTCTACTCGAAACCGTCCGACATCTCGGGCGGACAGCGTCAGCGCGTCGCACTCGGCCGGGCGATGGTCAGAAAACCACAGGTCTTCTTAATGGACGAACCGCTCTCCAACCTCGACGCCAAGCTCAGAGAGCAGATGAGAATTGAGCTCGTGCGTCTCCATAAGCGGCTCGAGACGACCTCGATCTACGTCACCCACGACCAGGCCGAAGCGATGACGATGGCCGACCGCATCGTCTTACTCGATCAGGGCAAGATTCAACAAAACGGCGCTCCCTCCGATCTTTACAACCGACCGGCTAATCTTTTCGTCGCCAAGTTCATCGGCTCACCGACGATCAACATCTTCCACGGCAAGATCGATCACGATCTGTTCACCTCCGATTCAGGACAGGTGAAGATCCGGTTAAATGAAAAGGACACCGAAGCCGTCAAGGAACATCAGGGGAAAGACGTGTACGTCGGCATCCGCTCGGAACGCTTCATCCCGGGGACGCAACTGACCGACGGTATCGCCGCGATCGAGGCGACGATCGACGTGATCGAGAATCTCGGCAAGGAACAAAGCCTCGTCGTCAAACTGCCTGATCAAACGGAGCTTGTCATGACCATGCCGGGACACTTACAATTCGGAATGGATGAAGCGCACACGTTCGGCATCGATCCGAACGCCCTGCACATCTTTGACGGAGAGACCGAAGAGCGACTCAACTGATGTCGCAAAGCGGTCCGGAAAGGAACGACAACCACATGCGAAAGACAAAAATTGTCTGTACGATCGGACCGGCTGTCGATGAGGAAAACACCTTAAAATTGTTGATGGAGGCGGGCATGGACGTTGCCCGCCTTAACTTTTCCCACGGCACCCTGGAGGAGCACAAAGCGAGAATCGAAAGGATCAAAAAAGTCAGAAATGAGCTGAACCTTCCGATCCCGATCATACTCGACACGAAAGGTCCGGAGATAAGGACGGGACTTTTAGAACAAAATCCGACTGAGCTTTCAGTCGGCGACCGCTTCACGCTCTATACCGAGGAAAAACTCGGGAACAAGGACGGCGTGTCGGTCACCTACCCCTACTTGAACGAAGACGTCTCGGTCGGTACCCACATTCTGATCGATGACGGCCTGATCGAGCTGATCGTCGAAGCGATCGACGGCAACGACGTGATCACGTCCGTCTTGAACGGCGGACCGCTCGGCAATCGAAAGAGTATCAATCTGCCGAATACGGCGACCAGACTTCCGTCCCTCAGTGATAAGGACATCGCGGATATCGAATTCGGCGTCAAACACGAGGTCGATTTCATCGCCGCCTCCTTCGTCCGAAACGGCCAGGCGATCGATGTGATCCGTGACATACTGGCAGACTTAGGCGCACCCGAGATAAGGATTATCGCGAAGATCGAAAATCAGGAGGGACTCGACAACATCGAAGAGATCCTCGATAGAGCCGACGCTCTGATGGTAGCCAGAGGCGACATGGGCGTCGAGATACCGATGGAGCAGGTACCGGCGATCCAAAAAGAGTTGATCCGCATGTGCTACATGATCGGCAAACCGTGCATCACGGCGACCCAGATGCTCGACTCGATGATGCGTAATCCGAGGCCGACGAGGGCCGAAGTATCGGACGTCGCGAACGCGATCATCGACGGTACGTCGGCGATCATGCTGTCGGGCGAGACGGCTGCCGGCTTATACCCGATCGAGGCGGTCAAAACGATGGATCGGGTCGCACTCGCGACCGAGACGACGATCGACTACTGGGATCAATTCGACAAGGAGACGTATGACCTGAAAAAGAACGTCTCAAATGCGATCTCCCACGCCGCCTGCATCACGGCGCGAGATCTCGATGCGAAGGCGATCGTGCCGATGACCTACAGTGGCGACACCGCGCGTCTCATTTCGCGTTTCCGCCCGGACAGCCCGATCCTCGCATTCACCGTGTCGCCGCGATCGCAGCGCCAGCTGAACCTGAGCTGGGGGGTCACCCCGGCCCTGATCGATGTCGTGTTTGACACCGACGCCGTATTTGAACAGGGGATCAGAGCCGCACAAAGTCTGATCGATTTGCATCAAGACGATATCCTGATTCTGGCCGGTGGCACACCGGTCGGTATGTCGGGCACGACGAACGCGATCAAGGTTCACGTCGTCGACGAAAATGAAAAATGACGTAACTAGATCGTCTTTTTACCGGCTTCAAGCAGCCGCTTCATCTTTTCGAAGCGGCTGTTTTTTGTCTCCTCTTTGACGGCACTAAAGACAAAGCGCGCCCAGTTTCGCTTGTAGCCGGGAGTCAGACCGTCGAAGAACGTTAGGATTTCAGGAGACGACTCGAGCCGAGCGCGAAGCTCCGGTATTTTTGCCTCATAATCGGCGGCTATCTGACTCGGCCTTGTTTCCGAAGGACGTCTTTGTCCCGCCATATTTTTCAACCCGATGATCGTGAATACATCATCGAGTTTCACCATCAGATTAAAAGAGAGCGACGTATCCGGGACGATGCCGTCGCCGTCCGGATCGATGCCGAATGTCGGGAAAATATCATCCCTGCCGATCGCCGGGTACACCTTGTTATTGGCCTTGGGATAGGCAAAGAGTAAGACGCCGCCCGGCAAAATGATCCCGTCTTTTGCCGCCTGTCTGGCGAAACGGGTCATCTCTTCCAGGGAAAAGACAAACGCGAGACACAGGTCGAACGGTGCTGCGGTCAAGGAAAAGGACACGTCGTCTCCGAGCGTGTCCTGATAGCCTTCGGGAGCGCCGATGACGGCGACCTTCTCATATTTATCCAAACGAACTTTTCGTGCGACTTCAGTATTCATGAAGCCATTTTAACCAAGAAGCGCGTCGATAATCTCCTTCACTTCCGGCAGTACCGCCTGTTTCGCTTTCCATTGCACGCGGAGCGCCGGATCGACGACTTCGAAGCCGGCGTCATCGAGCCTTTCTTTCAGCTTGTCGACGTGCTCACCGCTCCAGCCGTAACAGCCGAATGCCGCCGCTTTCTTTTTCTTGAACTTCAGTGACTTCAGGAAATGGAGCCAGCCTGCGACGGTCGACAAGATGTCGTTGCCGACGGTCGGCGAACCGACCGCGATCGCACGCGAGCGGAACACTTCGGTCATAATGTCGTTTTTGTCGGCTTTGGCGATATTGAATAGGGCCACGCGCGTCTCGGGGTAGGAGTGCAAAGCCTCGGCCGCCAGCATATGGGCGAGTTCCGCCGTGCCTTCCCACATCGTGTCGTAGACGATCGTCAGACGATCTTCCTGATAATCGTCGGCCCACTCCGCATACTTCTCAACGATCTGCAGCGGGTTATCGCGCCAGATCGCGCCGTGACTCGGTGCGATGATGTCGATCGGCAGATTGAGGCCGACGACTTCCTTAATCTTGGCTGCGACCAACGGCGAGAACGGATTCAGGATGTTCGCGTAGTACTTCATCGCTTCCGCTTCCAGCACACACTGATCGGCCAGATCGTTAAACAGACCGTCGACCGCATAATGCTGACCGAATGCGTCATTTGAGAAGAGAATATTGTCTTCGGTCAGATACGCCGCCATCGAATCAGGCCAGTGCAGCATGCGCATCTCAACGAAGACGAGCGATTTACCATTGCCGATGTCGATCGAGTCACCCGTCTTCACGACGTGGTAATTCCAATCTTCGGCGTCGAACTGCCCCTTCAGAGAAGACAGGGCGTTCTTCGTGCAGACGATCGTCAGATCGGGGCGCTCCTTCATCAGGGCGGGCAGCGCACCGGAGTGGTCGACTTCGCCGTGGTTGACGATGACGTAGTCGAGTTTCTTCAAATCGACCACCTTTTTCAGGTTTTCCATAAAGACGTTATCGTGCGGTGTCCAGACCGTATCGATCAGGACCGTCTTTTCTTCTTCGATCAGATAGGCGTTTTGACTCGAGCCGTGATTGATCGAGTAGTCATCGCCGTGGAAGCTGTCGAGCTCCCAATCGATGTAACCAATCCAGCTGACGTTGTTTTTGATAGGCCGTTTGATGCGCTCTGCCATAACCTTAAATCTCCTTGAAATGTTTGCTTATGGGGACAGTCTACTTGTGGATGCCATCACCTTTCATTGATCCAGGTCAATTATTCGGATAAAGTTCGTCAACCCGCTTAACGGTCTCGCGGATCAACTCGCGCAGCACATCCGTATCGATATCATCCAATTTGTTGACGTAAATGCAGGACACGGCAGCTTTCACCTTGCCTAACCGCCTGAGATAATCGTCTCTTCTTTCGTCATACGGCAGAAGATAGAGGCTGTGCCTCGCCTTGCGCGGTGAAAACGCCGCCTTCGGCGCGTCGCCACTGTGGCCGCTTTCGTACACATAATGATAGCGGCCAAAACCGATGATCGAGTCTCCCCACATCACCGCCGGATAGGCGGTCTCCTCTTCAAAGATCGAGAGCAGTCGGTAAGCGTCGTCACGCTTTTTCTCCGACTCGATCGATTCGATAAACGCCAGGACGTCAGCGTCTGTCGCTTTCATTTTGGCCACCCATCCACCTCCTAATCTGCCGGCGCAAAGCCGAGTGTTTCCAGCATCGCTTTGCCGTCGTCCGATTTCAGCCAGGCGACGAGCGCTCTGACCGGCGAGTCTTCCGGTTCATCTTTTCGAAAGACAAGGTAATAGCCGTCGGATAGCGGATAGTAGCCGGAGCTGATCGTCTCGACGTCCGGTTTCACGCCTTCATAGTCTAAAATTTTCAGATCTTCACCGACACCGGTTATCCGGTCGTTGTCGATCAGGTATTTGTAGAGCGTAAAGCCGATGGCATACGAATTGGTCGGTTCTCCGTCCATGCCGCCGTGGTGGTAACCAGCCACCATGAAGACGATATCCTCCATCGTCAAAGACACGTAGTTTTTCTCGATTTCCGGGTGGATCGGGTCGCCTTTCAGGATAAAATTGTCGAGCTGCGACCAGCTGCCGCTGTCATGATTTCGGCTGATCGGAACCAGTTCCTTGTCCGGTCCGCCGAGTTCACTCCAGTTTCGGATCGAGTAGTCGACGTAGATCTTCCTGATCTGCTCCGCCGTGATCGAATCAACCGGATTTTCCGCCGGCGTGATGAAAATCAAGGCTTCGGCCGCAAATCGTTCATAGGTCAGCGTCACACCGGCTTCCGACGCCGCATCTTTGACCTCCTGTGAGGGGTACGGGACGACGATCAGGTCGACCTCGCCGGCGATCAGCTTGTGATACGACGGCACCGTCTTTGACGCCGTCTCCGGAAAGTGGCGGGATGCCGCTTCATCTTTGCCGAACATCGCATCATAGAGCGCCTGGACGACAGGCAGGGTCGAGGTCGAGCCGTCGATTTTCGGATAATTCTGCCACTCGATGCCGATCGCCTCAGCTGCCGGCGTCGCTGTCGGGACGTCGGAAACAGGTGCCGGCGACATGCCGAATAAGCCGAGGATGAAAGCTAGAAACAGGGCGAGCAATTGAACCATAGGATGCCTCCTTAACGGGCAAAGGACATGCTTTTTTTTAAGTATAAGCGAGCATGGACAAAGGCCAGATTACGAATGCGTTAAATATCCTGCCAGTCGATCGAGCACGTCTATACACCGCTGAAGATACAGATCCGGTTCGAGACTGCCGTCGGAGATCGATTCCAGCATCAACGGCCCGTCGTACGCCGTTTGAGACAGCATCTTCATCTCGGCAGGCCAATCGATCGTGCCTTCAAACGGCAGTTGATGCAGATCCTTCATGCCGTCGTTATCATGAAGATGCACGGCGATCACCCGCTCCCGGTAAGGCGTCAAGAGCGAAAGGTCTTTCGTCACCGCATTATTGTGTCCACTGTCGTAACAGACACCGAGATCGGGAAACGTCTGAAGCAAAGAATCAAAGTGATCACGGCTTCGCACGTTTTCAAGTGCCAGTCGCACGCCGGCAGATGTCGCATTTTCGAGTAAGAGCGCAAAACGCTCCAGACCGATATCGCTGATCGGTGGCGGTGTCGGTCCTTCCGCCGGATGCAAAATGAGTATCGGTAGACCGGCTTTGCCGGCGTCTTCAATCAGGGATAATAGCCAGGCAAGGTATTTCTCTCCATCGGTCCCGTCCTGCCAGAGCGCATTGGTGCCGGCATAAGGTAGATGTCCGCTCACAACTTCCAAGCCGAGATCACGCGCCATTCGAAGCGTCGTCTCTTTCGGAAAAAACTCATCCGACCACCAGATCGTCGTCGTCTCAAAGCCGACCGTGGCCATTTTCTCCAACGCCGTCTTCGGTTGGAGATCATAGCCATACCACGCATAGATGCCTTTTTTTATCATGTCTTTCGCCTCAGTGTTCGCAGATAGGCCTTTTGTTCATCTGTCACGACGCGACTTTCAATCGCCTTTTGAATCGCTTTGTTGTGGTTCCAAAGGGGCAGCTTTTGTTCCTCGATCCAGGGCAACGTCTCAGCAAACCGTTTGGTTAAAGCCGTCGCGAAATACCAGGCCACCATCATCCGGATGTAGTACTCCTCACGGTCAATCGAGGCGACGAGATCGAGGTGCTCGACGCGAAAGGCATCGCCCAAAAAGTAGTTCATCAAAACACCGATCGCAAAACGTACCGTGTACTCATGCTCCGAGGAAAGCCAACGCTGCACCGGCTCGAGCAGGTGGGGCTGGTTTTTGGCGAAGGCCTTCGGCCGCAGCGAATCGCAGGTCGCCCAGTTGTCGACAAACGGCAGGAATCGCTCAACGAGAGAAAGTGCCGGCTCGATCGCTTTCGACTCGGAGATAATCAGCCCGTGTAGGTTGTTCTCTTCGTAATAGTGGTGCGGCAACACGCTAATAAACTGATCGGCATCCGGAGTTCCTCTCATCTCTTTCGCCAACGATTTCAGCATCGGTGTCCGCACCCCGATGATCCGCGCTTTGTCGATCGTCGGTATCAGATTCGCGATGAAATCTCTATATCCTTCATCTTGCAAAAGGAATAATCGTTCGCGTATCTTCTCTATCGTCTGTCTTGCTTCATCCATCAACCATGCTCACTTTTTTCGCTGCTCATCTCCCACGTTATCTGAAACAGGCTCGAGAATCTTATAGTAAGGATACATATCTTCAAAGCGACCGTCTTTTAAACGAAACCCGCCGGGAATCAGCCCGAGGCGAACGAAGCCGAGTGACTCGTAAAGATGCATCGCCCCTTCGTTATTCGCCACCACCGCGTTGAACTGCATGATGCGAAAACCAAGCCGCGAAGCCTCGATGAGACTATCTTCGACGAGCAACCTGCCGATGCCGCGATCTCGATACTCTTCGCGCACGGCGTAACTGGCATTGGCCAGATGGCCGCAACGGCCGACATTGTTCGGATGCAGGATGTAAAGACCGAGGACCAACGACTTATCGTCGACGGCAACCGCGCTGTGATCTTGCTCCGAAAAAAACAAGCATCCCGTCTCTTCGTCCAGAAAGTCTTCCTGCGGAAAGGCCTGTCCGGCCTCGATGATCTCATTCCAGATTTCGAGCATTCCAGGGATGTCGCCCGGCTGAAAACGTCTTACCGTGATGTTCACACCGCACACCTCCGCTTCTCGTGTCTACCTATTATGGGAGTTATAACGGAAAAGTACATCGTTAAGATATAGATTCCTTGACCACCCATGGCATAACTCATACTATAGTATCTTGATTGCGTATTATTTAAGATATTAATGACGAAGAGGCTTTTCCGACGTGCAGATACCTGTTTTTTTACCGATTCTCCTGGCTAGCGATATTAATGTCTACAGTATGGCCCGTGCCTTTCATGAGGCGTATAACAAACGTTCTTTAGTGATCGCGCGTAGTCCCGCCGGACCGATCGACCACTCCAAGATCCTCGACCTGATCGTCGTCGAAAATCTCGACGAAACAGACGCCTTTTTGGAGACGGTCGAGCAGGTCGCCAAAGAACATGCCGGCAAAACCCTCCTCCTGATCGGCTGCGCCGACCACTATGTCCGATTGATCGTGGAGAACAAAGAAAGGCTCAGTCGCAACTTCGTGCTCCCCTATGCACCAAAAGAAGTGCTGGATCGTTTCACCTTGAAGCAAAACTTCTATCAACTGTGCGATCAATACGGTCTCGATTACGCGAAAATGTACGTCTACAAAAAAGGGACGCCGCTTGACTTCGAGCTCGACCTGTCTTTTCCTGTCGTGTTAAAACCGTCTGACACGGTCAGCTATAACGCGCACGCCTTCCCCGGCCAAAACAAGGTCTATTTTGTCGCCGATCGGGCACGGCTGAATGAGCTTTTGCAGACGATCTACGGCCACGGCTATGACCAGGACATGATCATTCAGGAAGAAGTTCCGGGACACGACTCCCAGATGTACGACCTGCATATCTACGCCGGCAGGGATAAGAAAGTCAAATTGATGAACATGGGTAATGTCCTGCTCGAAGAGCATACGCCGAAAGGATTTGGCAGCAATGCCGCCACGCTGGTCAGCTACCATCCGGAGTTCATGGATAAGATCCGGCTGATGCTCGAAGATATCGGGTTCCAGGGATTTTGCGACTGCGACATCAAGCTCGATCCGCGTGACGGCAAATTCAAGATGTTCGAGATCAATATCAGGCAGGGGCGAAGCCATTACCGGGTCACCGGCGGCGGTGACAATCTCGCCACCTATCTGGTCGACGATTATCTGCTCGACAAACCGCTCGAACTAAAGATGGTCAAAGACGATCATTTCTGGCATGTCGTACCGCTCGGCGTCGTGTACAAATATGTGAACGACAAGCAAAAGGTGAAAAAGATCAAGCAATTGGTGCGTGAAGGAAAAACGAGTACGTCACTCTTTTATAAGAAAGATATGTCGTTTCGACGCCGTCTCTATCTCTTTCTAAGAGACCTCAATCACTTCCGAAAATACAAACGCCATTACCGTCACAAAGTCTGATTTAAAAAGGAGCCGCTTGCGGCTCCTTTTCATTTAAGAAGCGCCGCACGCGCCGCCTCGACCTGCAATGAGAACGCATGCTTCCCGGGCCCACCCTCTGTCTCTCTCGCCAGAAGACAACGATCGAGGTCGATGGCATCATAGATGTCCGAATCGAATAGAGGGTGTGCATGCTTAAACGTGAAAAGATCGAGTGACTCCAGCGTCACGCTGGCATCGCTCGCCTTTTGAACCAATTCGCCGGTCACTTTATACGCTTCGCGGAAAGAGAGCCCCTTTCGCACCAAGTAATCGGCGCAATCGGTCGCATTTAAGAACCCGTCACGGCAAGCAGAACGCATCTGCTCTTCGTGAAAGGTCAAACTTTCCAGCATCGGAGTTAGTAAAGCGAGCGTTGACTGCAATGTATCGACCGAATCGAAAAGGCTCGCCTTATCTTCCTGCATATCCTTGTTGTAGGTCATCGGCAGCGCCTTCATCAAGGTGAGTGCCTGCATCAAGTTGCCGTAGACGCGCGCCGTCTTGCCGCGCATCAGTTCGGCAAGATCGGGATTTTTCTTTTGCGGCATAATCGACGACCCGGTCGAAAAAGCATCGGAGAAAGAAATAAAACGGTAGCCGGTAGACGTGTAGATGATCAGATCCTCCGCCAGACGCGACACATGCATCATCGAGATCGCAGCCGCCGCCTGATACTCGATCACGTGGTCGCGATCACCGACCGCGTCCATGCTGTTCAGGCTGAGTTCCGAGAATCCGAGCCTCTCCCGTACCGCATGGCGATCGAGAGGAAAGGAGGTACCGGCCAAAGCGGCGGCACCGAGCGGCATGCGGTCAACCCGAACCTTAAGATCCAAAAACCGCTCACGATCCCTGATAAACATCCAGGCGTAACTTAAAAGATAGTGACCGACACTAACCGGTTGCGCCGCCTGCAGATGTGTGTATCCCGGTATGATAAGATCGGCCGCGCGCTCAGCGCGATCGATAAGCGAAAGCACAACGCCTTCAAGCAGAGACACCGTGACTTCGATCTGTCGCTTCAGCCACAGTTTCAAAGCAAGTGCCGTCTGGTCGTTTCTGGAGCGCCCCGTGTGCACTTTTTTACCGACCTCTCCGAGCCGGCGTGTCAGCTCCTGTTCAAGGAAACTGTGTATGTCTTCGGCACGTTCGTCGATTTCGAGCTCTCCAGCGGAGACCTCGGCGAGCATACGGCTTAATTCGGCGACGAGCAACGCGCCGTCATCTCGATCAATAATGTCCTGTTTGGCGAGCATCTCCACGTGGGCAATCGAGCCTTCCAGGTCTTCTTTGATCAGGCGGCGGTCGACCGGGAGCGAACGGTTGTATTCGTCCGCCAATGCATGAAGTTCACCCGATAATCGTCCCTGCCAGATCGTCAAAGCCCGTTCCTCTGGCGCATCTTCGCCTGAATCCTGATCGGCAGTCCATAGAGATGGATAAAGCCGGTCGCATCCGACTGCTGATACACGTCATCTTCTTCAAACGTCGCGTAGCCTGCCGAATAGAGTGAATAAGGTGAGCTGATGCCAGCCGGCAAGACGTTGCCGCGATAGAGTTTCAGCCGAACCGTGCCGCTCACCTGTTCCTGAGTCTTGTCGACAAACGCGTCGAGCGCCTGCTTCAAAGTGCTCATCCACTGCCCGTTGTAGACGAGCGATGCGTAATCGAGCGCCAGTTTTTGCTTATAGTGGTACGTGTCCCGATCGAGCGTCACACTCTCCAGATACTGATGCGCTTTGTAGAGTATCGTACCGGCCGGATTTTCATAGACGCCGCGGCTTTTCATGCCGACGAGACGGTTTTCCACGATATCATCGATACCGATCGCGTGCCGGCTACCGAGTACGTTAAGGGTTGAAACGAGGGACACCGGATCAAAAGTCTCATCATCTACTGCCACCGGGTAACCGCGCTCGAACGTGATGCTGACGTAGGCGGGCTCAGATTCAGCCTGCCAAGGCGGCACACTCCACTCCAGCATGCGATCGAGGTCAGCCTCGTTTTCCGTACTTTCGAGATCGAGTCCCTCGTGCGACAGATGCCACAGGTTTTCATCTTTCGAATAATCGTCTTCCCGCGAGACATCGAGCGGAATGCCATGCAGTTCCGCATAATCGATTTCCTGTGAGCGGCTGCGGATTTCCCAAAAGCGCCACGGAGCGAGCACTTCAAGCGATGGATCGAGTGCATTGATCATGAGTTCGAAGCGCACCTGATCGTTTCCCTTGCCGGTACAGCCATGACAGATCACGGAGGCCTCTTCGAGATGCGCGATCTCGACCAATTTTTCCGCAATCAACGGACGCGCCGTCGCCGTGCCGAGAAGATATACACCTTCGTATTTCGCACCGGCGCGCAGTGCAGCAAATGCGTAGTCACGCAAAAAGGTCTCTTTGAGATCTAAAACATGAAGTTTCGCGGCACCGCTCATCTTCGCTTTCTTTTCAAGCGACGCGCGATCTTTAATCTGACCGAGATCGGCAGCGACGCAGATCACTTCGGCGACACCATTCGCTTTGAGCCAGTGAAGTAATACCGATGTATCGAGTCCACCGGAATATGCGAGCACGACTTTGCTGTATTGTTTCACCCTATGCCTCCAAAAGAAGATCGCCCCAAGAGACGATCTGCATAATTATCAGTATTTCCAAATTAAAATAACTTCAGAAAAAGCGACAGTCAAGCGGATGAAAGGATCTTCGCCATTTTATCAAGCATCGATTGATTTTATTTTAATTCAATGTGCGTTTCGTAAGACTGTCGCCTTGTGGAGCAAGGGCCGTTAGGCGTTTGAAGCGAATACTCAGGACGACTGCGCGGATCGCGTTATCGATCAAGATCGATAGCCAGATGCCGGCGATATCGAGTCCGAGCTGCTTGCCGAGTAAAAATACACCGATAACGCGTACCCCCCACATGCCGATGATCGTGCTGAAAAGCGGGGTTTTCATGTCACCGATCCCCTGCAGTGCGCCGGTCAGGATGAGCCCGATCGCCAACGGTATCTGGACAAACGCGTCGATGCGTAACGCGGTGACCACCTTCCCTATCGCCACCGGATCGTCCGTGAAGATTTTTGCAAAAAGCGGTGAACCAAAAAATAACAATACACCGCCGGCGCCCATGATCAACAGTCCTATCTTGACCGAGCGGACACCGATCTCACGGGCTTTGTCCGGCCGGCCGGAGCCGTAGGCTCTGCCGGCGAGAATCGAAGCGGCGGTCGCAAGCCCGTAGCCCGGCATATAGACAAAGCTTTCGATATTTCCGGCGATCACGTGAGAGGCATACGTGGTCACACCGATCGACACGATCAGGGAGTAATAGAGCACCTGCCCCAAACGCATGACAAGTCTTTCGAGTGCAGCCGGAACCGACAGTGTTATAACCTGCCCACTCCTCTGCCATCTGAAGTCGGCCTGACGAAGCGCGAGTGTCGACTTTTGAATCACTCGCAGCATCCAGATAAAGCCGATCACTCTGGCCACCACCGTGCCGATCGCCGTGCCGAGTACGCCGAGTGCCGGAATCGGACCGAGACCGAAGATCAAGATATAATCGACGCCGATATTGATGAAGTTGACCGCCGTGTTCACGATCATCGGTGTCTTCGTATCGCCGGTCGCCCGCACGATGCTGCCACTCACGACCAAAAGAGACTGGAAGATCGATCCGGCTCCGACCACAAGAAAATACGTGGAAGCGGCTGCCATCACCTCATCCTTAGCACCCATGGCCGACAGCATCGAGCGACCGAATATCAAGGACAACACAGCGAGCAGAAAGCCGGTGACTACTGCGAACATAAGGGCATGCGCCGCATACGTCTTCGCGGCAGGTTCATCATTCGCGCCTAGCTTTCTCGTGATTAGCGAGGAAGAAGCGATGCCGAGCGCCAAAAAAACGGCCAGATAGACGGCCAGAATATTATTGCCGAGCCCGACACCGGTGACCGCGAACAAACCGAGTTGGGCGATCATCAGGGTATCGATGAAACCGACCAACGCCTGCAGGATGTTCTCAATCGTCGCCGGTACCGCAAGCCGCAGTATCTGCCTCGTGTCGTCTTTCACTATTTTAGAAACTGATCGAGCGCTTCAGAGAACAGATCGAGTGTCTTTTCATCATGTGATTCGACCGCCTCAACGACGCAGTGACGCACATGATCCTTCAAGATGATCTTCCCCACATTGTTGATCGCTGAGCGCACAGCCGACAGTTGAATTAAGATCTCACTGCAGTCTCGATCCTCTTCAACCATCCGTTTTATCGCTTCCATGTGCCCGATCGCACGCGACAAGCGGTTCAATACACGTTTCGTCTCCGTATGGTTTGACATCTGACCTCCACTATCCCCCCATGGGGGATGATGGATATCATATCACTTCTCTTTGCTCATCCGACTTTGCTCAAGCGAGAAAATGAAAAACAGTAAAAGCGCGACGACGACGGATGCAGCCGAGATGAGAAACATCCGGCTGTAACCGACACGCTTGGAAACCATGCCGAGAACGACCGAGCCGACACCGATACCGCTGTCGAAGCCGGTAAAGAACGTCGAGTTCGCGATACCGAGCCTCTCACGCGGTGCATGGATCACGGCCATTGTCTGTAGACTCGTCTGGCTCGCGCCGAAGCCGACGCCGTAGAGTGCGGCCGCGACGAGAAACATCGTGAGACTCTCCGCCCGATGCAGCGCGTACATGGCGAGCATCACGAGGATCATGCCCGGTACGACTGCGACGGAGACACCTTTTCGGTCGACCAGAAGACCGAATCCCGGCCTCGATAAAAGCATGGAGACCGCATAGACCGTGAAAAACACACCGATATTCTCGATGCCTTTTTCTCTCGCATAGAGCGACAAAAAACTGTTGATCGCTCCGTACGTGACCGACACAAAGAAGATGACAAGCGACGGTCGGATTGAAGATCTCTCGATGAAAGCGATACGGTGCGCAGTCTCGCCCACCTCATCCATTTGCTTGTAACGAAACAAAAACGCAAGGAGGAATCCACCGACGACGAGCAAAGCCGAGAGATGGGAGACAGTGCGGAAACCGACGGCATGCAGAATGTAGAGACCGACGGCCGGCGCCACCGCCATCGCGACATTTGCGGCGAGCGTGAAGAAAGCCATGCCTTCACCGAACCGTTTCGCCGGGATGATGTCGGACGCGATCGTGTTCGACGCCGTGCTCGCCACACCCCAGCCGAAACCATGTAAAAAACGAAACAGTAAGATGAGACCGATCGTCGGCAGATAGCTATAGGACACTGTGACCAAAACGAAGAGACCGAGTCCTGCAATGAAGAGCCATTTTCGACCGAAGCGATCGAGCGCCGCGCCGGTGAATGGCCGGATAAGCAAAGCGGAGACAGTGAACAGACCGGTCACCCAACCGATCACCGCGTCGTCGCCGCCCATCCCTTGCACGTGGACCGGCAAGGTCGGCAGTAAAAGCTGAAAACCAAAGAACAAGAGCAAATTGAGCAGCGTTATCAAGAAAAACGACTTGCTCCAAAGGCGCGCATTGGTTCTTTTGTCTTCCATGTAATCTCCTGGGTCATCACTCGCGACAACTGATCTCGAGTGTAGGCCATAAAGACAGCGTATGCCAATTGGCCGTGCGGGAAGATCGCTCCGCCAATTCACAAAAAACAAGTCACACCTTACATGAAATCCTGTATTCTGAAAGCAAAGCATCATGGGAGGCCAATTATGATTTTATTAAGCCTGAGCCAAGAAGAACGCACCATCCCACTCGCCGTCTTTGAAGATTTTTCATCCGGTTATGAGTTTGTTAAACAGATTCCCGGATTTAAAAGTGTGACGGACACGTATGACGAATACTCATTTACTTATGAATCAATCGATCCGACAAAACTGCCGGATTATACCGAGGTCTCCTATCACGGGAACCTCGTTCCGATCACGCGATTTATGTTTACCGATACTGAAGACATCGATATCCTTTGGCAATCGATCCCCAATCTCGATGAACCGGATCAAGGGCTGATCGAGGGCGCAACGCGTGTCGATGCCTATATTGTCGGTAATGAAGAAGTGAAATCCTATATCGAAGCGAGAGAAAAAGGTTTTCTACTGGTTGAGAAAATCCTCGACCGTCTCGGCTATGTGGCCGGTCGAGACTATGCCGGCTCGGAAGATGGTGAAGCGATCACCTACAGAAAAAACGATGAGGAAGATGAACATATTCTTGCGTACATGGATCCCGATTTCCTGCAGGTGCTTCAACATGGAGAAAAAGACATCGAAGAGTGGGTGAAATTCAATATGGGAGAAGAGGTTTAAGCGGCTATCAGGGGCATGTAGCAAGTGACCGGAGAACTGTTTTCCGGGTCAGAGTTAGTCGTTCCCTCAAGCCTCGGCTTCGGATAGTCTTTTCTTCGCACCGGCTTTGAAGGCGTCGAAGTCGTACGGCTTTTGCAGATAGGCTGATGTCGCATCGATGATGTGCCCCATCAAGCGACGAAGCGCCGTCTCTTTGTCTATCCGCTTGTTTAATACGCGTAAGAATACTCCCTCAAACAAGATCAGGATCAGATCATTGAACTTCTCCCGATCCTCCTGCCTGATGTAGCCTTCAAGGATCAGGTCATCGACTAAAGCCATCGCCCGGTCGGTGATATTCGTGCGAGTCAACATCTCGGTGATCGAGCTGCCGAGTCCCGGCTGGAAATCTTCAGGAAAATCTTCGTAATATCCTTCGACGATATCGTCGTTTTCATCGCCGACGAAGAGATAGAAGCGGTATTGAAACAGTTCAGGTTGTCTGAACGCATGCACACAGAAGGACTCCCAGATTAAAAGGAAGCGGTCCATACTGTCCTTGGCGTCCGCCACATAATCGACGAGTGACTGATAATAGTCTCTGGTCAGGCGCATCGCAGCATAGAACTTCAGGTGATCGACATTGGCAAAATAATTGTAGACCGTTGCCTGGTTGTACCCGGCCAATTTGGCAACGTCGCGCAAGCTCGTCTTATCGTGCCCCTTCTCCTCCATGAGCTGGATACACGCTTCGACGAATTTTCGCTTCATTAGTCTTTTATCTAAACGTTTTCGCATTTTTTCCTTTGCGCTACGTGGACTCTAACGGAGCAAAGACCGCGTAAATCCATTGTAGCGCAGATCGCCGTATCCTGATCAGCCAATTAATGTATTTACTTCATCAATATTTATAAATGCATAAATTAGGTCAAGAGCGCTCACCTTATGCGGTTTGACAAAAGTAAACGCGTTTATGATAAGATTTAGCTGTCATTATCGACAATTTATCGGAAGGAGACTCAACTTTGCAACTGAAAATTGGAAACTTCTATGTGAAGGATATCGTTTTTGGTGAGAAACTATCATTTGCCGACGGCGTACTCACCATAAACAAGGAAGAGGCGATAGCTTTTATTCTGGAAGACGAACACATCACCGAGTGTGACATCGTGATCGCAAGACCAGGCGAGAAAAAACGCATCGTCCCAGTCAAAGAGGCAGTCGAGGCGCGTGTGCGACTCGACGGCGAGTCCTTGTTCCCCGGCGTCACCGGTGATCTGCGCATGTGCGGATCCGGAACGATCCATGCCCTGAAGAACATGAGTATTCTCGGTGTCGGCAAACACTGGGGATCGTTCGGCGACGGCCTGGTCGACATGTGGGGAGAAGGTCAAAAGTACACGCTGTTCGGCAGTTTGATCAACCTGTGTCTGGTGATCGACACCGACGAAGAATTCGAACAAAGAGAACAGCAAAAGAAAAACAGAGCGATCCGCTGGGCTGTACACCGCTTTGCCGAGTATGTCGGTAAAGTCGTGGCTGAGTTGGAACCGGAAGACAGCGAGACTTACGAATTGCCTCCGGTCACGAAACGATCGGAAGAGGTAAATAAGCTGCCGTCCGTCGTTCTCGTGATGCAGCCGCAGTCTCAGATGGAAGAGATGGGCTACAACGATCTTCTCTACGGCTGGGATCTGAACCATTTTGTGCCGACCTTCATGCATCCGAATGAGGTGCTGGACGGCGGAATTATTTCCGGTAGTTTCATGCCGTCGTCGTCAAAATGGTCGACCTATGATTTCCAAAACTTCCCGACGATCAAGTCACTTTATCGCGAACACGGAAAATCGTTGAATTTCCTCGGCATTATCATGAGCAATCTGAATGTCAGTCTCGAGCAAAAACAGCGTTCCGCGATTTTCGTCGCGCAGATCGCCAAATCGCTCGGCGCTGACGGCGCGATCGTGACGGAGGAAGGCTACGGCAACCCGGATGCCGACTATATTCTGTGCCTCGTCGCACTGGAAGATGTGGGCGTCAAAACAGTCGGAATCTCGAATGAATGTACAGGTCGAGACGGCGCGAGCCAACCGCTCGTGACGCTCGATGTGAAGGCCAATGCGCTCGTGTCAACAGGCAACGTCAGTGAAATGATCGAGCTCGAGCCGGCCGATGAAGTCATTGGTGAACTGCAGGCACTGGCCAGAGACGGTCTATCCGGCGGTTGGCCCGATGACGATGAACTTGGACCTTCGGTCAGAGAAGACGGATCGATCATTATGGAGAACAACGCGATGTTCTGCGGCGACATGATCGCCGGTTGGTCGACCAAGACAATGAAGGAATTTTAGGAGGTTACCGATGAAGAAAGTGATTCATTACATCAATCAGTTCTTCGCTGGTATCGGAGGCGAAGACAAAGCGGATCACCAGCCGGAAATCAGAGAAGGTTCGGTCGGTCCCGGTATGGCGCTGAACGAAGCCCTGAAAGACGCCAAAGTGACGCACACCGTCGTCTGCGGTGACAACACGATGGGCACGGACACGGAAAAGGCGACTGCCACGATTCTCGAATTTCTCAAAGACAAGGAGTTCGATATCTTTATCGCCGGACCGGCGTTTCAAGCGGGACGCTACGGCGTCGCCTGCGGCACGATCTGCAAGGCGGTCAAAGAGGAGTTCGGCGTCCCAGTTTTGACATCGATGCACGAGGAGAATCCCGGCGTCGAGATGTTCAAATCGGAAATGCCGATCTTTATCGGCGGTCCGTCAGCGACCAGCATGCGCAAGAATGTCGCAGATATCGCCGCTTATGCTAATAAGCTCTTGGCCGGTGAGGACACCGGTCCCGCAGACGAAGAAGGCTACTTCCCGCGCGGCATCCGCCATCAGGTGTGGTTGAAAGAGCCCGTGACGGCAGCCGATCGCGGCGTCGACATGTTAATCAAGAAACTGAAAGGCGAGCCGTTTGAGACGGAACTGCCGATCAGCGCGCGTGACATGATTCCGATCGCACCGCCGATCAAGGATCTGTCAAAAGCGAAGATCGCCCTCGTCACCTCGGGCGGTATTGTTCCGGTCGATAATCCGGATCGCATCCAGTCAGCGTCAGCCACGCGCTGGGGACGATACCGTATCGATCATATGGACCGTTTGAAGAGCGGCGAATTCAAAACGATTCACGCAGGGTTCGACCCGGCTGCAGCCGATGCCGATCCGAACGTGATCTTACCGCTCGACGTCATGCAGGAGTTTGTCAAAGAAGGAAAAATCGGTTCTTTGCATCCCTACTTCTATTCAACGGTTGGAACCGGCACGACGCAACGCGAAGCGGCCCGCATGGGCAGAGAAATCTATGAACACCTGAAGGAGGATCAAGTGGATGGCGTTCTGCTTGTATCGACCTGAGGGACGTGTACTCGTTGCGGTGCAACGATCGTTAAAGAAATCGAAAAAACGGGCATGCCGGTCGTCCAGCTTGCCAACTTGATTCCGGTCGCCGTCACAGTCGGCGCCAACAAAATCGTACCGACCATTTCCATCCCGTATCCCTTGGGAGATCCGGCAACGCCGAAAGAAGCGCAGCATCGCCTCAGAAAACACCGTGTTGAGGTGGCTCTTGATGCGCTGACCGATGACGCAAAGGAGCAGACGGTGTACAAAGTCAAGATCTGACGAAAAGGACATAGACTATATGAAGAGATTTAATCCTGTATTTATCATCTCGCTGATTGTCGTCGCCCTGATCGCCGGTTGGGGAATCATCTCCCCTGCCTCTTTCGGCAAAGTGGCCAACAGTGTATTTGAATTTCTCACCACGCAGTTCGGCTGGTTCTACCTGATCACGATGTTCGCATTCGTCGTCTTCGTGCTCGCGGTCGCTTTCAGCCGATACGGCAAAATCCGGCTCGGAGCCGACGACTCACGACCGGAATACTCAAACCTCACCTGGTTCGCCATGCTCTTTTCCGCAGGAATGGGCATTGGCCTTGTCTTCTGGGGCGTGGCCGAACCGCTGAATCATTTCATAAACCCGCTAAACATGGCGGGCGGTACAGCCGAAGCGGCGGATTTTGCCACGGTGACGTCTTTCTTCCATTGGGGACTCCATCCGTGGGCGAACTACACGATTATCGCGCTCCCGCTAGCCTACATGCAGTTTCGCAAGAACAAACCGGGGCTCATTTCCTCGATCTTCATCCCGTTACTCGGTGAAGAGAGGGTGCGCGGACCGATCGGTAAAGCGATCGATATTCTGGCGATCTTCGCCACGGTCGCCGGTGTTGCGACATCGCTGGGACTTGGTGTCTTGCAGATTAACTCCGGCCTGAATTACCTCTTCGGCATTCCGGTCAATGATACGGTGAACCTCATCATCATCTTGATCGTCACCGCGTTGTTCATGACTTCAGCCATCACCGGCTTGAACAAAGGCATTAAGTGGCTATCGAACACGAACATTATGTTGGCAGGCATCTTGATGCTGCTGACCTTCCTGCTCGGCCCGACACTGAAGATCATCAACTCATTCGTCAACGGCCTCGGTCAGTATCTGTTTAGACTGATCCCCGACTCATTTGCGATATCGGCATTCGGTGACAACAGTTGGATCGGCGGCTGGCGAATCTTCTACTGGGCATGGTGGATCGCCTGGGCACCGTTCGTCGGCGTGTTTATCGCACGCATTTCGAAAGGACGCACGATTCGCGAGTTCATTCTCGGTGTGACCATCGTCCCGGCGCTCGGTTCATTCGTCTGGTTTGCCATCTTCGGTACGACCGGCATGAATGTCGGCACCGAAATTGCGGCCAAAGCGATCGAAGTGACCGAAACGGCCTTCTTCGTCGTGATGGAACACGTGCCATGGGGCTCGCTGATATCAGGAGTGGCGATCATCCTACTGTGTACGTTCTTCATTACATCTGCCGACTCAGCTACCTTCGTGCTCGGTATGTTGAGTCGCGACGGCAATTTGAATCCGGACACGAAAACAAAAATCACCTGGGGCTTGATCCAGGCGGCTCTCGCTTACGCGCTGATGCTGGCCGGTGGCTTGCAGGTACTGCAGACTGCCTCGATCGCAGCGGCCTTCCCGTTCGCGATTGTGATGGTGCTCGCGATGGTTGCTTTCAGCAAGGCTTTGCGAGCGACGAAGAAAGAAAAAGTCGAATAACCTCGAGACCGACCTCTTTTTTGTCAGCCGTGCCGCACACTTGCGGCACGGCTCTTTTATTGTCTACTGTCTACCATGCTATTTTCGCACGCATGTAGTATGGTATAGCCGCTGACTTCAGAGTAGAAAATCGCGAATAATAGATTGCCGGAGGAGACAAACAGTTGATTCTCATTCTTGTACTTAGTTTTGCCGTTTTTATCAGCATGGGGCTGCCGAACTCGATTTTGGGCAGTGCCTGGCCGATCATGTATCAAAAATTAAATGTGCCGGTCAACAGCGCCGGTATCATCTCGATGCTGATCTCCGGTGGCACGATTATCTCCGGCTTCACCAGCGTCCGCCTGATCAGACGCTTCGGTACCGGGAGGGTTATCGCCGCCAGCAAGATATTAACTGCCCTCTCCTTGATCGGTTTTGCCGTCTCCGGGCACTTTTGGCTTTTAACATTGCTCGCGATTCCGCTCGGCCTCGGTGCCGGAGCCATCGATACGGGACTAAACGGTTTTGTCGCCCTGCATTACAAAGCGCGCCACATGAACTGGCTGCATAGTTTCTGGGCAGTCGGAGCCGCACTCGGACCTGTTATCATGGCACTCAGCCTGAAACGCTGGCATACATGGGAGAGCGGCTATCTTGCGATCGCGTTTATCCAACTCGTCATGTTCGTTGTGCTCCTGATCGCGTTGCCGCTCTGGCGCCGCGCAGCTGAGGTACCGTCGCAAAACGGCATCACGGAACACCACATCCTACCGCTGCGGCAACTCATACGGTTGCCCGGAGCCAAACAGACGTTAATCGCGTTGTTTGGTATCTGTGGAATTGAAGCATCTGTTGGACTTTGGGGCAGTACGTTTTTAGTGCTCGTCAGAAATATTCCGGAAGAAACGGCCGTCGGCTGGATAACTCTCTACTTCAGCGGGATCATGGTCGGACGGTTTCTCTCAGGATTTTTGAGCATCGTATTAAGTGACAGACAGCTCATTCAATACGGCCAGGTCCTGATCGCGATCGGCATCGGCATGCTGTTTTTCACCCTGTCAAACGGTCTCTTGCTCACTGCACTCTTTTTAGTCGGGCTCGGCATTGCACCGATTGTGCCGAGCATGCTACATTCGACACCGGCGCACTTCGGTAGCCGCTTCTCGCAGTCGATCATGGGCGTGCAGATGGCCAGCGTTTTCGCCGGCAGTGCGTTTGTTCCTCCGCTCTTCGGTTTGATTGCACAGGAAAAATACTACGGACTATTCCCGCATTTTCTTGCCGTCATATTGGTCTTGATGTTCTTTACGGTGAACATGCTCTATCGTTCCGTTCAAGGAAGAGAGGGTCTGCTCGAACCGCAAGATGAGGTCAGCACCTCAGGTTAAGAGAAATCCGTTAATTACTCTTCAATCGTAATGGCCGCCACCGGACATTGATCTGCCGCTTCTTGAGCGCTAGCCTCATCTTCAGGTGCGATCGTATCGACGATGACTGTTGCGATCTGCTCATCATCCATCTCGAAGACATTCGGGCAAATCGAGGCACAAAGGCCACAGGAAATACACGTATCGCGATCTACTATTGCTTTCATATTCTTTTCCTCCATGCATTCACATGTTTACCAGATGTATAGAACCATCTGAGACGAGCCTATTTTAGCACGTTGTGCAGATGTATTTTAATAATGTATTTACTAACGATCATCTATTTGCGCCCCGTTTAACTTAAAAGCGCCTACAGTATATCCACCTCGTCATAAACCTAATTTCATTATGCTTGTATATTCAGATCATGATAGGTCGCGCAACGATCAGGCGGCCAAATTCTAATCGCGCCGGCAGTTATCGAGATTAATTGTTCATTTTCAAGTTCTCGTAACGCCCTATTTAGACTACGAATCGGTACTCCAAGAAGCTCCCTAAGGACATCTTTTTCATAACGAAAATAACCGTGCTTATTCAGGTTCAAATTTATCAACCTGTACACTTGCTGTCGGAGGAATGTGGAACTGTTAAAGACTCTCTCATTGCCAGTTTGTAGTAAACGAATGCAAACTTGATTAAAGACCGCTTTTGAGAACTGAGGCTGTTCTGACCATAACTCCCAGAATTGTGTCTTGGTGAGTTTAAGTACCTTCGAGGGGGTGAGGGTCGTGATTCTACGGTTATATGTGGTGATCCCCAACATTTGCATCTCACCGAAAAATTCGCCTTCATGATAGATATCTATTTTCCTCGGATTTAGATGAGATATTGCAATTAAGTGACCGAGTAATAGTGCTTTTTGAAGGCATGTGTGTGCTAACAGTTCCTATAAGTAATGTGACACGCGAAAAACTTGGATTGTATATGGCTGGTATCATTCCGGAGACTACTCATGCAAGCAACAGCTAAGAACCTTTTAAAAACTATAACGAACCCCATCGTTACCGTCATACTTGCATTACTCATTGGGTCATTCTTAGTTTTACCAACTGGTACGTCGCCTGTACAAGCATATGCAGCTCTTTTTCGTGGTGCTTTCGGTAGCACAAATGCTCTACTAGGAACACTTATGTGTTCAACACCGTTACTTTTCTGTGGTTTGTCAGCTTGTATTGCTTTGAAATCAAACGTGTTTAACATCGGAATCGAAGGGCAGATGCATATTGGTGCCCTGGCCGCGGGCATAGCAGCAGTATACTTTGGATCATTTCCTGGATGGATTCTTATCCCTATATGTTTTATTTGCGCTGGATTTACTGCCATGTTATGGTCAGTCATTCCAGCCTTTTTGAAAAGCAAATATAACATCAGTCTAATTATTTCATCTATCATGATGAATAACTTAGGAATTTTACTTACAACGTACCTTGCTTCTTATCCGCTTAAGGGTGATCTCCCACTTGCTGCAACACAAAAAATTCCTGAGCATGCGGTTTTACCTAAACTATCGCATTTGTCTGATTTCAATGTAGGATTTTTTCTGGCTCTTATGATAGCCATATTGTTGTACTTTATTATTTTTCGAACTCCCTTTGGTTATGAAATAAGGGCATTAGGTATAAGTCAGAGTTTTGCAAAATACATTGGTGTTAACATTAATAAAAAATTCTTTATCGTCATGTTTGTAAGTGCACTAATTGCGGGTTTTGCAGGCGCAGAAACTTTCAAGTGTTTCAGCGGATATTCTGACGAAGTAATTGATAGACTTGTAATGCGAGACGATGAACGTAGAAATAGCTCTACTGACTCAGAAATATCAACTACCAAGTAATATGAAACTATGTGAGTGGCGATGAAAAATGTTAAATACTCTATTAAATGGTGAAACATGAAAAACAAAATCTAGTATTGTTCTCGTGGTTCACAGCACTTTAGTGCGCGCTGATAAAAAACGAGCTACGCAATACTAATGGTTCTCCTAACCAATTGCGTCTCAAATCTACTTACAAGGTTCCTGACCTGCCTCCTCGACCGCGCCTTCGCCCTCGACACCCACGACCGCATCCGCCGCCCCGACCGTCGCATAGATGATAATCGCCACCGTCGATCAGAATCTCTTTTCCGTTTACCAACGCATCAGCGAGCTTTCGCCTCGCCTCCTGGTAGATACCTTGAACGGTCGTTCGAGCGACATTCATCTGCACGGCAGACTCTTCCTGCGTGAAACCATCGAGATCGATCAGGCGAATTGCTTCAAACTCGTCAACGGACATCGCAACGATGTGCTCTGATTTTTCATCTTCATTCAGGGGGCCGAAATGTTTATATTCGGGCAGTCGGCACACATTCCGCCACTTCCTTGGTCTAGCCATCTTCACCTCAAAGAAAGTACCCGAGCGTCCTCAGGTTACTTCATGTTTTACGATATCGTCTTTTTAGTTTTATTCTTCGGCATACTGTCGACCGTATCGTGATCGCGATCCACACGTGCAATCAGCATGGTTCTGCGAAGACATCCTGTGCCGGTGGCGAGATCCCTGTCCAGCGTTACGACAATGCATGCCACGCCGTTCATCCCTCATGCCGCGCCGACACTCATGTCCGCGATTCATGTGACCGAAACCTCTCGGCCCCGTTCCATCTCTGTTTGGCATATGAATTACCTCCTTACATCAAATTAATGACATATGTCATCAATTACAGTTAATCACAGTATCTGACATATGTCAATAACGGTCGAGCAGGAGCTTAAAAAAGATCAGCGTCGTTTGTTGCGCGCAGCGGTAATCACCTTAAGAGAAGTATCACGAATAAACTTGTCGTATTCGGGAGATTCAGCCGCAAAAATGGACATCCTGCCGGAATCGTCGCAATGAATACCCCAACCGTACCGTTTGGTCAAAGCCGATGTGCGAAAGCACGGCCGACCTTTTGAAAAGAATTCCTCTGCCGATTGCCCTTGACCTTTGGTCAGAAGCAAAACCTCATCGGAAGTATATTTGTACGGGTTTTCACACAGCAACTCGTATTCTTTACGGACTGCCGATTTCGGCTGTTTCTCCGGTGGAATCTCCGCTTTGTCAACGGGACAATCTTCGGCTACCTTGATAAATGTATTGAAATAGTTCGTCGAATGACGCTTCATTAGAAAATCCTCCAGACGAAAATGTCCAGACTTTTACAACAGCTTTATAGCCCTTTATTACGTCGGACCAGTTATCGATCACATATGTGATTTTAAGGTGCTTCACATATACATTAAGAGGAAGGAGTTACAAAAAGTAATACTGAGCTTGGTGTGTTATGTAGACAGACGTTTTATTGGAACCATCTCGATGAAGCCGCGGCTGCCGATCGGCTCAAGCAGGATACGCGGGTTGTCCTCGTCCCATTGATATCCGATGCTCGAAGGATCAAAGGACGATATGGCATCCGCCACCTGCTCTATGACTGATTCGAATTCATCCTCTATAAACGGGCTTCCTTGAAACATCAGGTACTCGCATGCGGGCAAACGGATCGCGTCGTAACCGTCCGGAATGTCAGCGGAAAAGTCAGGCGCAACTTCTGCTCCATGCACGTACGCACTCGTACCGGGCGAAATCAATGATTTAGGAAGTCTTAGACACACCGGTTCCGGGCTGATCGAATCAATGCGCTTCAAGGTCTGCCACACGCTGCAGCCGACTTCGACACAGTAATCGAAATAATCGGTCGCCTTTTCTGCCCGCTTGATGATCACCTTGCGAGCCGGCTTCATAATCACGCTGACGGAAATGTCTTTATTCATCATCTGCCTTGATCCTCACTCGAACCATAGTCCGATTGCCTATCTGTATTATAAGCGAATTCAAAATGTGATTTTGGTTGCTCCGACGCCGTTAGTGCTCCGATATTTAGAGCGACCACTATCATTTCTCACGTATTTGCTATAGTAATCTTACATCCTATGAGAAAGAAGGTCATAAAATGAGTCTTCCCGCCTGTCCGGCTTGTCAAGAAAATCACACCTATTCCGATGGACACCTCTACGTCTGCCCGATGTGCTTTCATGAATGGACGGACGAGAGCCAACGTCTGGCTGAAGAAGCCCTGATTATTCGCGATGCCAACGGCAATGCGCTCAACACGGGCGACGATGTCACGGTGATCCGCGATCTGAAGCTCGGCAAAGACGTGATCCGTCAAGGTACGCGTGTGAAGAACATCCGCCTACTGGAACACCTGGTCGACGGTCACGATATCGAAGCAAAAGTCGACGGATTCGGTTCGCTTTACTTAAAATCGTCAGTCGTCAAAAAGTAAAAAAGAAGTACGTCTGAAGTTTTTGGGTAGATGTTGTCTTTTTTCGTGGCAACTCCGGCTATGCCGTAAGATAACTAATCCTATGTAGACTACCAAACCTCTCTAAATGTACCTCCTGTATCGCTTGGCATAGCAGTTACGTATCCTCGCCCGACTTCCTTGTATTATGACCATGGCTGGTCAGCACGAGGCCACTTTTTTTGGCGCACTGACCAAAGGAGCATACACCATTTATCTCGTTTGTCCTTGTTTTAGGCGATCTGTCCGAAGCAAGGGGAAACGAGACTATTGGAACCTTCGCATAAGGAGGAAAGTATGCTAATTGAACAGTTCAATCCACTTGAAGATAAGATGATTCAGGTGATGGACGAAAACGGTGAGATCGTCAATGCCGATCTCATGCCGGATCTCAAATCTGAAGAGATCTTGGAATTGTACAAGACGATGTTAAAGGCCAGAACGATCGATTCTGCCGCACTCTCCCTGCAGCGTCAGGGACGTCTTCTCACTTACGCACCGAATCTCGGTCAGGAAGCTGCGCAAGTCGGCTCCGGTTACGCGCTGAAAAAGACGGACTGGGCCGTCTCGGCTTTTCGCGAGCTCGGCATGTGGCTGATCAAGGGATGGACGATCGAAAAGATATTCCAGTACTGGTACGGCAGTGAGTGGGGCAGCCATTTTGGCGAAGAGATCCGCCTCTTGCCGATCTCAGTCCCGATCTCCTCTCAATTGTCGCATGCCGTCGGTATCGCGATGGCTGCTAAATTCCGCGGTGAGTCAGACGCTGTCATCGCCTATACGGGCGACGGCGGCACCTCGCAGGGTGAGTTTCACGAGGCATTGAACTTCGCGGCAGTCTACAAGACGCCCAACGTATTTTTTATACAGAACAATCAATTTGCGATCTCGATTCCGAGTAGCAAACAGACGGCCTCAAAGAATCTGGCCGTCAAAGCGCTGGCTTACGGCATGCCCGGCATAAAAGTCGACGGGAACGATGTCTTTGCCGTCCTCGCCGTCACCCGTGCCGCGCTCGAATACGCGATAAAAGAAGGACCCGTCCTGATCGAAGCGTATACGTTCCGTATGGGCGCTCACACGACCTCCGACGATCCGTCAAAATACCGAACCGATGAAGAGGTCGAGCCGTGGAAGAAAAGAGATCCGATGCTCAGACTCGAAAAGTATCTTTTGCAAAATGATCTGCTTAAGGAAGCAGATATCGAACACTTGAAGACTTCCTTCCAGGAAGAAGCGATGGCGGCTTATCAGTCGATCGAACACACGTCGGATACCGAGATCGAAGAGATCTTCTCGCATCACTACGCCGAGATGACGCCGCAGCTCGAAGAGCAGCTCGCCGATTATCTGGCATTCGTGGAAAGGAGTCAGCGCTGATGTCTAACAAGATTAATATCGTTCAAGCCGTGCAGCAGGCGCTCTATAACGAGATGACACTCGACGAGACGGTCGTTGTTTACGGTCAGGATGTCGGCGTCGAAGGCGGCGTGTTCCGCGCCACGGTAGGCTTGCAAAAAGCGTTCGGCAGCGAGCGCATCTTCGATACGCCGCTTTCCGAATCGGCGATCGTCGGCTCCGCCGTCGGCATGGCGATCAACGGATTCAAACCGGTGGTCGAGATCCAGTTCATGGGCTTCATCTATCCGGCCGTCAATCAGATCGTCAGCCACGTCTCGCGCTATAGAAACAGAACGAGAGGCGAACGCCATCTGCCGATGGTCATCCGCGCACCCTACGGCGGCGGCATTAGGGCACTCGAACTTCACTCGGAATCGACTGAAGCGATGTTTGCCCATATACCGGGACTGAAGGTCGTCATTCCGTCGACGCCGTACGATACCAAAGGCCTCTTGATCTCCGCTATACGGGATCCGGACCCGGTGCTGTTTTTGGAACCGAAGCGCATCTATCGCGCGTTTCGTCAGAAAGTTCCGGAAGATGCCTACACGCTGCCGATCGGTAAAGCAAAGATCGTAAAAGAAGGCGAAGACATCACGGTCGTCACCTGGGGGGCAATGGTGCCGGACGTCCAAAAAGCCGTCTCCACGATCGACGACATCTCTGTCGAGATCATCGACCTGAGGACAATCAGCCCGATGGATCGTGAGACGATCGTCGAGTCCGTACAAAAGACAGGACGCATTCTCGTCGTGCACGAAGCGGCCAAGAGCTTCGGTGCCGGTGCAGAGATCGTCTCCGTCGTCAACGAAAAAGCGTTCCTGTCATTGGAGGCGCCACCGACCAGACTGACCGGTTTCGATACCATATTCCCGTTACCGCGCGGTGAAAAGCATTATCTTCCGACGCCGGAGAGAATTGCCAAAAAGATCCGCGAGATCGCGGCCTACTAGGAGGAACACCATATGTTTGAATATAAATTCCCCGACATCGGCGAAGGCATTACCGAAGGAACACTCGCCAAATGGCTCGTCAAAGAAGGCGATGAGGTGACGGAAGGTCAGGATATCGCGGAGATTGAAACCGATAAAATGACGACCACCTTACCGGCTGCCGCCAGTGGCAAGGTTCATAAGCTGCATGTCGAAGAACAAGGCATTTTGCATGTCGGCAAGGTATTCATTACGATCGACGACGGCTCGGCCAGCAAAGATGAATCAGCGGCGAAAGAAACGGAAAAAACTGTTAAAGTCGAACTCGACGCCGATATACCTCGGGCCAAGACAGATGAAGAAGCCGGTGTCGTCGGTGAACTAATCTCGAGCCAGGACGAGTTGCCACCTTCCGATGAAGGCCAATCCGAACATAAGACGAGCAGCGATAAGAAAAAGGTGCTGGCTACTCCGGTGGCCAGGAAACTCGCTAAAGATCTCGATGTCGATATAAAAGAGATTACCGGCAGCGGGCCCGGCGGCCGCATCATGAAAGAAGATATTCGCGCATTCGCGGATGATAAAAAGAAAGCGGGCACCAGCCCGAGCGAAACGCCTGCAGCAGACACGGATCGTCGCGAACCGCTGAGCCGCATCCGCCTCACGATCGCGGACAAGATGAAAGCGTCGCAGCAGTCGCTCGTACACACGACGACGCTCGATGAGGTAGACGTCAGTGATCTCGTCTCTTTCAGAGAGAAGATGAAGACGGTCGTCGGTGAGGATGTGAAATTAACCTACCTGCCTTTCGTGATTAAGGCGATCGTTCTCGCGCTGAAAGCATTCCCTGTCTTCAACAGTTCGCTCGACGAAGATAGAAGCGAAATTATTTATAAATCGAACTACAACATCGGCATTGCGACCGACACGGAGCGCGGCCTCGTCGTTCCCGTGCTGTTTCACGCCGATCGAAAGAGCATCATCGAGATTGCCAACGAGACACAGGCACTGGCGCTCGCCGCAAGAGAGAACACGCTGACGCTGGAGCATTTACGCGGTGGCACCTTCAGCATCACGAACTACGGTGCGATCGGTGGCAGCTTCGGAACGCCGATCATAAACTACCCTGAATCGGCGATCCTCGGTATCGGTAGAATTCAAGAGAAGCCGATCGTGAAAGACGGGAGAATTCTGATCGGTCATATGCTGCCGCTTAGCCTCTCCTTCGATCACAGAATCATCGACGGAGCGAGCGGTGTACGCTTCGTCCGTTTCATCGAAGAGACGCTGCAAAAACCTGAACTACTTCTGCTCAGTATTTGACGATAACGACAGCAGTTACGAAAAAGCCGCCTCCTTTTTGGGAGGCGGCTTTGATTTGGTCAGTACTACCTTTAAGTCATTTATTCTTCACTATCCGGTTTAGTGGCGACAACATTCCCCTCCGCATCGACGTGACTTTCGAAACTGACACTTAGAGAGTTATCATAAAGCGAAAAGTTGGAATGGTAGCCATCCCCTTCGACCAGCTTATCATTCACCTGGCTCTCATCTTCGTCGAACAATGGGAGCAAAACCTCATTGATTTTCTCAGACATTTCATCACGTTGCGTCTCAGGAATCTGTTCGAGATAGAGTGAAACTATTTTCTCCGTTGCCTCTTCTTGCGACTCAAGCGCCGTCTGTTCGCTGTATTCGAATGGCTCAGGGAACGACTCTTCTATCGTATACGACATGGCCGTATCGTATTTTAATACCTCGTCTTCTGCAAAAGCCTCAGCCGATTCCGCCGTAACGGAATTGCGGATGTACGCACCTGTTTGAATATTGCTGGCACTTCGCGTGACGTTCAGTGTCTCGAATTGACCGTCACTCAGCTCTAGCAAATGCGCCAGCACTTTTTCAGCTAAGGCAAGGCCGACATCTTTACCTTCAAGCGCTTCTTCAGCAACCAATTCAATCGCCAAGCTGACCACTTCCGCGTTCACATCTTTCTTTGATTCGCTGTCGTAGATATACGCCTTTGAGCCGTTAATCGAGACATTTTGCAAGAGCTCCAACTCCTCTTCCGTTCCATCGAATTCAGAAAAGCGATCCATCGCATAGAAAAGAGCGTCGGCGCCTCTCGCTTCCAAATCCTGCGTGCGGGCTTTTAAAATCAGGCTGGATAGCAACTCGGCATCAATGTTCAAGACTTCCTCTATGATCTCAAGATAGGGCTGTATCCCTGCCTCTAAATCTTCATCAGGTAAAAACCCTTCTCCCTCATGAGGAGGTAGTTGATAGCTGAAACGAACACTCGTATAGACAGGCCCCCACTCGAATGCCTCCTCATCGAAGCTACCATAGGTGGCCGCAAGTTTTATCTTTGCCTCGTCGAGTGGCACATCCATCGAATACTGATAGGTGTTCGACATATACTCCGAATCCGTGCTCATGCTGTTCAACCGATTGTCAAGTGTGGTCAAATAGCCATCCTCGACATCCGACAAATCAGGAAATAAGAGTTGCGGTCGTTCTTCGGTTTCCGCACGCACCAGTGCACCGACCGGTAACAATACGAATCCGAGTAACAAGATAAGTACCAGAGAGACAATCTGAAGTCGTTTCATTTTCATTGTAGATCCTCACTTTAGCTAGCCGGCATCGCCGGCGAAATAATTCAACAATACATGCACCCCACTCCACTAGCCGTCGATCCAGACCACTTACCACATGACCAGCGTTTAAACTTACGCCACGCGTAAATAATCATGCCGTTTAGTGTGTAGGCGCATTTTTCGCCTATGGACGATGTTAGCAAGAAGGGTTAACTATAATCCGTACCATACATTCCAGTTGTTTTGCGCCGTAACTACACCGATTTTGTTGTATTTATGCAACTCATCATCTATAGTTGCTTCTAATTAATTCGGGGGAGCGCCATGTCGGATAAAAAGGTCAACTACATCAAACACCTCTTCTCCTTGCTTTTGTTCGGCATGAATGGAACAGTCGCCAGTAAGATCTCTTTGTCGAGTTACGAGATCGTATTCATGCGCACCCTCCTCGGCAGTTTATTCATGTTGGCTGTTTTCCTTATAAGCGGCAAAAGACTTGGCAATACCGACCGCAGAGATCTCTTTTTCCTCACCTTGTCCGGTGTATCGATGGGGATCAGCTGGATGTTCCTATATGAAGCGTTTCGTCATGTCGGGGTAGGCATTGCTTCACTGCTCTACTACACGGGACCGGTGATTATTATCGCGCTCTCCACGTGGTTGTTCGGTGAGCGTTTGACACCTGCAAAACTCGTCGGCTTTGGCGCCGTGCTCGTCGGTCTCATCTTATTGAACCTGAACGCCTTTCAAGAACGCGGCACGATGTGGGGCGTTTTCTGCGGAGTGATGTCAGCTTTGACCTACGCCTCGATGATTATCTTCAATAAAAAAGCAAAAAGCATCGGCGGACTAAAAAATGCTACCTTGCAAATGCTAATAAGCTTTCTTACGGTCACCGTGTTTATCGGAGTCAAACAACAGTTCATCTTCCGCATCCAGCCCACCGATTGGCTTCCCATATTATTGATCGGCATTCTCAATACGGGAGTTGGCTGCTATCTGTTTTTCTCCTCGATCGGTCATCTACCGGTTCAAACGGTAGCCGCCTTCGGTTACATGGAACCACTCTCAGCCATTTTGTTTTCGATCCTCTTCTTACACGAGCGCTTGCGCGGCGTTCAGATCGTCGGCGCGATACTAATCCTGGGTGGTGCGATCACTGCCGACGTCATAAGCAATAAGCTGTTACGGGATGCACCTGCAGCACAAACCGTCGCAGATACCCAGTCCTCGACCGAACAATAAAGAAGCTCAACATTACGCGACTGAATCGAAACCTGAGGGTGAGACTTAGAGTTACTCTGAATACGCTTTATCGATGCTCTGCAGCATAACGTAAACCGCTTCGTAGCTTTCGCAGACGTCATCCGGAACTCGGTAATGTTCCGTGATCTCGCGCAAAGAAGCAAACGCCTGATCCAAGTCAGGTTTTTCGTTGCCCATCGATTTTAGAATCGGACTGAATTCGTCAAACCATCGCTTCACATCATGAAACTCCGGGTGCAGAGCCCCGTGCACACGGGCCACGATCGGCGTATACAATTCAAGTGTCGCCATATGTTCATTGACCGTCTTGAAAAAATCATTCATCTTTATGCTCCCAATTCTCAATCCTTGAGCAGCCATTGCACGTAGACAATAGCGAGCCTCTCATGGGCGCATCGTAGCAAGATAATAGAAAATCGTACTTGACCCAGGTCAATTACTATAAACCACGCATGCTGCTGACCTATAAACGCCGCAACACGAAGATCCGGCGATCCTCCTCGTCACGCACATCGATGGTCTCGAATTGGTCGTGCCAGAGATACTGAATCGTGTTTAGATCGTGATAATACTCGACAATGCGATCTGTGCTTCGCAGATAAACGTCGGAATCTTTCCTGCGTTCAAAAAAGGTAAGGTCGGAGACAGCCGTTTTCGTCTCCGGCTGCCATCGGTTTTCCCAGATCAGGCTAACAGCGGGAAGCTCGTCACCGTCTGGAAGTTCGGCAAAAAATGTCTGGTTGCCACGCTCCGACGCTAAAAACGATTCTTGTAGAAGATCAAAGAGAAAGAGGCCGCCGTTTCTCAGATTAAAAGCCGCCGTCAGAAACAATTCATGCATCGCTTCAGCCGGCACATGGTTGAGACTGTCCGTCAGTGCGATCAGAACATCCTGCTTATCGGCAAAGCGATAATTCACGATATCGCCCTGCATGATCTGAAGTCTGGCCCTTTCTTTTTCCGACAGCAGCTCACATTTTGCTACCAGTTCATCCAACATAGCCGAAGACTGATCGATAGCACAAATCTGAAAAGCATGCGTCGCGAGTAAAACGGCAAGACTTCCTGTGCCACAGCCGAGATCAGCTAAACGACGCATCTCAGACGATTGATCCACTCCTAAGTGATTGTCACATGTTCGAAGAATCCAGTCGACCGTCTGTTTCAGATCGCTCGTCTCTTGAAATGCATCGTAGTATCTGGCCAGTGCCTTGTAGCTTTGTCGATCTTCCAACATATCAGTCCTCTCCAGCAAACAGTAAGCCGTATCTGATCACATTTTACTAAATGATGTCGTACACTCACGCTTATGAAGCGAAAAAAGCCCCCGGTTCAAAATGGCCGGGGGCTGAACATATGCTTAATGATTTTCAAGCATGTATTCTATGACGCTAGTCTCGCGACTCTCTCACCTTTCGCGCTCTCAGCACGATAAAGATCAGTCCGGCCGCTGCAAGTAGAATCACACCGATCAGCGGGCCGATCGAACGACCTTCACCTGTTTTAGGTGGAGATCCGGGCGTCGTCTCTGTAGGTGGGACCGTTGTCTCGGCAGGTGGAGCTGTCGTTTCTGTCGGAGACACCGTCGTTTCTGTCGGTGGCACCGTCGTTTCTGTCGGCGGCACCGGTTCATACGTGTTGGTTACATCGAATCCGGAGATCTCACTGACGTAATCTTCTACCAGATCTTCGCGGATCTCGTATCTTATCTCTTTTCCAGCGTCAAACTTCGGCAGATTATCAAATCGCCATGCCCAATCGTCGTCTTTCGTGACGACCTTCACTTTGCGATTCCTCATCTGATCCGAGTTCAGAAGGAGTTTCAGTTTCCGGCTCAGTTTCCGTTTCATCATCGGTAGCTTCCTGGCTCGATTCCATATCTAATGCGTCCGAAGAGGCTTCATCAAGAGATGGGGCCTCTACTGCTTCCAATGCGGACAAATCTTCCGGCGCCTCAGCCTCGATCACCACTTCTTCAGAAACAGAAGCTTCATCTTCTACCTCGGACGCGTCGGCCCATACACTCAGCGTGAAATTTCCCGCAAACACGAGTATTGCCAACACGAGCGCTATTATGTTCCTTTTCATCGTTTCCTCCACACAGTTTTCTCTTCAATTATTACGGGATGCAAAAGAGGACAAAGCGTTAACCTCGCCACTCCATTTCCCTGACAACGTAATGATTTTTTCGCGATCTGACATTCACGCAGTGAACGTCGATCATTTTTTGCTTGTTAAAAGCTCCCAGCAAAACCATCATCACGATTGTTTCTGCGCGTGAATAAAAGAATATGTAACGTGTTTACTATATCAATTAAGAAATCAAGCAGCAACATGACGTTACGATCGACCTATTGGTTGTTTAGAGGCTGGATTCATAATCTTCAAAGAAAACACCGTGTATCTAAGCTGATTTCCTTTAATATGCGCAACAATTGTATTAGTATTAGGATGAACTTTGAGTTGACACGGCCACTTTTTACCGGAGAAACTGAGTATGCGACTGAGAAATTGGTACCAAAAAGCAAAGAGCATCTTGGGATTATTCGCTTTTATTGCTACCGGCGGCGGCCTTATTGTGTCTACAGCGAGAAACCAGAGTAATTTCTACAAAACAGAGATCCTCTTTATTTTCGGCGCCTTATTTGCCGTCAGTTTGGTGGATCAGTTTATAAAACTTCTGATGAAAGATGAACGCGATGACACTAAAGTCGATTAAGCATCATTTTCTGGTCATGCTCGCGGCCTTTATCGGGGCGACAGCCACGTGGTACATAAACCATGAGATGGGGCTCGGCGCGATCGTAGCCAACGGCCTCGTCGGCGTTGTCGCGTCGACTTTTCTTACGCGTGAGCTTGCGGGTATCACGTACACCGCATCATTCGTCGGTATGAGTTCGTTGCACGTCATCCCATCGTTACAAAGGGGCATGATCGCCGGTCTGATCGTCGGAATCATATTGCTTCTGACAGCCGACATCTATAAAGGTATCGGCGGTAAAGGCGGCACGACCGCTGCGCTGGCGACGATAATCTCTAAAAATCTCTTCTCTTTCCTCAGGTGACGAGATGCAGAATGTAGCGATTTTACTCATATCGGTTGCCTCCGGCCTGATCACGTATCTGGCATCCAACGCGTTGAAAAGAGGCCCGGTGATCGCTTCCGCGATCATCACCTTGTCGGGCGGTCTACTATTGCCGCATTTTTTCCCCGGTTATGGCGGAACGATCGCGGCGGCAGCCGCGTGTGCGTCCTATGCCGGAATGATATCGCTGGAAAATGCCTTGAACATCTTTGAAATGGGTGGCATCTCCCTCATGTGCGGCATCTTATTCATCGCCGCCAACGATGCCTATATCGGCATCGGCGGTAGACTCGGCACGATTGCAGCTATCTCCTGTTTTGCCTGGCTCGGCTTTAAGAAAATATTCGTCGGATTTGACACGAGGAGGAAGACATGAATACGCGCTACACCCGCCTGATCGCCTATCTCGGTATGGTCGCTTTGCTGGCCAGCCTGATCGTCGGCATTATGGGCTATTCCTCGACCGTCAGTCAGATCGAGATTATGCGTGACACCCTGTTGAAACGACATGTGACGACGAATATCCATATGGTGATGCGCTATCTCCAGATGACCTACGGCAAGTTAATCCAGGGTGAAGGGACACTGCTGGATAAGGATCAAAACACAATTGAAGGCAGTGTACGCGTCGTCGACTCGATTCTCGAGGACCTCGGTGACCATGCGACGATCTTCGTGCGCATCGGGGACAACTTTCAGAGGCTCTCCACAACGATCGCCAATGACGATGAACGTATTGTCGGGACCTGGCTCGGTAAAGAACACAATGCCTATGAATATGCGATCACGGGACGCACCTACATCGGTGAAGCCGAAATCATGGGCGTCAACTACTATACGGCCTACAGCCCGATCACGGACCAGAATTACAATGTCATCGGTCTGCTCTTTGTCGGCACACCGATGGCCGCACTCGACGAGATGATGGAAGTCCATAACCAGACGCGATCGAGAATTGACATCTCCATCATCGTGATGCGTGCCATCGCGTTAGGTGCGCTTATCTTCCTAATCAGCTATTCGCTGATCGAGCAAGGTCGACAGCGGAGAGCGGCACAGGAAAAGAATAATATAGACGCAAATTTAAAGAAACAAGACGATTAATAATCACAAAACGAAGCGTTATAAGCCTCAAATCAATAGTATTCATAGGGCATGTGATATAGGTTCAACCGTAAATCTTGACACCATCCTTAAGAATGTCATGCAACAGCTCCATATTGTTTTCGAGCTGACCAACATCCAAGACATTTACTTTTTTATGCATAGTTTCTCTAAGCGCTTCCATTAACCCAAAGAACTTTAAACCTGTAATGCTCGTTGAGATCAACAAATCCACATCACTATCTTCCCGCGCTTTGCCTTTCGCATATGAACCAAATAAATAGCAGTAGTCGACATCATGCTCGGAAAACACCGATTCACATCCTGACTTAATCTCATATATAGATAGAATTCGCTTGTCTTCATCTGTTAAAAAACTGCGCAATTTCTCATACATATACTGGTATTTAATGGAATGGTGACGGTTATTATCATTCTCATAAGATTGATATGATCTTCTGGAGACGCCTAAGAACTCAGCGGCTTCGACCTGAGTCATATTCAGTGCTTGTCGTACTTGTTTTAACGTTGTAGTCATGACTCACCTCAATGCCATTTTACTCCAATATTGCGCACAACCGAACATAGATGCGCAACTTTTGCGCTGATCTAACAAGCCAAAGCGCAACAATTACGCTTTCCAGCATTTATATCGCCGCTCATCGAGTCATTCTTTGCACCGTTAACAAGTGATTATCTACTTTCAAAATTGTTAAGGAAAAAGACCTAATATTCTTGAGAAGGTGAAAAGTTGATATCTGCCGAGCAAGCTTATACAATCAGCCAAGCTTGTCACCATTTTTTACAGACTTATCCGGCACGATAAGAACCACACCATCTTCGCTGTACGTTCCAAGGACAAGCACTTCAGATATAAAGCCGGCAATTCGACGCGGTGGAAAATTGACCACAGCTAGTACCTGCTTGCCGAGAAGACTTTTCGGTTGGTACTGCTCAGTTATTTGGGCGGAGGATGGTTTGATGCCAATCTCCTCACCAAAATCTATCCTAAGCTGATAAGCGGGATTCTTTGCTTTTTCGAATGGCTCTGCTTCTATTATGGTACCAACGCGAATATCTAGTTTTACGAAGTCATCGACTGTTGCCATCGAGACATCTCCTTTTAAATGAAAAACTACTTCATCACGACAAACTTTTTCGTGATGAAGTTATAGGGCTTCGTAGAGATCATCGAGTGCGAATAGATATGATGCATGTTTTAAGTTTTTCCTGAATCCGCTTTTCGAGAAAAAGCCAAATTGAACATCGCCTAATCGATTCGTTTTCATCATCAATTCATTGACCACTCTCTGGTCGACCGCCTTATTTGTCCACATATTTATTAAATGCCTTGTGAATATACGTTATCATTAATCTGGAAAATAAAATATGGTATTTATTCGCCGCATTCATCGTGATGCTGATGCTCGTGGCAGACGGAACCTGTTGTCTTAAGCTCACCCTTCAGATAATTTTCTACAGCAGTTTTCGCGTTACCAGA
>DUQI01000095.1 GCA_012837885.1 Fastidiosipila sp.
AATCGCTACCGACCGACACAAAGGAATTACGAATCTCAACCAAAGTGGAGCCAAGAACGTACTGATGCTGTTTAATCAACTGACGGACATGTCTCTGAGGCTGCGGATTAAGCCCAAAAGCGGTAAAGGCCAGTTATCCAAATTTCAAGCGTTCGAGATGACAAGAACATTTTCGAAGAGGATGACCCGGCAGTGCTCTTAGCTAATCACTCTATAGCCCAGTAGTTTCTCTCTTGACAACTGATTGTACTCTATGGTCTCCGTCAGGACGTAGAATACGACTTACACGGGTCAGAAATGACCATAGACTGGATCGACATCAACCGCTATATTAATTCGAGAAGAATTGTCACACTAGGTGCAAACAAGAATGCACGACACTCAAAGTACATGATCAAGCCAACTCGCGCAGCAATTGACCGTGCTAAGCAATGGCGGCTGCAGTGCGGTGTTGTTTCGCCATAAATCGTCGCCATAAAGAACGGCCAGCCATTTAAAAGAACGGCTAGCCACTTATCGGTGAATGATCGTCTAAACTCATACGCGTGTACGGTGTCGAGCACCAACTACCGTCTATAAGTCCTTACCGCCAACGACACTCGCTCGCTTCTCGCTTTTGTTCGATTCTTACGGAGCAACAGATGAAACTTGTACTCGACTATTCCAAGTCCATTAATATGAGCATCTATCAGCACAGGCTCCAAATGATCACAGCGAAATTGGGGCTATTCTTACCATTCTTTTGCTTCGATTTTGGGTTAGAAAAATCAAAAGTACATCAAAAGCGCATATGAAACATAACAAAAACCCCGAAAGCTTAGAGCTGACGGGGTTTTTCTGGTGCGGACAACAGGACTTGAACCTGCACGGTCTCCCACTGGAACCTAAATCCAGCGCGTCTGCCAATTCCGCCATGTCCGCGTTTATTCGTCGAGTTTCAAAACGCTCATGAACGCTTCCTGCGGCACTTCTACCGTGCCGATACGACGCATGCGTTTCTTACCTTCTTTTTGTTTTTCTAGCAGCTTCTTCTTCCGCGTGATGTCACCACCGTAGCACTTGGCGATAACATCCTTGCGGTAAGCACGCACTGTTTCTCTGGCGATTATCTTACCACCGATCGCTGCTTGAATCGGTACCTCGAATTGCTGTCTCGGTATATGCTCTTTCAACTTCTCCGCCATGCGTCTGCCTCTGGCATACGCATGATCTCTGTGGATGATGAACGAAAGGGCATCGACGACTTCGCCGTTGATCATCATATCAAGTTTAACCAAATCGGCAACTGCATAATCGGAGAATTCATAGTCGAGTGAAGCATATCCTCTGGAGCGCGATTTCAGAGCGTCGAAGAAATCATAAATGATTTCATTCAACGGCATTTTATAATGCAGCTGGGCACGCTGATCGTCGATGTACTCCGTATTGATATAGACGCCTCTTCTCTCATGACACAATTCCATGATGTTTCCCAGAAACTCTTTCGGCGTCATAATCGTCGTGTTGACGATCGGTTCGAAATATCGCTCAATGGTCGAAGGATCAGGCAGATTCGTCGGATTATCGAGTCTTATCTTTGATCCGTCCGCCATCTCAAGTTGATAGACAACCGAGGGTGCCGTCGAGATCAAATCGAGATCGTATTCTCTTTCCAGGCGCTCCTGAATGATCTCATAATGCAAAAGTCCCAGGAAGCCGCAACGGAATCCAAAGCCGAGCGCAGCGCTCGTCTCCGGTTCAAATGACAACGCCGCGTCGTTTAGTTGCATCTTTTCCAAAGCATCTCGCAGATCCTGATAGTCGCCGCCGTCGACCGGATACATGCCGCAGAACACCATCCGTTGCATCGGTTTATAACCGGGCAGCGCTTCACTCGCGCGCTTTTCATTTAAGGTGACCGTATCACCGACACCGATGTCTTTGACATTCTTGATCGCGGCAACGATATATCCGACATCACCGTGTTCGAGAGACTTCGTGGAAAACGGAGCACCCGGCGAAAAATATCCGAGCTCTGTCACGGTAAACGTCTTTTTCGTGTTCATCGTATAGATCTCGTCGCCGACTTCAAGTCTGCCGTCACGGATCGCGACATGCAAAATCACGCCTTTGTAAGTGTCGTACTCAGAGTCGAAGATCAGGGCACGAAGCGGCGCTTCGGCTTCGCCTCTGGGCGGTGGCAGATGGGTCACGATCTTGGCCAATACTTCTTCGATATTGATATCGCTTTTGGCCGAGATCAGGGGGGCATCTTCAGCGTCGATACCGATCACGTCTTCGATATCACGCCGCACTTCTTCCGGTCTGGCCGCTGCCAGATCGATCTTGTTGATCACGGGAAGGATCTCGAGATCTTCTTCGATCGCAAGATACACGTTCGCGAGTGTCTGTGCTTCGATACCCTGCGCCGCATCGACGACCAATACGGCACCGTCACAGGCACGCAGAGTCCTCAACACTTCATCATTGAAGTCGACGTGACCGGGTGTATCGATCAGGTTTAAGGTATACGTTTGGCCGTCAGCCGCTTTATACGACATACGCACAGCCTGCGCCTTGATCGTGATACCGCGTTCACGCTCCAGATCCATGTTGTCTAGAACCTGAGACTGCATCTCGCGCGTCGTCAACACGCCCGTATGCTCGATCATGCGGTCGGCCAACGTCGACTTTCCGTGGTCGATATGCGCGATGATACAAAAATTTCTAATTAATGACTCACGATCAATCATGCTTTGCTACGGTACCCCTATTGTCTTGAACGGAAAAATACGAATCAGTACTTCACCGATAATATCATTCTTATGGATCGGGCCGAACGTACGGCTGTCTAAACTGGCGTCGCGATTGTCACCCATCACATAATACTCGTCTGCACCGAGAGTCACCTCCTGATACATGGAGTTCTTGACACGTGTTTTTGCGCTCGCTGCCAAATAAGGTTCTTCCAGCAACTCACCGTTGACATAGACGAAACCACCATCTAGTTTCACATGATCACCGGGAAGACCGATGACCCGTTTAATGATGTTTGCCTGTCCTTCATTAAACGATCGGTTTTCCATGTGTACCGTGATGATGTCGCCCCTCGACACACCGCCAAACCACTTCGACACTTTTTCAATCAACAGCTCATCTTTTTCTTTCAACGTCGGGAGCATCGATTTACCGATGACCGTATTTCGCTGAATGACAAACGTCGTCAACAACAGGCCGAGCGCGAGCGCGATGACAATAACTTTGAACCATTCCCAGAGGCGCCTGCTTAACGGCTGCGGGACTTTCTTGTCGGGCGATGGCTCCTGATATTGTTCTTCCATTGGCGGCGTCACATGACGGTCCTCATACTGCCGGTTTTCTTCCCCGCTATATCCCTTGTGCTCGTAACCGTCCACGTTAATCCTTCTTGTCTTTATCGACAGCCATCGTCTCGATGCCGAGTTCAGCCAGCTGTTTCGGATCAACAGCAGACGGCGCCTTCGTCATCAAGTCGGAAGAGTTTTGCACTTTGGGGAAAGCGATCACGTCACGAATCGACGGACTCTTCGTGATCAGCATCACCAGCCGGTCGAGACCGTAGGCGATGCCGCCATGCGGCGGAACGCCATAGTCAAACGCCTTTAGCAGGAAACCAAACTTCGTATCGGCTTCCTCCTTCGTCAACCCGAGCACCTCGAACATCTTTTGCTGCAGATCCTGACGGTGAATACGGATGCTTCCGCCACCGATTTCACTGCCGTTCATGACGATATCGTACGCTTTCGCTTTCACCGCGCGCGGATCTGTATCGAGCAATGCTAGATCCTCATCCCTCGGCGACGTAAACGGATGATGCTTGGCGACCAAACGTCCTTCTTCCTCATCATATTCAAAGAGCGGAAAATCAGTCACCCACAGCAGTTTGACATCATCTTCGTCGATCAAGTCTAGTTTTTCAGCGAGAGCGAGACGCACGGCACCGAGCGCCGTCAATCCTCTTTCCCTATCCGTGTCCGAGAGCATGAAAAGTGCATCGCCATTGTTCAGTGACAATTCATTCGAAAGCTTTTCGAGTGCCTCCGGCGAAAAGAACTTCATCACCGAACCGCGCCATTCATCGCCTTTGAAAAGCCAGGCGAACGTTTCGCCACCATATGTCTTTACGACTTCTCCGAACGCATCCATCTCCCTGCGGGAGAAGGTCGCTCCACCCGGCACAACGATCGCTTGTACACTACCTGTCTCCAAGGCGCGCGTGAACGGCGGAAAATCGATATCGGCGATCTGTTTTCCGATATCAACGATTTCAAGACCAAAACGAAGATCCGGTTTATCGGAACCAAAACGTGCCATCGCCTCGTCGTAGGTCAAACGCATAAATGGCGTTTTCACTTCAACTCCGAGCGTCTCTTTGAGCAGGAAAGACAAAAAGCGCTCATTGATCTCCATCACCTGCTCCTGATCGACAAACGACATCTCGACGTCGATCTGCGTGAATTCCGGTTGACGGTCAGCCCTCAGATCCTCGTCACGGAAACAGCGTGCGATCTGCATGTAGCGATCGTAGCCGGCGACCATCAACAACTGCTTGAACAATTGCGGTGACTGGGGCAGCGCGAAAAACTGTCCCGGGAACACACGCGACGGCACAAGATAGTCTCGTGCGCCTTCCGGTGTACTCCGAATAAACATCGGTGTCTCAATCTCGACGAATCCTTCGTTGTCAAAAAAATCTCGCGTCAGTTTTGTCACCCGATGACGCATCATCATCTTTTTTTGCATGTCGGGGCGTCTCAAATCCAGGAAACGGTATTCGAGTCTCAACGCTTCATTTACGTCGCTGTTTTCTTCAATATAAAACGGCGGCGTCTTCGCTTTCGACAAGATCGACAGTGAGTCGAGTTCAACCTCGATCTCACCGGTCGGCATATTCGGGTTGGCTTCTTCACGCGCACGCACCGTACCGGACGCCCGTAAGACAAATTCTCCGCGCACGGCAGCAGCCGTCTCCCGCACCTCCTGCGGTGCGTGATCAGTCACCACCAGCTGAATCTCACCACTGCGATCGCGTAGCGTAATAAAGATCAAGCCGCCGAGGTCTCTTTGTTTATGGCACCAGCCGAAAAGTTCGACCTTTTCGCCAAGCATATTCTTGTCTAGTTTTCCGCAGTAATGACTGCGTCTTGTCATGTGCATATCGTTAAGCCTCTTTCGAGTAAAAGTGTGTCGCCAGTAAATCGGCGCTCAGCGACGATTCAATCTCGTCACCGCTGTCGAGCCATTTCAGTTTTGCCATCCCGCTCTTCACCTCGTCTTCACCAAGCACGATCAGGGCCAGGTAATCGCCTTTACCGGCGTACTTCATCTGAGCGCGAAAAGAGCGATCCATGATGTCGAAGTCGGCGCCGACGCCTTCACTTCGCAGTGCATAGACGAGTGTGGCCGCCGCATCACGTGTGTCCGGAAAGCAAAGAATATAGAGATCGCGTTTTGAGGGAGTAGGTAGCGGCGTATTCGTCGCTTTTAGCTCCATAAGAAGCCGCTCGATCCCCATGGCAAATCCGACACCAGGCACCGCCGGACCACCGAGCGTTTCGACCAGACCGTCATAACGGCCGCCACCGCAGATCGTCCCCTGCGTGCCGACGTGCTCGGAGATAAACTCGAACACGGTCCGCGTGTAGTAATCGAGCCCGCGCACGATCCTACCATTGACCCTGTACTTGACCCCGAGCGAATCGAGGCGGTGTTCGAGCGTCGCTTTATGTTCTTTACAGTCGGCGCACAGATATGCTTCCTGCAGGGGTGAATCCTTGACGACCGTCTGACACGCATCGACCTTGCAGTCAATGATGCGCAGAACATTTCTTTCAAAGCGCTCGTGACAGTCACCGCACATGTCTGAGAGATGCGGCGCGAAATAATCTTTCAAGGCCGCTAAATACTGTGGCCGGCAGACGGGGCAACCGATGTTATTGATCTCGAGCGCGACTTCCTTCAAACCGAGCGTCTGAAAAAAGCGATCGAGCAACAGAATCATCTCGGCATCGGCTTCAGGCGATTCGGGACCGAATGTCTCGCAGCCCAATTGCCAAAACTCCCGATAGCGGCCCTTCTGCACACTCTCATAGCGGAAACAGTTCAAATTGTAAAAAAGCTTGACCGGCAGCGGCAGCGATGTCATGCCGTGTTCAATGAAAGCACGCACGACACCGGCCGTACCCTCCGGTCGAAGCGTGATCGAGCGTCCACCTCTGTCTTCAAAGGTATACATCTCTTTCGACACAATATCCGACGCGTCGCCGACGCCTCTAGCGAATAACTCGGTCGCCTCGAAGGTCGGCACCCGGATCTCTTGAAAACCAAACGCATGGCAGGTCTCTTTAAATACGTCATCGACGTACTGAAAGAGAAATGCCTCGTCCGGTAAAATATCTTTTGTACCGCGCTGTGCGTGAATCTTCATCCGAAAAACCTTTCCGCCCGTAAGCTATCGCATTATAGCGCAAAAGGCCTTCAGTACAAAAGGAACCAGGTGTTATTGCCCTTTAAATCCCGGATGCGGTGTTCTCGACAGCAAGGCCTCCATACCCGTCACCTGGTCACTCGTTTCGAACAACTCGGCGAAGATCTCCGACTCATCGAAAAGTGCATCGGTCAACGCTTTCATCTGCCCCTGCTGGATCGCTCTCTTGGCCGCACGCATAGCGAGCGGTGCTTTATCCGCGATCGTTTTCGCGAGCTTATCCACTTCTTCATTAAAATCAGAGGCGGTGAAAACGCGCCCGACGATACCGAGAGCCAACGCCTCGTCCGCCTTGATCCGGCGTCCTGTGTAGATCAGGTCGAAGGCAGTCGCCTCGCCTATGAGGCGCGGCAATCTCGCCGTGCCGCCAAACCCCGGCATAATACCAAGTCCCGTTTCGGGAAAGGCAAACGACGCATTTTCTGAAGCGACGCGGAAATCGGCCGCCAGAGCGAACTCCAGACCGCCGCCGAGACAAAAGCCATCGATCGCTGCGATCACGGGCATCGGTAAGTCGGACAATTTGGCAAACACCAGATTTCCCATGCGGCCGAAGCGAAGCGCTTCATCCTTCGTCAGATCTTTCATCTCGGCAACATCGGCGCCGGCGATAAAGGCGCGGTCACCCGCGCCCTTGACGACGACGCAACGGGCATCCGATGCGGCCAGTTCATCGAGTGTTTCATTTAAAAGGTCGAGCAGTTCCGTATTCAGCGCGTTCAAGGCTTCCGGTCGGTTGATCGTCAAATATACAACGTCGTCTTTTCTTTCGAGCAACAGTCGTTTAGCGGTAGTCATGAAATCCCCTCCCCGTTTTGCGACCGAGTTTGCCGGCTCTCACCATCTTCTTCAAGCGCACACTCGGGCGAAACTTCGGATCTCCCGTCTCCTTATAGAGCGTATCCATGATATTCAAGCAGACATCGAGACCGATCAGGTCGGCCAGGGCGAGCGGTCCCATCGGGTGATTAGCGCCAAGCTTCATCGCCTCATCGATATCGTCCTTACTGGCGACACCGAGATCCAAAAGTTCGACCGCCTCGTTCAGCATCGGAATCAGCAAACGGTTAACGATGAATCCGGGGGCTTCACGGCAGATCACCGGGGTCTTCCCTAATTCGCGCGAAAGTTCGACGACCTTTTCAACCGTCGCTTCACTCGTCTCTTCACCTGAGATGACCTCAACCAATTTCATCACGGCCGGCGGATTGAAAAAGTGCATGCCGATGAAACGCTCCGCATGCTTCAGACCGGCGGCCAATTCCGTAATCGACAGCGACGACGTATTCGTCGCAAATATACAATCGTCCTTGCAACGTGCATCATAGTCTTCGAATATACGGCGTTTCAGTTCGGTCGATTCGCTCACTGCTTCGAGCAAAAGATCGATTTTCGAGACATCGTCTGTGGCCGACGTCACCTTGATCCTGGCCATGATGTCTTCTTTATCCTTCTCCTCAATCTTTTCACGCTCCACAAGCCTCGCCAGCTGTTTTTCGAGTCCGGCTTTCGCCTTAATCGCAATCTCTTTTTCTTGATCCGTCAACTCAACTTCGTGTCCGGCCGCAGCGAATACTTGTGCGATACCGATTCCCATCGCGCCCGATCCGACAATTCTAACAAGCATCTTTTCCCTCCTAAGCGAGTGGCATCGTAATGATCTTATCGGCCTTGTGGAGCGTCGCATCCGTCGCGCGCTCGACATCCTCAAAGGTCACGCCTTCCGCCAGTTCCTTCACGACAAAACCGCGCTCGGTGACGTCGATCACGGCGAGTTCCGTGATGATCCGGTCGACGACCGAAACGGCCGTCAGAGGATACGTACACGTCGAGAATAGTTTCGGTGCGCCTTTCAGCGTATGCTCCATCGTGATCACGACGCGTTTTGCACCGACCACCAAATCCATCGCGCCGCCCATGCCGGGTACGCGTTTGCCCGGAATCATCCAGCTTGCGAGATTGCCTTTTTCATCGACCTGAAGCGCACCGAGGAACGTGATATCGACATGACCGCCGCGGATTAAGGAAAACGAATAGGCACTGTCAAAGAACATGGCACCCGGTTTGGCTGTGACAAGGCTTCCGCCGGCGTCAAAAACATGCCAGTCCTCGTGTCCCTCTTCCGGTTTCGGACCGACACCCAAAATACCGTTCTCCGATTGAATATAGACATGGACATCTTCCGGCAGATGCTCCGGCACCATCGTCGGCAGGCCGATCCCCAAATTGATCAGGTCGCCGTCTTTCGGTTCAAGTGCTGCGCGTCTTGCGATGATCTCTTTTGCGTTCATCAGTCTTCCTCCCTCTGACAGATACAGTCGACGAGCGCGCCAGGCACGTGAATCATCTCCGAATCGAGCTCTCCGACTTCCACGATTTTTTCCGCTTCGACCAAAACGAGGTCGGCCGCGAGCGGCATCAGGCAGTTGAAATTCTTAGTCGCGCCTTTCATATGAAGATTGCCCTGCTTATCTGCGATCGTGGCGTAGATCAAGGCGACGTCACCAAAGAGCGGCTTTTCCAAAATATACGTCTTACCGTCGACCTCTAAAGTGTCCTTGTTTTCCGCCGCGACCGTGCCTAAACCGACTTCGACCAAAATGCCACCGAGCCCAGCACCGGCGGCGCGGATACGTTCGGCGAGTGTCCCCTGCGGCACGAGTTCAACACTCGACGGATCGTCGATCAGCATCTGACCGGCCAGGCGATTGGCACCGATATACGTCGCTTTGGCGTGGCTGACCATGCCTTTTTCCATCAACTGAATCGTCTTTGTGTCAGCGGTGCCGGTGTCGTTGGAGACAATCGTCAAATCTTTGACGTCTCTTTCCAGCAACGCCCCGAGCAGTGTCTCAGGTGAGCCGCGCTGCAAGAAACCGCCGACCAGCAGCACATCACCGGAACGAATGCGGGCAACCGCCTGTTCGGCACTCATTACTTTGTCCATAAATACCCCCTCGATACATAAATATCACTTTTCTTTTGTCTGCATGTGTTATAAAACATCAATCTACATTTACATCTTCCGACTACTCGGACGCGCTCAACGCTCTCTTTTGGCAAGCCACTGATCGACGGCAAAAGTCGCCACGTCGTCGGCAAAATATCCGGGCCCGAAGCCTGCGTCGTACCCTAATTCCTTCGCCAACTCATGTGAGATACGTGCTCCGCCGCAGATCAGGACAATGTCCGATCTCACGCCTTCCGCTTCGAACAGATCGACGATCTCGGTCAAGATGCCAAGATGCGCATCTTTCTGCGTCACGGTCTGCGAGACGAGCACGATGTCTGCTTTTTCGGAGATCGCCGTGCGCACCAGTTCTTCGGCGCTGACCTGACTGCCGAGATTTATCGCCTCGAGCATCCGGTAGCGTTCCATACCGTAATGGCCGGCATAACCTTTCATATTCATAATCGCATCGATACCGACCGTGTGAGCGTCGCTGCCGCAGGCGGCACCGATCACTTTCAACTTACGGCCGATCTTCTCCTCGATCAGGTCATCTGTCTCAGCCATCGTTCTCGTCTTCGACTCCACCTTGAAGACGCGTATCTTTTCATAATCAACCGGTACGGTCACTTTTCCGTAGACGACGAAGAACGTAAACTGCCCGTCTAGCGGTTTCGTCAAAGCGACCATCACCTCACTGAGTCCGAGGTTCTTTGCGACTTCGGCGGCCGCTGCCTGTGCCCTTTCATCGGCCGGCACGGGCAAGGTAAAGGAAAGCTGCACCTTACCGTCATTCAGCGTGTCGCCGTAAGGATAAAGACGCGACAGATCGACAGCGAATGCATCATGCATGCGGCCACACCTCCTTCATACTAAATATCGGCTCAAACGGATTTGTGTACTCCGTCCGCTTCAGATAGACACCGTCCAGACCTTTACCTCCGTCGATACGCCGCTTGATGCCGGCGAATGTGCCGCGAGACAGCGCGTTGAAGAGCCCTTCCGACGCGATCTGCTCGAGCAAAGTCACGGCTTCGCCCAACACCTCATTTGCGCGCGCCTCCATGCGTCCGCCTGCCTTAAAATCGATCTCGGAAGAAAGTCCGGCAAACGCCGTCTGAATATAGCGTGCATTATCGATCGCCAAAGCGCGATCGGCGATATGTGGTGTGTGAATCGCCTCGGTCAACATACCGAGCAGGTGTACCCGCTGCCCGGTCAACGTCGTCACAGCGTTAAACAGCGTATTCTGCACGACACCTTTGAAAATATCACCGGTCATAAACTTCGTCGGCGGCATATATTTCAACGGAGCTTTGGGAAAGATCTGGCGCACGGCCTGCGCCTGCGCCCACTCATAGAGGAACGAAGATTCGAGCGCAGGATCCATCTCAAATGCGTGGCCGAGTCCGATCTGCTCATCAGGCAGACCGGCACTTTTTGCGAACTGCTCGTTGATGAACTGCGAGGCAAACACCGTATGGGCCTCTTCGAAGGCGTCGGCCGTGGTCAGATAATTGTCTTCTCCCGTACTGATGATGATCCCGGCAAAGCCGTTTACCATACGTGAGAAGTATTGGTCGATCAGGGTGCGACGCATGTTGATGTCGCGAAACAAAATACCGTAGAGCGCGTCGTTCAACATCACATCGAGCCGTTCCAGGGCGCCCATCACGGCGATTTCCGGCATACAAAGCCCGGAGCAGTAATTGCAGAGACGAATGTAACGGCCGACCTCGGTCGACACCTCATCGAGTGCGGCCCGCATCAACCGGAAATTCTCCTGCGTCGCCATCGTGCCGCCGAAGCCTTCAGTCGTCGCTCCGTACGGCACATAGTCGAGCAGACTCTGCGCCGTCGTGCGAATGACCGCGATCACATCGGCCCCCTGTCTCGCCGCGGCTTTGGCCTGAACGATATCTTCATAGATATTGCCGGTCGCCACAATCACATAGACGAGCGCCTCATTCTCACCGAGTTCTTCGACCCGCTGATCCCTGAACTCACGATTGCGTTTTATCCTGGACACGGCGTCCGTGATCAATTTTTGGCGCTTTGTGTCTCGATCGAGCGGATCAAAGGACGGGATATGCGACAGGTCGATGCTTTGATCCGCAATGCCTTCCGCCACCTGTTGAGGTGTGAGTTGATACGCCGCCGCAGCGTCAAGGATCAGGTTAAAAGCACCGTAACCGATCAATTCGCGCTCGACCAGATGTTCGACGACGACATTCGGATACGGCACACCATGTTGATCGACTCCGTCGATACCGAGAAGTCGACAGATCGAGCGTTCGACCGTTACGGTCGTATGCTGATCGATAAACGTCTGCGTATCACGGGCGATAACAGACGCCGCCTCCCTCGCTCTTTTAATCAATGGCTCATTCAATCTGAGCGTTCCCATCTTCCACCTCTTCACTCAATTTGTAACGTTCGACGGTCTCTAGAATACTTTTTTGCAAACCAAGCCAGCCGGCGATCTCGATCGCTTTGTGTGTCGTGTCTTGTTTACCCGTCACTTCTTTCAAACGGTAATCGACATGTTCGGACAAAAGCCGGACGGCATCTTTTTCATCTTTCGGTTCGTCGGTCGGAATCACGATATCGCCGCTCACATAATGACGGTAGGTGCCTTCCGTTTTCACCTGATAATGGGTCGATAACAAGACAAAAGATGCCTGATCCGAAAGATGAGACGAGAGCCCCGATGTGAGAAGCCGTCCTTCTTCCGGATTCGTGCCGCGAAACGGTTCGTCGATCACAATCAATGCTTTTTCTTTTTCGGCCAGAGAGACCGCCTTCTTAATCGCGACGACCTCGGCACCGAACGTCGAGAGCCCCTGTGATCGGTCGCCCTGCACGTCGCCGATGCGTTCGTACGCGTCAAACAGAGGTACGACCGCTTCCTTGGCAAACGGCATGAACCCCATATTCACCAGTATCGCGTTCAAGAGCACCGTGTTTAAGGCGACGCTCTTTCCCGACATGTTGGCACCGGTGACCAGGGTCAGTCCGTCTGCGATCGATATATCGAGCGGCGTAAACGATAGTCCGGCCGTTTTCAGACGAGCCTCCTCTTCCGGGTGAATGACCTCGTCGAAAGATAAACGCGACGACGAAAGACGAGGCACGTCCGGCTTATAGTCGGCCGTCAGCATCAGCTTCGACATCTTTAGATCAAGGTCGATCAGTTTTTCCTGATTTTCACGCAGTGAGTCGGCAAAGGGCAGTAGGCTTTCTTCGAGCCAAAGCAGACTTTTTTCTTCCAGCGCACTTACTCGCTGCTCCGCTGTCTCGACTTTTGCCAAAGCCTTTTCAACAAGCGGCTCATGCACCTCTGAAAGCGAAAGCTGAATCGCCGCCAAGGCTTTTCTCGCCTCTGCTAATTCAGCGTCATCGAAATCACTGAGAGCGAGACGCACCGGATAGAGATCTTCCAACGTTCGTTTTCCGTGTAGCAAGGTCAAAACGCGTGTGTGATCTGTCAGCGAAACACCACCGGCAATCAACACCTCCGGCTGTAAAAGAAGGCGCGCTTCCAGACTGACATGCTTTTTTAGCAAATAGAGGTCGGCGACGTCGAGTCTTATCTTCGCTTGCATTTTTTTGATCACCGGGACGATATCCCGCAAATCGGAAAGCGCTGTACGAACGTCACTCCACGCCCTTCTACCTGACGTCATGACTTCATTAAGTCGCTTCATATATTGAAAGTGGCGAATGCGCGCCTGTCGATCCGACTCGCTGAAATACTCGAGACGAAGCAGCGTTTTTCGGCTGAGTGGCGATGCCGTCTCCACCTGCTCCAAGACATAGGTCAGACCGATCGCCTGACGTTTTTCGCGATCGAGCGTTAGTTGCTTCATAATGCCCTCCCTATGCTCGGTGTGACGTCCAACTTCAGAATCGGCACGTCCGTGAACTGACTCAATGCCTGCATGTACGGTGTAGACGAGGCGATCGCATTGTCTTCGCGTTTCGGATTAAACACGAGTGCAACGAGCGTTGCACCTCTTTTCGCTCTTAACGCAATCCGCCGCTTGGCAAGCTCACGCCGCATCGTCTCCCCTATAAAACAATTTGCCCTATCCGAGAGCAAAAGCGTCATGTCTTTTTTTAGATGAGACGAAAGTAAGGTCGCCACGTCACCGTCGGTCACGGCTCCATCCAATAAAATAGTGTCCGCCGGATCGTCTTCCCCGCTGACGAGCGGGATCGAGAGCCAGGCAAATTGTCGTTCGATCCGTCGCACCAGTTGAGACGGATGGTCGTTTTCGGCACTGACCGAGAGAATCACCGAATCGGCGTAGGAAAACGCTGCATTGCCTTTTCTGCCGAGGGCACCGTCGACGATAAAAAGCGGCTTTGCGAGTTCATGCCTGATATATGCGTTAATGTCAATAAGGTCAGCCAAGGAGACCGGTCCCGATAGTTCGATAAACCCGGCATGCTTGGCGCGGATTAAGACCGGCGGACCGAAGAGTGTGTCGTGCGAGAAGCACTCGATCACTTCGGGATCCACAGTCGCACGCCGTAAAAACGCTTGACTCGTCACTGCATACATACCGGGAAACAGATACACCCTCGGCTTTACTTTTCCACTCAAACGATCCTTATCTTCGCCGTCGAAGCCGGCCGACGTCAAAACGAGTGATCGATCGACATCCCGATACGCATAGATGAGCGCATTTAATACGCTCGTCTTACCGGCGTTTTTACCGCTACCGATGAGCGCAAGCGACTTGGCGTCAGCCGTCACCTGTAAAAGCGTGTCGAGATTGCTTCGCATCAATAATAGACCTTCGTTCCGTCGCTCTTTTCTTTCCTGTGCAACTTCGTCGGTTCAAGTGTGATCGCGTTACCCTGCAAGAGCCCCGAGACACCGACCATCTCGACTTTTGAGAACTCATCCTGGCAAGTCGGACAGTGGCAGACGCTGTCTCTGACAGCCGGCTGCGTATAGGTCGTGATCACACCTTCGTAGTTTCGCAAAACGATCCGTTCCGGACTCTGCGTGATGACATAATCCGGCATCACCGGGATTTTGCCGCCGCCGCCCGGCGCATCGACGACGAAGGTCGGCACACAAAAACCGGACGTATGGCCGCGCAGCCCCTCGATGATCTCAACACCTTTCGATACCGGCGTCCTGAAATGCGCCGTACCCTGCGAGAGGTCACATTGATAGAGATAGTAGGGACGGACGCGGATCCAGGCCAGACCGTTGACGAGCTCGCGCATCACGTGCACGCAGTCGTTGATCCCTCTCAACAACACCGACTGATTACCGACTGCGATGCCGCCGTCGGCCAGTTTGGCACAGGCCGCTTTGCTGTCCAGCGTAAACTCGGCCGGATGATTGAAATGGGTGTTGACCATGATCGGCTGGTATTTCTTCAGCATGGCGATCAGTTCCGGCGTGATCCTCTGCGGCATGACGACCGGTGTTCTGGTCCCGATCCGGATGATTTCAACGTGCGGGATCTCGCGCAGTTTTTTGATGATATCTTCCAGTCTGTCGTCGCTCATGAGGAACGGATCACCGCCTGAGAGTAATACGTCGCGGATCATCGGTTTGCTTTTGATATACTCGATCCCCTGATCGACGATGGACATCGAAAGGGCACTGTCCTTCGCTCCGGCCATGCGCCTTCTCGTACAGTGACGGCAGTACATCGAACACATATCGGTCAACAAGAACAAGACGCGATCGGGATAACGATGAGTCAGCCCCGGCACCGGTGAATCTTCATCTTCATGCAACGGATCGACGAGATCGGCGACACTCAAAACGGCCTCTTTAGAAGTCGGAATCGCCTGCGCTCTGACCGGATCGTGCGGATCTTCCGGATCGATCAAGGTCAGATAATACGGCGTAATCGCCATGCGGAAGACTTCTAAGGCTTCTCTTGCGCCTTTTTCTTCTTCTTCGCTCAAGGTCATCAACGACTTCAGCTCGTCGACACTCGAGATTCTATTTCGCACCTGCCAGTGCCAGTCATTCCACTCTTCATCCGTAACGTCCGGGAACATATTATGCCGTCTTTCACCGGCAGCCAGGTTCAGATATTTCAAATCTGCATTCATGCGCTTCTCCTCCACGCTTAGCAATAGACGCTTTCAAACCGATCACGGAGCGGTTTTTCACGGCGTAATAATTCGATGGTGTAGTCGGCATGACCTTTCGTATAGCCGTTGCCGATCAGCATGGAGACGTCCTTGCCGACACCTTCAGCACCCAGGGCGGCTTTCGTGAATGATGTAGCCATGCTGAAAAAGTAGACGATGCCCCCGTCTTTGACCGGTAAAATAGCGCTCATCTCCGAACCGGGTGCATTCACGGTGACCACCGCGACGTCGTACTCCGCTTGACCATTGGCTGAGAGCGCCTTTTCCAGTACCTCACCGGCCGCTGTCGCATCGACCGCAAAGTAATGGTCGAGATACCCGTGCTGGAGTAAAAAGTCACCGCCGTTTTCATATAGATCACAGCCGACGACGACGCCGTCCTCACCGGCTTTTTCCTTGGCCACGGCAGCGCAGAGCGTACCGCTCTTGCCGGCCGTACCAACGATCAGGACGTGTTGTCCGGCGCTGACCAGTTTGGCCATCTGCGCCGGGGCACCGGCGACATCGAGCGCCGCGAGCGCCACGCTCTCGGACAGATCATCCGGCAATTTGGCGTAGATGCCGCTTTCAAAAAGGATCGCCTGACCGACAATATCAACGCGGTCGATCGCCTTTTTAATACCGACGATTCTTTCTATCTTCAACGGTGTAAGAGACAACGAGACGAGGGTCGCGATCTTGTCGCCCGGCAGAAGGTCAATCTTTCCCTCGAGGCTTTTTCCGATCTTGGACACCCGCCCGATCAGCATACCGCCGGATCCGGTGACCGGGTTTTGCATCTTGCCTCGCTCATTGACGATTTCCATTATTTTTGCTGCTATCTTTTCTTCGTCGCCGGCGGCTTCTTCGCTCAACTGACGAAAGCTCGCGGAGTCAATATTCAGTGCATCGACATCGATCAGAATCTCGTTGTCATAAATCGTCATGTCATTCGCAATCACATCGGCGGCCTGCGGCAATACGCCTTTGGGTGACAAGACGCGATGCAGTCCATATTTCGATCCCTGTTTCATACACGCTCCTTCATTCCGATGATCGCTCGCGCCTCATCAGGCGTAGCGATCTCGCGTTGCAACGAACGCGCTATGTCTGCGATACGTCTGACAAAATCAGCGTTGCCTTCGCCCAAAACGCCTTTTTTCAGATAGATATTGTCTTCGAATCCGACCCGGACATGGCCGCCGAGCAGTATGCTCTGTACGTTCATCGTGAGCTGCCCGCGACCGATACCGGATACGGTAAAGGTCGAGCCGGCAGGTAACGATTCGACGAGGAACAAAAGATCGCGCGGTGTCGCGGCGATTCCGCCGTTCACACCCATCACCAGGTTGAAGTGAAGCGGAGCGACGATCAGGCCTTTTCGATGCAGACGGATAACCATGTCGATCATGCCCTTGTCGAATATCTCGAGTTCCGGGAAAACAGCCATCTGCTGCATGCGCTCGGCCATTTGAATGATCATGTTTTCGGTGTTGACGAAAATCTCATCGCCGCCGAAATTCACCGTGCCGCAATCGAGACTCGCCATCTCAGGCGCCAGATCCAAGACTTCAATCCGCTCCTCTAGCGTCATGCCGGTCGCGCCTCCGGTCGATACCTGCAAGATCGTCTCGGGACACGCCTCGCGGATCGCTTCCAGCACTTCTTCGTAGCGTCTTTTGCTCTGTGTCGGTGTGCCGTCGTCTTCGCGGACATGAATGTGCAAAACAGCCGCCCCGGCTTCTACCGACGCTTTGGCTTCCCTAACCATTTCCGACACCGCATAAGGAACCTTAGGATTGTGCTCCTTGGTTACTTCGGCACCGCAGATCGCTGCCGTAATAATCAGTTTTTCCATGCCGTTAGTCTCCCGTCAAACGTTGTCTGTCGACCGGTGTCACACAGACGCCTCGCGCTGTCAGCACAACAATCGGTTCGTCCAATACCTCGGCTGCACTGTCGGAGACGTCAGGCAAAGGTACGGCGATTTTCTTGACAGAAAATTCCATCGTACGGGACGAATTGCCTTCAGCGACTATTTCCCCTTCAGCTTCGAGAAACTCACCGGCGTAAACAGGCGCTAAAAACTGCACGTCCGTATAGGCGCGAAACAGTCCTTCATCGCCATCGCGCTCGATAAGTAAGTAGGTGGCGACATCGCCGAGCAAGGCGAGTAGTCTCGCACCGTCGACGAGATTGCCTCCGTAATGTGCATCCGACTGATTCATGCGGAGCCTGATCGAAAACTTGGCCATAGATAATCCCCCTCTATCTTTACGGCGTAAAAAAACGCCATCTGATCCATCCATCAAATAGCGCTCCGTGTAGCACACGACAGTGGCCGCTGTTGTCGCGAACCACCAGAGTTGACACCGGGACAATGTGTCATCCCTTCGGCGACCGGCACTTCACCGCTTCCCACCTTGCCCCGGTGATCGGAATTGGATACCCGCAGATCGCTCCTCTACTTCTTTTATTCAATTATGCATACACATAATAACGGACAAAAGGGACAAATGACAACACCAAATAAGAGAAAATATCAACACATTGATGAATACCGGCAAGCGGGATAAAAGATGCTACACTGACCGGTGATGAAAAAGCACGAAGAGCGATTGACCGAAGCGATACTCACATTACTTTCCACCTGGAGATTTCGAGCCTTGCCGTTTCGCGAAAACCGGACACCATACCGTGTATTGGTCGCGGAATTCATGCTCCAACAGACGCAGACGACGACGATGCAATCGTATTTCGATCGTTTCATGAAAAAGTGGCCAACCGTGGAGGCACTCGCCAACGCGAAAGAAGAAGATGTCTACCACGCATTCTCCGGTCTCGGCTATTACCGACGTGCAGGCTTCTTACACCGCACCGCCAAACAGATCGTCGCTGAGTACGATGCCGTCGTGCCAGCCAGCGTCGACAAACTGCTCACGCTACCCGGCATCGGACCGTACACGGCCAGTGCGATCGCGTCGATCGCTTTCGCCATCCCCGTCGCAGCTGTCGACGGCAATATCGTCCGTGTCCTCTCGAGACTTCTCGCAGAACCGTGGCAGCGCAATAACCAGAAAGATCTACGCGAAGTGAAAACAGCGCTGGAGCTCGTTTTACAAAAAGAGGACATTCATGCAGGTGACGTCAATGAAGCATTGATGGATCTTTCTGCCACCACCTGTAAACCGAAGAATCCTGAATGTTCGCTCTGTCCGATCAAGAGGTACTGTCTCGCCTACGATACAGACAGTATCAAAAAGTACCCGCGTCCGCCAAAGACAAAGGAGAAAACAAACGTCCACTTAACGTACCTTATCCTGACCGATGCGACCGGAGTGTATGTCAGAAGAAGGACGGAATCACTACTTCGAAATACATACGAGTTTATCCGGGTGGAAGAGGATCATGCCGAACTTATCCCTGAACTCGAAGCTGCAAAAGATGGGGGATCTTTGGTCCACACTTTCTCTCACCGTGTGTGGCATGTACATTTCAAGAAAGCAGATCGGCCTTTCGTAAATGTAGGTGAAACGGATCGTCAGCTTCAAGTCGGATCTTTGACGTACCAACACGTCACTTTCGATGAACTTTCGCGCCTTCCGTTCAGCTCACTTTTCAAGAAAAAGATTAAAGAACTCCTGGACAAGCATGTAAAGCAAAAAGGCTAACAAAGAAAAAACCGGAAACAGCTACGAACGTAGTGTTTCCGGTTTGGCTGCCGATGAAGGATTTGAACCCTCACAAACTGAGTCAGAGTCAGGTGTGCTACCATTACACTAATCGGCAATGTCTCGCTAATTGGCGAAGGTCAATCTAGCATAAAGCCCCGCTGAATGCAAGACGTCGCTTTCTTTTTTGAAACGTTCACCTGTCGGCTTTTTTCCACCGTCATGCGAAGCTGACGCGCTTTTTTTCATCTGTTAGACTGTCAGCGGCCTATGTCAAAGTGACAGTGGACGCTGAAACGAAACAGGCGGATATGACGATGGATAGAAAGACTCAAACGAAAAAAATAGTCACGATGTTCACCCACGGGATCGGAGGCGACTTTAAGCAGTTCTCCGAGCTCTTGAACGTCGCATTAACCTACGGTGATATCGAGACCTTCCTTCTACCCGGTCATGGTGGCGCGTTTCAGAATCTTCTCAAAACGAATGTCGACATCTGGTTAAACGACGTCGAAACGCGGCTTCTAAAACTCGAGAAGATCTACGACGAGATCGTGCTCGTCGGCCATTCACTCGGCACGTTGCTCTCCATGTATGCCGCCTACAAACATCCGTTTAAGGTGAGAAGACTTCTACTCTGGGCGACGCCATTCGGCGTCACGATGCGTAGCTCGCTGACACAGAAGATAAAGTACAAGCGCGAGCAAACGCCGAAGACGGCCGGCATCAGCGCCGCCGATATTCTATCGACCAGCGCACCGACCGCACTGCAGGCGCTTCGCATGCTGCCTCGCCTATCCGAGATCGTCACGTTTTCGAAGCGTTGTGAAATCGTCTATCCGACACTTCCCTTCGAGATCGAAGCCTTTCAAGTCAAGTTCGATGAGTTGGTCGTGCCTGAAAAGAGCATGAAAATACTCAAGAAAAACCCGCGTGCCAACGTCCATCTGTTAACCGAATCGAGCCATGGTTATCTCGTTTCTCCCGAGATCGATCAGGTGGCAGACACACTCAGCACCATGCTGGAGAAAGCTCTGTCAACTCAATAATCGTAAACCGGGACAAGACCATCCGGCATCAATTCATAGACGCGCGTCGCGACTTCTTTTAAATACACTCTGTCGTGCGAGACCGATATGATCGCGCCGTTAAATGCTCTCAGCACCTGTCTTACGACGGGAGCCGAAAGTGGTGAGAAATTTCTGGTCGGCTCATCCAGTACCAACACATCGGCTCCTTGCAGCACGAAGCGCAACATGAAGAGCTTCGCTTTTTGACCTCCTGAAAGATCGGCAATTAGGCGTTGCATCTCACGCTGCTCGAATTTCATGCTGCCCATGAAATCGAGCGCCCGCTGTCTATCCTCCAGGCGTCCGGAAGGTGCCAGAAACTCGACCGGTGTGAGATGCTCGGGGAGTTCTTCTTCATAATCTTGCGGCATGTAGGAGACATGGAGATCCGGCTTTTCCAAAAGTGCTTCATGTATTTTCTTTAGAAGCGTCGTTTTACCACTGCCGTTTCGACCGATAAGGCAGATCTTATCTCGTCCGAAAATATCGAGCTCAATATCTTTTGCCAGTTGTCTTTTGCCTGTCGCAGGATCAAATACATCGAGAGAGGTGAGGCGAGACTCCAAAATCCGCTTATCTTCATGATGCCCGATCTTCGGATCGGCAAAGAGAATCACGGCTTCTTCTCTATTCGGTTTCTTCGTCCGGTTTTCGTATTCTTTGTCCAATCGCTTCTCGAGTGATTTCACGGCGTGCATTTTCTTTTTCAACAATCTGCCGCCTGCCGGATTGCCGCGTGAAATCGTCTCTTGCTCGTGCTCGACTCTCTGTTCAATCCGGCGGTATCGTTCCATGCGCGCCTGATGCGCTCTATGATCAGCTGCAGCGAGCATGCTCTGGCGCTCGAATTCGTCACGCTTGGTCGTCAAGTATTCATCGAGTCCTACTCTGGCCAACGTCCAGACCGGCGTCTTCCGGCGATGGATCTGCTCCAGATGCAAGATGCCGTTCGCCGCATGACGGATCAACGTCTCATCATGTGAGACAAACAAGATAGGACGTTTATCTTCCTTGATAAACTGCTCGAGCCCGTAAAGCGTTTCAAGATCGAGATCATTCGACGGTTCGTCGAGCAAGAGAACGGCAGGATCGGTGAGCAACATACGGCAAAGCTGCATCTTTGTTTTCTCACCACCGGAGAGCGTGCCGATCTTTCTATCTTGGTAGAGCTGATCGGGCGACAAACGAAGCAACACGGCAACGTCGTTTATCTTTTGCCAATCGGTCGGGTCGATGCGCGGATCCGAAGTGACGTAATCGTAGACGGACATGCCAAGCGCTTCATCAGAGATGAATTGAGATAAATAACCGACCGGTGCCGCATGGTGCACCGTGCCTTGTACTTCGAGGTAAGCGGGCGGATCGTCAGGGTACGCCAACACCTGAATCAACGACGATTTTCCGTTTCCTTCCTCGCCGATGATCGCTATCTTGTCGTCTCTGCCGAGCACAAACGACAATTCATTGATAATAATTCGGAGATCTCTGCGGTGAGAGATCGTTAACTGATTGACTTGTAACATCTAAAACTCCTCGAGCATGCGAGACAGCTTTTGCGCCGTCTAATGTGATTCGAATCGCTTAGATGTTGTTCATGTCACACCGCCTTAGTTTGATGCTTTAAGTGTAGGAGACGGTACTCCCGGAGTCAACCGACCGTTCCCAGCTTTACGGACAATGATCTTCCATGCCGGACCATACTTCCACGATGACACCTGCCGGGGACTTCGTACGAATGTAGCGTTGGCTCGAAGATCGGAAGTACACGTGGTGCGGTACCTCACGCTGCTCCAGTGCCGCTATCGCGTCATCGAGTTGATCGGTGAACCACTGCAGCTTGATGTGAGACAGATCGACTGCTTCGAATGCCGCTTGAAACGAGAATGTAAAACTGTATGCTTCATCGGTACAGATCGCGTATTCGTCATTCAAGCTCATAAAGCGAAGCCCGAAAGCCTCGGCCCAGAAGCCGACCTCAGCTTCAAAATCTTTCACCGGATACTCGACCGTAAAGCGAAGTGGAAAATCCTCCCAGACCTTGAGCGGTATCATCGGCGTCTCGTGTTCCGGTTGTTCTATTAGTTTTCTTCCCCGTTCACGTAGTGTCTTGTCATCCATCGCTATCACCTCAGTCGTAAATTTGTATCGACTCGCACCATGCCGTTCATGGTAGCGAGGCGTCCGAGTGCTTTCAGTATACTTGTCTCCATCGTGCGCGTCAGACGTACGCCTTGTTCCAGCCACAGTCCCCGAGCGCGAAGTGTATCTTTGTCCCGATACGGCTCGATCCTGCCGACCAGCCGGTCTCCGAACAATACAGGCAGCGTGTAATAGCCATAAATACGTTTGGCTTCCGGTGTGTAGATTTCCCAGCGATAGGAAAAATCAAAGAGTGCCTCGATAAGGCGGCGATCCCACATGAAGCTATCGAGCGGTGCGATCAACTCGAGCCGCCTCTTCTTTCTCCAAAAGTCATCATTCACGTTTTCGAGCCAACGCTGATCTTCAGTCGCAGCGAAAAGCGTATGTTTGATCCCTTCGACCTTGATCGGGAAGATCGATTTTGCTTCCAATAATCGCTCGATAGTCGTTTGAACGACACTAAGGCTGTTTCTCCTGATGCCGAGCCAAGCATCAGACGCTTTATTCCAAAGGAGTCCAACCGCCCGAATGCGCCTCTTAACCATGTCGGCATACCAGCTATCGTCAATTTTTCTACGCGGTTTTTCTCTTACCGCTTCAGGCAAGATGCGTTCGGCCAGATCGTAGGTCTTGATGTTTCTTGTCTTATTATGGACGAGCACCTCACCGCGATAGTAAAGATGCTCCAAGGCAGCTTTCGCCAGCTTTACCGGCGCACCATACCAGCCATACCATTCGACCTTTTCATTCAGCTCAAAATCGGTTGGTTTTTTCGGACCGCCAGAAGCCATCTCGGCGAGCACCTTCTTTGCAACCTCGGCCAACAACTCACCCTGCTCACCTTCCGGTAGCGCATGATCCATGCCGGCTGCCAGCAGGTTCCAGGACTCAACGGGAAAAATCGACATCATCTTGTCGTAGTGATCGATAAGCGCGCGATCGATGTACAGCAATTCCTGCAACAACGAAGGCGAGTAATCCTTAACACGCGACAGCAAGGTCAAATCGGCCGATCGTCCGCAGACATCGATCGGATCAAATTGAACGGATCCGGCCTGGCGAATAAACTCCAGAACGCCGCTTTTCCCGATAAAGCGATACGGTCCGGCAAGTCCCTGCTGCAGCAACATGATTCTGGCGGCTTCTTTTTTTGATAACTCGATCATCTGCTGATCCTTCAGCCAACATTCGTAAAGTGTACGGTCTGAAGCGGCGTATAACGCATACCCCGAGGCGTAAATTCACTCAAAAACAAGATCAGTTTCTGAACAGGGTATGGTTCAGTCGGTATATGAGGCATCGTGGAAAGATCAAACCGATCCTTATCAACACGCCTGGCGATCGTGGCATGCGGATGCCACCGCCGCCTTTCGACCGGAAAGCCCACCTGATCGAGGGCGCGGTTCAGACGATCGACATAAGAGGCGAGATCGACACTGGCTTTGAAAGACGCGACAAGCGTCGCATCGCGTCCGCCTCGAAAAAAGGTGAAGCGATCGAAAGCCAAATGATAATCTTTCCCCGACTTAGGTTTAAGAGATGACAAAAGCGCCATCGTCTTTTCTTTCAGAAGACGGTCGACATCGCCGAGAAATCTGAGTGTCAAATGCAAATTCTCACTCTTCACGACTCTCGCCGCAGGCTGACACACCTTGGCCGTCCGCACAGCCTGCGCCAAATCAGGACGTATCGCCTCCGGTAAAGCAAAGGCGATAAAGAGTCTTTCCATTTTCTGCGGTGTCTTCACATCTGTATTTTAGCATCCGCCACGCATGCATAATAATACTGGCAAGAAACGGTCACATACGTGAGAAAGCGCGGCAGATGCCGCGCTCTCTACTCCAACTTTTTCTTCTAACTATTGTTAAGTTTCTAATAGCGTAAGACGCCTATAACACTCTCTTTTGTGATCTCCGAAGCGTTGGCGAGGACATGAATATCGGCGCCTGTGGCCGCACCCTGCCGGATCAATTCGTCGAGTTTCGTGTCGCCTGGCTTTCGTTGGCTCAGATCGACGACTAATTCAGAGAGCCTTCCCTCTTTCGCCGCCTCTTTCAATTTCGCGACGTCCTTTTCCGCTTTACTTGAGGAGATGGCCGCGCCGACACGATTGGCGATACCTTCGACTTCTCGTTTGCGCGAAGGTTCGAGCGCTTCGACAACGCGAGTATGCTTTTGTTCATCAGACAACGAGTCAAACGGTTGATCGATATATTTATCGAGGTAAAAGTCGCCCTTAATCAGTTGGCGATAGGCCGCCAGGTTTTCCGTCGTGCCGGACATTAAGACAGGACGCTTATGCTTTTGGTATTCGGCAGTAAGCGCACGATCCAAGTAGCGAAAGTACTTCTCTCTATCTTTTTCGACTTCTTCCGGCTTCGCCCGATGTCCGTGATGGCTCGGCTCTAGACCACCGTACGATCCGACATTTTTGCCTGAATCGTGATCGAAGTCATCGAACAATTCGGGGAAAGCCGTCTTGATATCGTCGGTATTGTAAGGCTTGTGCGCATAGCGGGATACCGTATGGAACTTGACACGATCCTTACTGAGGTCAACCAGTAGCGCTTCCATGCGGCTTTCAAGATATGCAAACAGCGGCAGCACATGGAAGTCGGCCGCGACGACGCCGAGTGACTCGGGACGATACTCGAGATGAATGATCTTTAGAAAGTCACCGACCGCGAACACGGCGAGTCCGGACTTCGTACGATTCCAGATCTCAGTCTGCTGATTTTGCAGCGCATAAAGCGACTTTAACGTATTCTCCCACTGTCTTCTCGGATAATTCGCTTCGAGTTTTCGCTCGACGTCGGCTACAAGATTCTTATAGCGGATCGGGTCACCTTCGTTATCGGGATGACGTTGATACGTGTGCACATAGATCGAGATGCGCGGCAATGCTTCGGGCGCCTCGTGCTGCAACAAATTCTGGAGAGATTCATTATTAATCATGAAAGATCCTTTCTTTCGACCGTATGATCCACTTCGTGTAACGATCGAACCTGAATTTAACTATTCGTATCGCTTCCATCTTAGCAGTAGATATTTTCTGCTGTCGAGTTTCGTAACACGATGAATAGAATCTTAAAATGATTAATACGTATGACTATTCTGACAAAGTGCCGGCATCCGAATGTTTCTGAAGATTATTGCAACTACTCTTTATTTTGATCGATCAGTTCGAGATTTCGGTGATAGAGATCTTCTCTCAAGGTAAAGCCCATCTTTTCCCAGAATCGGTTTCCCCGATCATTTCCGGTGAAGACGACGAGTGCTGCCTTGTTGATGCCTTCTTTACGAAGTGCCTCGACGACCGCACTCACCAGCTTTTCGCCGATGCCTCGTCTCAGAAATCGTTGATCGACGCAGGTGTGATGAACGAGGGCACGGCGACCGTCATGACCGCAGAGTATGGCCCCGACAATTCCCTGATCTGGATCTTCGGCGACAAAGCTGGTCGTAGGGTTTCTTTTTAGGAACTTTTCTATCCCGGCTCTCGAGTCATCGATTCGGCTCAAACCGAGTCCCGGCGTTTTTTGCCACAACTGAAAAACGGCATCATAGTCAGTCAATTCAAACAATCTAATAATCAAGTAAGTACCTCAAGCAAATAAGCAAGCAGAACTCTTTACAGTTCCTCAATGTAATTCACGCCGGGCGCTTCCCGCAGAATATCGACGAGATTGCCGCAGGAGGTGCGACTTGCGCAGTGGGCATTCAAGATGACATTCAACTCCTGCTCGCCATCGACTTTCACTTTTTGCACCTGCACATCGGACAGATGGATATCGTGTTTCCGACTGAACTGTACAAATGAACGAAATGCCTGTCCCCTTTCGAGTTCAACATAAAGCTCAGCCGTCACGTCCTGACGGATCCGCTCATCGAGCCTTTGCATCACGGTCATGATCAACAAGACGACGATGCCGCCGACGATGGCCATCTCATAAAAGCCGATGCCGATTGCCAGACCAAGACAAGCGGCGGTCCAGAGACCGGCGGCCGTCGTAATACCGCGCACATGATAACGCCCCGTATTGATGATCGTGCCGGCGCCGAGAAAGCCGATACCGCTTATCACTTGAGCGCCCATACGGACGGGATCCGAGATATCGAATACCTGGAACACATACTGATTCGTCATCATCACGATCGATGCGCCGAGGCAGACGAGCATATAGGTGCGGAAACCGGCCGGACGCTGCTTTCTGCCACGTTCGATTCCGAGAATACCGCCGATGACAAGGGACAGCGCGACTCTGAGCACAATCGACAACAGATTGATGTCACGGATATTTGTGTTAAAAAGCAATTCAGCAATCATCAAAAAGACCTCCAACCCCGGCCACTAATCGAATGGACTCATAATATATCACGTGGCATGTAAAAGAGGCGCAATGGGAAAGAAACTTCGGACAATCCGTCTTCTATTCTTCCGTCGTTATCTCTCTCGTCTTTGCCCCGTGGATCAGAATCTGGCCCGGTATGAAAAAGAGGATTGTCGTCACGGCCAATATGATGCCGATGACCGTTGCATCGGAGAGAAAGAGCCAGGCGGCTACACCGAACATCACGACCGAGACGCTGACGACACGCGGCACCAGAGACAATCGATACTTTGATTGCGGCGAGACAAATTGCGCCCACAGGACGATCACAATCCAGACGGCAGAAAAAGAGAGCAAAATAGCGGCACCCGGCTTTGCACTGAGAACCTTTCGATACGCCAGATAGCCGACCGAAAAAAAGAAAAACAATTCAGAGAGAAACATCATTAAACCGAGCACCATCTTAAATCGGTGTTTTGTGTCTATGACATCCATTCTCGCTCCTTCCTAACGGCCAGCGGATAAGTCAATCCGCTTGAGCATTCAGATAGTCGATCAGTCGGCTGACGTCAAAGTCGTAGGTCCAGATATCGGGACGAAAACCTTCATTGACGCTGTAATAATCAGGATGCCAATAATTCAGGAGCATCGGGATCCGAAGCGGTATCCGGGAATGCGGCAACACATATAGCTCACCGACTGAAGAGGTGGCCAGTCCCTGCGTATTCGCTCCGATGACAATCACGTTTTCACCGGAGCGGAAACTGCCGACCGCATATTCACCAGCCGAAGCCGTACCGTTATCCATCAAGATGACAACCAGTTTGTGAGGCGAAGTGAGCACTCTCGGCTCGGGCGGTAGAAACGAGATATTTTCACCGATCAATTGATCCTGCCACCCGTCTCGTATCGAGTCCGCATATTCGGTTGGCGTGATGGGTACCACCCGATAGTACGCTCTATCGAACAGATTGTAGCCGTCATACCTGAACAGATTTTGCAAAAAGGACTCAAAGGGTATGTCTTTTCCACCGGTGTTGCCGCGCAGATCGACGACCATGTACGGGTAGCTTAGAGAATCTTTCGCCAATGTTCCAAAGTCTATCTCCCACGGATCGCGAAACACATACCCGCGCAGATCGACATAGTAGACGTTATCAAATACCTCTGCCACACCGCCTGGTTGCTCCGTGTGTAGATAGTTGTCATAGATCGTGTCCCACTTTATCGCTTTCTCCGAACCGTCCTTATACCGAACGCTCTTCAAAGTCTTGAGCGGGCGGTAATTACTGACTTGTACCAAGGTCAGATGAATCGAAAAATCATCCGACATAAACGGCTCGATCTGCGCTGGAAAGTCGTCGGAAAGCTCAAGTGTCTTTTCTTCATCGAGGTCAAAATACTCACCGTTTGCCAACCGTTTCAAACGGATATTGGTTGCGATCTGCGCTTTATTGACGCGAAGTTCGACATCATCGAAATCGTCCTGCCAGCGGCTGAAAACTGAAAGCATTTCAGCGCTGAGCACCGACGCCTGATAATCGACCCAGAAGTGCATATCTTCGATGAATCCGGTCTCGAGGATCAAAAGATCCTCAAAATCTCGATACGTCATGCCGCGTTCAGGCAAAACGGAGATCGCGTGCTTTTCCATCTCAATGACGGCTTCTTTTCCACCAAACAGATTCAGGCCGGCAAAGCCCTTACGCAAAATGTTGGCCAGATAGTGAATGTCCTCGATCGCTTCACTTCGCGGCATCTCATCGTCATATCTTTGCATGCGCTCTTCATTCGCATTATCCTGTGCCTCGAGCTTGATCTCATAGGTCGGAACGCCTATCGCTTCCTTGTAAATAAATTCCTTGTCCAGTTCGGCATTTGAGACACGAGTTAAGTCTTCACGATCGGGATATAGGGTCGCTTTCTTGTAGTAGAGGAGCGTTTCAATAGCCGGTGCGACGACCGTTTCCGGCTCAGATACCCACGTTTTTGGCAAGCTGAGTGCGTCGGCAGTCGGTGTCACTACGAATAAGCCAATCAATAAAGTAATCAAAACGATGAAGACCTTATACTTTTTACCGCTGCGTTTACTATTCATACATCATGTCTCCCAACCGCGACCGGAATAAACGGTTCATCTAAAGTGCACACAACACGAATTTTATGTTTTACCATTCTAGCAGTTCAACTGCATGTACCGCTCATGAACGATGTTACCGAAGTCAGGATAGAACCGGGCAACCGAATGAAACAAAATTCTGTCGGCTATTTTATTCGCTGATAAAAGAACGCCCCTCGATCGGGGCGTCCTTTTATCAATAAGTTTCGAACAAAAGTTGCGAACAAAACGTTCCTACTTCTTTGCATACTCCGCGAACGCTCTCTTGATGCGCTCCAAGGCATCATCAAGTTCTTCTTCGGTGATGACGAGTGGCGGTGCAAAGCGCACGATGTGCTGATGCGTCTGTTTGGCAAGCACACCGTACTTGGCCATCAATAGACAAAGATCCCATGCTTCCTTGCCGTCGTGAGCGCGGATCACGGCTGCATTCAATAATCCTTTGCCGCGCACGAGCTCGATGTTTTCATCATTCATGTCAAGCAGCCCCTGACGGAATCGCTCGCCGAGTACGGTTGCACGTTCACACAAGTCTTCGTCGATCACCACTTGAAGCGCCGCCATTCCGACCTTGCAGGCGATCGGATTGCCACCGTACGTCGAGCCATGCTGACCAGGACGTATGGTCATCATGATATCGTCATCAGCAAGTACTGCTGAAACCGGAAACACGCCGCCCGACAGTGCTTTACCTAAAATAACGATATCCGGGCGCACGCCTTCATGCTCACATGCGAGCATTTTTCCGGTGCGCGCGATGCCCGTCTGCACCTCGTCGGCGACAAACAGCACATTATGCTTCTTACATAGGTCATAACATGCGGTGAGATACCCTTCATCCGGAACGACGACACCGGCTTCGCCTTGGATCGGTTCGACTAGAAAAGCACAGACCTCTTCACCGTCTTCTTGCAACACCTTCTCAAGTGCTTCAACGTCGTTGTAAGGAATTTTGATAATACCGGGCACGAACGGACCGAAATTACCGTACGCATCAGGATCCGTGGACATAGAGACGATCGATATCGTCCGACCGTGGAAGTTATCTTCACAGCAGACGATCTTCGCCTGATCCGGTGCGACCCCCTTGACCTCGTAAGCCCATTTTCTGGCGAGTTTCTTCGCCGTCTCCACGGCTTCCGCCCCGGAGTTCATCGGCAGCAGTTTGTCGTAACCGAAAAGATCGGTCACATACTTCTCATACTCGCCAAGACAGTCGTTATAAAACGCTCTCGACGTCAGGCAGAGCGTATTTGCCTGATCGACCAGCGCATCAACGATTTTTTGGTGACAGTGTCCCTGATTCACGGCAGAGTATGCGGACAAAAAGTCGTAGTATTCATTGCCGTCGACGTCGAAAACCTTGGTTCCCTTTCCCTTGTTCAAGACGACAGGCAGCGGCTTGTAGTTGTGCGCGCCATAGCGTGCTTCAAGATCCATGTATTCCTGCTGTTTAGGTGAAGGTTTCATGTTGGGATCCTCTCTCTTTATTAACTAAGGTCAGCATACTATTTAGCTATTCATCCGGCAAACATAACTTTTTGCGGACTAATACATAAAAGCCGATATTTCACTTTGAGTATTTTCATGTGCTCGAAAACAGCTTGAGGTACAATAGCGATAACTTAGACAAATGATTCGTTGGCCTCGGAAACAACCTGAACGGAGGTTTGTGTGGAACTCGATCGGGCAGTCAAGCATTTGAGCCAGGCGATTCAATTTGCCACGGTATCGAAAGAACAACCTGCGGACATGAATTTCGACGTGTTTGAGGAATTCATCGCTTTTCTCGAGTCCGCCTTCCCTGTTTTTCATGAAAAAACGACGCGCACATTGATCAACGATTATGCGCTTCTTTATCGCTGGCCGGGAAAGGAAGATTCGAGTCCAGCACTTTTGACTGCACATTACGATGTTGTCGAAGCGAATGAGAAAGACTGGTCGTTTCCGCCGTTTGCCGGTCTGATCGAGGACGACCGGGTTTTGGGGCGCGGCGCGATCGATGACAAAGCCTCTTTGATCGGTTTACTGGAAGCTTCCACCTCACTCATGGATAGCGGCTTTATACCCCGCCATGACATCTATTTCGCCTTCGGTTTCGATGAAGAACAAGGCGGACAGCTCGGCGCTAAAGCCATTGCTCTGCACCTTAAGGAGCAGAACATTCGCTTTCGCTTCGTACTCGATGAAGGCGGTGCCGTGGCAAACGGCAAAATGATGGGTGTCACTCCGCGTATCGCGGTAATCGGTCTTGCTGAAAAGGGAAACACGAGTTATCGTTTCACGTTCAAGGGAAAAGGCGGACATTCGGCGTCACCGCCGGCGAGCACGGCGATCGGCAAGATGGCCGCCTTTATTCGCGACGTCGAAACACATCCGCGAAAGCCGCTTTTGACCGATACTGTGGTCTCCATGTTGCAGGCGGTCGCACCGTATAAGACGGGGATCGAGGGGATCTTGCTTTCGAAGCCGAAACGTTTTGCCAGACTGATCACCCGCATCATGACGAAGAATAGTCAGACGGCTCCGATGCTGCGCACGACGGTCGCTTTCACCATGGCCGATGGCGGCAGCGGGCATAATATTTTACCGCCGACCGCCAGCTGCGTCGCCAATATCCGCGTCTTGCAAGGCGACACACTGGAAGAGATACGAAGCTGGCTTGAATCGTTCGGGCATACGTATGAGATCACACCGATATTGGAGAACGAAGCGACCTCGGTATCTTCGACCGACTCGGAAGCATGGACGTTATTGAACGCCTGTATTGCCGAGGTTTTCCCCGACGCGTTCGCCGTACCGTACCTGATGACCGGTGGCACCGATTGTCGCCACTATGAAAGAGTCGTCGACAACAGTTACCGTTTCTCTCCTTATCGTCTCGATCCTGAAGATCTGGCTGCCGTGCACGGCATCGACGAAGCGATCTCGTTCGAAAATCTCAAAAATATGATCCAATTCTATAAGTCTTTCATCCAAGAGCTCTAGGAGGTGTCTATGCCGTTTAGTGTAAACAGTCCCATCCTATTCATTCTGGCGGGCATCGTCATCGCCTATGTGCTCGGTCAATCGATCTTCTTTTTAGTCAAAGCCTGGCGACGGGCGATCGAGCTCGGCATCGAGAAGAAAGTGCTGAGAAAAATCGCGAGCGGTAGCGCGTTGTTCACAGTGGCGCCGGCGGTCGCCGTATTGCTCGGACTGATCTCTCTGTCACGTTTTCTCGGTTTACCACTCCCCTGGCTTCGACTCTCCGTACTCGGCGCTCTGACCTATGAGTTACCGGCTGCAGCCTCGGTCGCGACGATCATCGATTTGCCGCTCGATCAACCGGTAACGGATGCATCCACCTATCTTTCGATCGCCTATGTGATGACGCTCGGCATTTTAGCCGGCATCTTAATCATCTTGTTTTTTCAAAAGCGCATGCAGCAAAGTCTGCAAAAGTTGAAGAAAAAAGATAACCGCTGGTCGGCTCTCTTGATGGATGCATTATTCATGGGGATGATCGCTACCTTCTTGGGGATGGTGTTTGCCGACATCCGTTCCGGTCTGAGAGGCTGGATCCCCGTCTTTGTCATGCTCTTTTCCGCCTCCGTTATGCTACTGATCGGCATCCTCATAAGGAAATGCAAAATCGCCTGGCTGGAGAATTACGCCATGCCGCTTAGCATGTTGAGTGCGATGGCTTTTGCCGTCCCGTTGACGAATTGGATCGGAGGCTAAAGCGATGCAAAAACGATCGATGTATAACGAAAAGATCCATGTCTGGGGACGCATATCTCTGGCCTTTGCGATCATCAGCTTCGCCTCCTACCCTGTGCTCGCCTCCATCATCTTTGGAGTCTGGCCTAACGGTCGCCTGATCATCCAAGGTCTGCTCGCCGTCGCACCTGTCTACTGGACGGTCGGTGCCATCGAAGCCTTCACCTTCGGACCGATGCTCGGCTCCGGCGGTGCCTACCTCGGTTTTGTCACCGGGAACTTGACCGCTATGAAGGTACCTGCGGCATTACGCGCCATGCAGATCGCTGACGTCGAACCGAATACCGAGGAAGGCGAAGTGATCTCCACCATCGCGATCGCCGTCAGTTCGATCGTCACGACGTTGATCCTCTTTTTCGGCATGCTGCTCCTCAATATGCTGAGTCCGCTTCTGGAATCCGAGCTTCTGGCACCGGCTTTTGCCAATATCCTGCCTGCTCTGTTCGGTGCCCTGGGCATCGTGTTTTTGGCCAAGAACTGGCGCATCGCGATCGCACCGATTGTCTTGATGCTCACCGTGTTCTTGATCCAGCCTTCACTCGCCTCGATGGTCAGCATCCTGATCCCCATCAGTGCGGCATTCACGATCGGCGTGACGAGACTACTCTATAAGAAGCATCTCGTTTAAAGAGAGATCAGGATCCCTGACTTCGAGACGTCCGGCACCGTACACGAAGCTGAATTGAAGCAGCACGGTCGCCGATCGCCTTTGGCCATTTTATCCGAGGCGACGCCGATTCTTTTCTTTCTCGTCTCAGGGTTTCTTGTACCTCGAATCCAGCGAAACCATTCCCATTTGGCTTTGACGGTCAAGCTGTTCCAAAACGAGAGTAAATCGAGATCGCGAAAGGTGGATTCCATGTCCTCAGGCAAAATCGGAGCCGGCCACTTGGCAGCCGGAGTAAGCTCGATTTCGATCGGCTTTTCAGGCTGAATCACCAGTGCAGCGCCGTCCTTAGCCATCAGGTCGGCGACATCAAACCAGTGGCCGCCCGCACCGTCCGGTTCTAAAGGAACGACAAAAGATATGCCGTCAATCTCGCCTTCCCCCATGTTCATACCACGCGACGGGAGCTTGGCACTGATCTTTTCCGGCAGCCGCACGATAAGGCGGTCATTGATCAATACGGGTATTGCGCTAAATGATGTCATGTTTACCTCAGAGTTCATACACGTTCATCATAGGCCGTGATTCGAAGAGCGATGTTCCTTAGGCCACGTTTTCGCTGTAAGCGCGTGACATACGTCGTATCTCCATAGCGCGGCTTGACTTTAAAAACAGACATACGATAATAAAACCGCCCTGATCAGATGTCGGCATCAGACGGCAACTTCGGGGCGTCATTGTAAGGAGTTACAGCATGGCATCGGAAAATGTACTCGGGACGGCAAAGATTCGTCCTCTTTTTTTTAGACTCGCTCTACCGGCGGTGGTCGCACAGGTCGTCAACATGCTCTACAACATGGTCGACCGCATGTACATCGGACATATCCCTGACATCGGGCCGCTCGCGTTGACCGGTGTCGGCGTCAGCATGCCGATCATTATGCTGATCTCCGCATTTTCCATGCTGATCGGTGCCGGCGGCGCACCGCACGCCTCCATCGCACTCGGCGCAGGTGAAAAAGATAAGGCGGAAAAGACACTGAGCACGGCTTTTACGGCCGCCGTGATCAGCGGGCTTTTCTTGACTATCGTCTTTATTATCTTCACCGAGCCATTATTGCGACTCGTCGGGGCGAGCGACGCAAGTATCCCCTATGCCATGCCTTATACGAGGATTTACGTGATCGGCACGATCGCCGTCATGATGTCTCTCGGCATGAACTTTTTTATTAGCGCCCAGGGCTTTGCCTCGATCGCCATGCGTACCACCTTGATCGGCGCCATCTTGAATATCCTTCTCGATCCGCTTTTCATCTTTGTCTTCAATCTCGGCGTCAAAGGTGCCGCCATTGCCACCGTGATCTCGCAGCTCGTATCGGCCGCCTGGGTGATCTATTTCCTGCAGAGCAAGAAAAGCCACATCCGTCTCCGATTCGGCTCCTGGAGTCTCGACCGCACCTACCTTCTGCCGATTCTGGCGTTGGGATTGTCGCCGTTTATCATGCACTCGACGGAAAGCCTTTTACAGATCACATTCAACCGCTCGCTCTTTACCTACGGCGGTGATCTCTACGTCGGCACGATGGCCATCAACATGTTGGTCATGCAACTTGTGATCATCCCGGTCAGCGGCATCGCTCAGGGCACGACGGCCTTGATCAGCTACAACTACGGTGCGAAAAACGCGGCCAGAGTAAAAGAGAGTGTCCATCTTCTGATCAAGGTCGGCGTTTTATTGACCGTCCTGCTGGGCATCGTCATCCAGGTCTTTCCAACACTTTTCACGACACTGTTCACGACCGATCCAGATCTAACCGTGGCCACCGCATCGACGATGCGCATCTATTGCCTCGGAGTCTTCTTCCTCGGTCTTCAGATCGCCTGTCAGCAAAGTTTCATTGCCTTTGGTCAGGCGAAGATCTCCATGTTCATGGCACTTTTGCGGAAAGTCATTCTATTGATTCCCTTGATCTTGATCCTGCCTCGCTTCTTTTCGCCTGAAGTCTACGCGGTCTATTGGGCGGAGCCGATCGCCGACATCACGGCAGCGACGGTCACCTCGATCATGTTCTTTCGCTTCTTAAAAAGAGAATTGTTGAGCATGAAGGAGAAAACGACCAACGCCGAAGCGCTTAAATCGTAACGACCAAACCGTCCGACTGACGCGACTTTTCCGCGGCAAACGCGATGCGATGACTATCGACTGAACGTTCGAGCGTCGTGAGACGAGCGGAGGTCATCTCCTTTTGCAACAAATAATCGATGATCTCTTCCAGCATGGCTGCATCGCCGCCACCGTGCCCGCTCAAATCAGAGGCGAGCGCTGTCACATCGATCTCTTGAGGCGTTTTTCCGAACCGACGCAGCACCAATTTTTGTGCGGCAAAGTCGCCTATGATGTCGCCTTTTGTTCCCATCACATGGATATGCCTAGATACTTGATCCGTGAAAGCCGACATCATGAAACTTACGGTCATCTGGTCGGTGAACTCCATATTTACGACCTGCTGGTCGACGACATCATTATCTGAACGAAACACACATCGGCCGTAAGGCCCGTCAGAGAGCGCCTCCCGCAGGCGTGTTTCGTTCGGTTCTGACACGACGACATCGACCGGCCATCTGGTATTACCGGCCAGAAGGCCGGTACGCTGATTGGTCAGATAGATTTTCTCCGCATCGAAGACACAAGAATTTTTCGCCTCACATCCGGCCAGACAGTAATCTGTCGCCCCTTCCGGCTGATGTTCCCGAATGAAATAAGTCTGAGAACCGAAGGACGATACCTGAACCGGCTTCTTGCCGGAAAGCCAGCAGAAAATATCGAAATCGTGGCAGCATTTTTGCAGGATCATCGGTGAAGTCTCGCTGGAATTACGCCAATTGCCGCGCACGAAACTGTGAGCATAATGAAAATAGCCGACACTCTCGTTCGCATCGATCGCCTTGATCTCGCCGATTTCACCGGCATCAATCAGCCGTTTCAATTCATTGTAAAAAGGCGTATAACGAAGTACATGGCAGATGAAGACGTGTCGTTTCGTCTCTTTAGCTTTTTTCAAGAGCCGCTCAACCTCCGCCGGATCGGGCGAGATCGGTTTTTCCATCAACAGATGATATCCGAGGTCCAACGCCTTAACTGCCTGATCGACATGTTGGCGATCAGGTGTCGCAATAATTAAAAGATCGGCCAGTCGCGTGTTTTGCAAAAGCGCTTCTGCATCGCAGAAAATCTGATCGTCCCACAGGTTCAGAAGTTTTGCCGCAAGCGCTTGCCTATCACGTTTGGGATCGGCGACAGCGCTGATCTTCACATGTTCCTTTTCAGCCAGGTGCTTCCCATAGGTATCGAGACCTCGATTGCCGAGTCCGACGATGGCTACTGTCAATGATGTTTCCTTCAACTCTTGCATGTCGATCGTTGTTCTCCCGATGTGAATATAATCATCATAAGCATTGTTTCACATAACGGATACAGGCTGCCACGCATCTTCTCCAACATCAATACATGCTTGAACGTCGTACTTGGGTGTAATACTCTATTCATAGCTTCAAATGCAAGCGTTTTAGACGCAGAAAGAGGATACGAGATGAGACAGTGTCGAAATGGTCATCCGGTCGATGACGGTGTTAATTTCTGTCCGTCCTGCGGTGCACCTGTCGAAAGACAAGAAGGCCACAGGGAGTACAACCATTCGTACGAAAATGACAGGCAGCACGCTTATGGCAGCCGCACAGACAGCCAGCATTTGACCGGCTTTCGCGGTGTGGTCCGCTCACCAGGCAGCGTCATCATATTGACGATCATCACCTGCGGCATCTACGGCATATACTGGCAATACACAGTAGCGAAAGAGATGAATGCGGTACTCGGTCATGATGCGACCCAACCGAGTTACGCCTTGATCGGCATTCTCTGCTTTGTCTTCAGCTTTATCCTGATGTATCAGATGGATAATGCGGTTATGGAAATCGACGCTAAGCAAGGCAGACCGTCCAACAGTAATTTCCTGATGTGGATCATCCTCAGCATCTTCTTCGGCATCGGTTTCTTCATGATGCAGTATCAGGTGCAAAGCCGGTTGAACGCATTGTATGAAGGGCGCTACTAAGTTCGTTTAGCGGACAAACAATCCCTTGAAAAAGCTGATCACGCGACCGAGTACCGATCCTTGATGATAGATCATCGGTTCGGTGTGCGGGAATAAGACGATCATGCGAACGATGTAAACGGCGAGATATAAAATCGCCACGGAAACGAGGAGACCGTTTAGAAAGCGACCTGAGAGGTTCAGCGGAAACGGTCTTCCTTTTTTTTGCATCACCCAGCGAATGGCCGCGGTCAGCGGGATCGCCACAAGTAAAAACAAAGTGACAAAGATTAAAGGGTGCATTCTGAGTGCATCTGATACGCGTCCGTTAAAGAGCAACGTCGCGGCACGCGTCGTGCCGCAACCGGCACACGGTACGCCGAAAATAGAAAGATAAAAGCAGGCAGATCCGAAAAGTTCCATAAGAAACATCAAGATGACGGCGATAATTAAGATCGCCGTCAGTGTTCGGTTCGGTTTTTTCTTTGCCGTATTCTCCGGCTTTTCTTTTACGTCCTGCATGCAGACTCCAATTAGTCGTTCGCTTATTTTATCATTCGCGGCAAGCAAAAACGCCCCCGAAGGGGGGCGTCTTCGTTTCGCTCCTGGCGATGGCTTAGCGCAGGTTAATCCTTTTCAACTGATAGTTCGTAATAAAATAGGAAGCGACCATCATGAGGAGCAGAAAGATAACGAGGCCGAAACCGAAGTCAAAGTAGCCGCCGACTTGCGTTATCGCATCTTCAACCGTGTGCGAGTCTTCGAACACGGACAGCGTCTTTAGTTGTTCGTAAGGCATCGTCGTCACGAATCGAAAGACGAGCTGATTCGATACGAGCGATATCCTGAGACTGAGCGGCACGAAGAGGAACGCTGCCAGGCCTACCACCTGATTAACCACGTAGTAACCGATATAGGCGAGGACCGGGCCGCCGAGAGCGAAACGCGACAGACGTTTCCCCATGCCGACGCTGATACTGACACTGTAGGCCGCATACGCGTAGAGATAGATCAGCAGCCAGGTCAAGAAAAGGAGCAGCCAGCCGACCACAGGATGCATGGAGAGCACTTTCGGCCAGTTCGCAATATCATATAGAGTCTCTCTGACGTAGAGAGAGCCAATTGGATCAGCGACCCCGTTCGCAAGAAGCAGTACGAAGCCACCGATCAGTGCATAGACGGTCGCGACTGCGAATAGGATGAAACCGCTGTACAGTTTCGCATGATAGCGGGCTTGCGGCGTCACAGGCAGCGTGTGAGTCAGATACCCCTGATTCGTGTAGAAATGACGATAGTAGTGGATCAACCCCATGGCGAGTGCAGCCGGGATCAAGAGCAAGGTCGCAAGGAAACCGAGCCCGTGGGCAAAATCTCCCAGTAGCGGAATTCTCAGAGATTTCAGCACAAATGCGCTGGCGATCAAAAGAAAATAGATGGGCGTCACGAGCTTTAGCTGTGCACGATAGCTTTTCAAGTCAAGCGACATCAATTTACCTAACATACGATTCTCCTTTCAACGAACCGAAAAACTGTCGGAAATAGCCATCGACACTCTTTCCTTCCTCGCTCCTTAGTTCCTCAACCTGACGGTCGAGCCGAATGGTCCCCTCGTCCATGAAGATCACGCGATCAAACAACATTTCGACATCACTGACCAGATGCGTACTGATCAAGAGCGTGCTGCCCGGATTGTAGTTTCTTAAGATACCTTCCAGAATCGATTCACGTGATGCCGGGTCGATACCGCTCATCGGTTCATCGAGAATATAAAACGGTACATCGCGACTCATCACGAGCGTCAAGTGTGCTTTTTCCTGCATACCTTTCGACATCGTCTTCAACGGTTGTTTCAATTCGAGACGAAAATCCGCGAGCATCTGCTCCGCTTTTTGTCGATTAAAGTCCTGATAGAAGGATGAAAAGATGGAAAATGCCTCATCCATCGTCATCCACACGCCCAAATACGTTTGCTCCGGCAGGTAGCTGACCATGCTGTACGCTTCGTTCGGGTGAAACGCCCCGATTCTAATTTCTCCTTCGTCCGGCTGTAAAAGTCCCATAATTAACTTGATCAAGGTTGTTTTACCGCAGCCGTTCGGTCCTAGAAGACCGATAATTTCACCTTCGTTTAGTACGAGGTTAATGTTCTCTATCCCGCGCCTCGTGTGATATCTGCGGGTCAGGTTCGTGACATTCACCATACTATTCTTCCATCCATCCCTTCTCTATCAACTCCAACGTGTCATCCCGGCCGATGCCGAGTGACTTCATTTTTTGTACGAACTCTTGCAATGCTTCCTTCGATTTTTCCGCACGCAGTGATTTGATCAGCTCGTCTGAAGCGATCACAAATCGACCAGACGTCCGCTCACTTTTCGTCAACTCCATGCGATCCATCTCATAGAACGCTTTTTGCACCGTATTCGGATTTACGCCATATTCCATCGCTACTTCACGCACCGACGGCAGTTGATCTCCCCTAGCCAGTCGACCGGAGAGTATGTCACCTTGAAAGATGTCCATAATCTGCAAATAGATCGGGACATCTGTTGAAAATGCATAGCTCACGGCTTCCTCCCTGTATTATTGTATTAGCATCGTAATACAGCAATACACTCGCGTCAATAGTTATTTTGTAAAATCGATGTAAGGTTTCTTCTCGAGATTTACCGAATTCCAATCCTTATTTGGTGAGGTTTATCTTTGATACAATAGATCCGACATCGACCAAGGCTCGAAAGGAGCGCAGAATATGGACTATCGTTTGGCCACTGCAGCCGATATACCGGCTGTCGAAAAACTGCAGCAGCGCTATCACGTCAGTACGATTTCAGAAGAGGATCGTCCCGATGGCTTCGTCACGACACTGTTCACGCCGGAGCAGTTTCTTGCCCTGATCGAAAAAGAAGACGGTCTCAGTATCGCCGTCGATGGTGACGAAGTTGTCGGCTATGCGATGGCAGCTTCCTGGGATTACTGGGCGGCATGGCCGTTGTTTCAGCACATGATCGCTGATTTGCCGACGATGGAGTATCTCGGTCAGAAGTTAGATACAAAAAACTCCTATCAGTACGGCCCGATCTGTGTCGATAAAAAATACCGGTCGAGTGATGTGTTTCCGAACCTGTTTGAGTTTTCCAGACGCGAGATGAACAAGCGTTTCCCCATACTGATTACTTTTATCAACAGCATCAACGGCCGCTCGATGCGAGCGCATGAAAAAATAGAGCTCGACATTATCAAACCGTTCGACTTTAACCAGAACCACTATTTCGCGCTCGGTTACGATGCGGCGAAACGCACACCCGGTTCTACGTTAGCACCTTGAATAAAGATCCTTAATGCCCGCTACCTCGATAACGATACATCTTTAAAAGTGGAAAGCCCCGGTCAAACCGGGGCCTCCAGTATTATGTAGCGAGTGACAATTGGCTTATTTATCGGGCTTAAAGGTCAGGAACCAGTCCTTCATCTCGTAGCCTTCTTCTTTTACCTTCTCAACGCGTTCCTTGATCGCGCCGCAGGTACCGGGCGGGGGCAAGATTACGTCTTTACCGGGCTCCCAGTTAGCCGGCAATGCTACGCTTTCCGCATCAGCTTTTTGCAAGCCGATCAGGATGCGCTTGATCTCGGCAAAGTTACGGCCTAATGCCGCCGGGTAGTAAAGAATCGTGCGGATCGTGCTTTCCGGATCGATGAAGAACACCGCGCGCACCGCGCTCGTATCCGACTCGCCCTGCAACATGCCGTACTTTTCCGCCACTTCCATCTTCAAGTCGGCGATCACCGGGAATTCGATCTGCGGGTTTTCAATGCCATTCCAGGAATAGCCGCGAATCGCATTCAACCAAGCCAGGTGCGAATGAATCGAGTCGATCGAAAGCCCGATCAATTCGGTGTTCAGTGCTTTGAACTCTTCGTACATGCTCTGGAATGTCATGAATTCCGTCGTACATACCGGCGTAAAGTCGGCCGGATGCGAGAAGATGATCGACCACTTGCCCTTGTAATCTTCAGGAAACTTGATCTCACCTTGCGTCGTCGTCGCCACAAAATGCGGTGCTTCCGTACCGATCAAGGGGAAATTAACAGTTTTTTGTTCTTGTTCGTGCATAAAATCCTCCGTGTTATCTTTTTGATTTTTGTTATCGTTTTTTAGCGCAGTCCCGGCAGATACCTTTCAGGACTACTTCTTCCGAATAGATTTCGAACCCCTCCAGCTCGCGTTCATAGCAAAGCTTCTCTCTCGGGAAATCGAATATCCGGTTGCAATCGAGACATAGGAAATGGCCGTGATCATCGGTCACATAATCATATCTCGTACCGAGTTGGTTCGTCGTCACCGAGCGGATAAGTCCGCTCTTGGTAAATGCATGCAACGTGTTATAAACGGTCGCTTTGGAAAGTGTCGGAATACGCGTCTTCAATTGATGGTACAACTGTTCCGCCGTAGGATGATTCTTCTCATTCATCAAATGCTCGAGAATTTTCACGCGCTGATAGGACGGTTTGATTCCCGATTTTGACAATTGTTCAACAGCTTTTTGCATCGATCACGATCTCCTTTCTCTTTCACTTGCAGTTTGATAATAGCACTAATTTTAGTTCATGTCAAAGTTTAGAATTATTCTAATTTGGTGTAACGTGTCTGACGAAAATAAAAAAACAGGTCTGCCTACGTTTCGCAGACAGACCTGCAAGACATTCGTCTCTTTCGATTTAGATGTGAATCGGCCCCTCGATCGCGCCACGCATCGCTTCGACGATGCCTTCCGACAGAGTTGGATGTGCGTGCATCATATGAATCACATCGGCCGGCAGGAGTTCGGAGCTCTTCGCGAGCAAGATCTCATGGATCAGCTCCGTCGCTTCGGCACCGACGATATGTCCGCCGAGAAGCTCTTCCGTCTCGTCATCAATCAAGATCTTAACCATGCCTTCGGCCTGACCGGATGCGACGGCTTTACCGACGCCGACAAACGGGAAACTCAGTTTTTTGTAAGCAATCTTTTCATCTTTTAGTTTCTTTTCCGTATAACCGAAGCTCGCGACTTGCGGTTCACAGTACGTGACCGACGGGATCGCCGAGAGATCGACGCCTTTTTTCGTGTTGCGACCGGCCATATGCTCGACCGCGATCTCGCCTTCACTCGAGGCGACGTGAGCCAGTAACGGCGTACGGACGACGTCTCCGATCGCATAGATGCCTTCGATATCGGTCTTCAGATAATCACCGACCTTGATGAAGCCACCGTCGTCGAGCGCGACACCGGCGTCCTCCAACTTCAGACCATCGGTATTCGGTATACGACCGACTGACACGAGGATCATCTCGACGTCGACATCACTTTTTTTACCGTCCGGTGCTTCCAGCGTGACGCGGTGCAGATCACCATTTTTTTCCTGTGACAACGCCTTGGTCGACGTATAGATCTTGATGCCGCGCTTCATAAATGATTTCGCCAGAATATCGACCGATTCTTTATCTTCGATCGGCAGGATCTGATCGAGCATCTCCACCAGATGAATCTCGACGCCAAAGCTGTTTAGGATATGGGCAAACTCGACACCGATCGCACCGGCACCCAAGATCAGCATGCTCTTCGGCAGCTTTTCCAGCATAATCGCTCCGGTCGAAGAGAGAATCGTTTTTTCATCGATCGGAAAGCCCGGGATTTCCCGCGGCCGCGAACCGGTCGCGATAAGCAGGTTTTTTCCTTTAAGTACTGAACCGTCGGAGAGTTCTACTTCGCCTTTAGCGAGCCGTACGGCTTCTCCCTTAATTAATTCGATCTTATTCTTTTTCAGAAGATGGGCGATACCGCGTGAAAGCTGCGTCGCCGCCTTTCTCGATTTATCGAATACTCTCTTATAATCGAAACCTTCCAGGTCGACCTTGATTCCCATATCGGCCAGACCGTCCGCAGCTTTGAACACGGCCGCCTGATGGATCAGGGCTTTTGACGGAATGCAGCCGACATTGAGGCAGACGCCGCCCGGTTTATCTTTTTCGATCACGGCTGAGGTCAGACCGAGCTGCGCGGCGCGAATGGCCGCGACATACCCGCCCGGACCGGCGCCGATGACCAACACATCGTATTGTTTATCTTGTGCCACTATATTTACTCCTGACTCGATTGAGCGCTGTTAAAACAGCGCCCGGATCGGGGATTCGATCGTATCTTTCAGATCTTTCAAGAACTCGGCGCCGACCGCTCCATCGATCGTTCGATGGTCGCAGGAGAGCGTCAATTTCATGGTCTGCCTGATCTCGATCGTATCATCGTCTCTGACTACTGGCTCTTTCTTGATCGCACCGACGGCGAGGATCGCCGAGCCCGGTGGATTGATGATCGCCGTGAATTCTTCAATACCGTAGGAGCCGAGGCTGCTTATCGTAAATGTCGCGCCCGTGTACTCTTCCGGTTGCAGTTTGCCTTCTCTCGCCTTTTCGATTAGAACAGCGAGGTCGCTTTCAATCTCCTTGATTCCCTTTTGCTCACAATTTCTCACGACCGGCGTAATCAGGCCGTCCGGTTGAGCGACAGCGAGACCGATATCGATGTTGCCGTGTTCGACAATTTTGTCTTCATACCAGGTCGAATTAACGCGTCGGTGACGTTTCAGGGTTTCGGCGATAAGCTTGATCAAAAACGCATTGACCGATACTTTCTGGTCGGCCGTCTTGTTCAAGAGACTTCTCGCTTGCATCAAATCGTCCATCTCGACCGAGAGTTTCAGATAATAATGTGGCGCAGTGTACTTCGACTCCGCCAGACGCTCGGCGACGATGCGCCGCACCTTGCTGTGCGGGATCTCCACATCTTCAGTCGTTTTAATAAGGCTTGCAACCGCCGCTTTTGTCGCCGTCGGCTTGACCCCGTCGGCGATCGCTTTTTCGACATCAGCCTTGACAATGCGGCCCGAGGGGCCACTGCCGGTAACGAGCCCCAGATCGAGATCGTGTTGCTTGGCGATCTTTCTGGCCAGAGGCGATGAGCGGACCACACCGTCATTTTCATCTTCTCGTCCAGACGCTGCATCGTTTTCGTCAACCTTCGTCGCCGGCTCAGGTTTCTCTTCCGGTTCGTCGACCGGATCCGCTTCGACTGTCGTCTCATCTTTATCCACCGGTGCCTTCTTGACCGGAAGATCGGCCGCCACTTCTTCGAGTAGGCCGGAGATATCCTCACCTTCCTCCCCGATAATGGCGATCGGTTCGCCGACAGCCGCTTCAGAACCTTCACCTTTGAGGATTTTTAAGACAACACCGTCGTAGGTGCCCTCATAATCCATTGTGGCTTTGTCCGTCTCGACTTCAAGCAGAATGTCACCTGAACTGACTTTATCTCCTTCTTTTACATTCCATTTCGCGATGTGCCCTTCCGACATCGTCGGCGATAAGGCGAGCATCGGTATTTTTTCAGCCATAGTCACTCCTTAATTGCCGACCGGAGCGGTCGGCAGTTAGTAATCATCTGTCTATTTGAGGTACAAGACCTCTTTGGCGGCCGCCACGATCTTATCGACCGTCGGCTGAGCTGCCAGTTCGAGTTTGTGGTTGTAGGGCATCGGCACGTCTTCCGATGAGACGAGTTCGACCGGCGCATCGAGCAGATCGAAACAGTTTCTCGAAATCAGCCACGCGACATGCGAACCGACGCTGGCAAACGGCCAGGACTCGTCGATGACGACGGCGCGATTCGTTTTCTTAACGGAATCGTAGATCGCCTTCTCATCGAGCGGGCGGATCGATCGGAGGTCGACGACTTCGGCATCGACGCCCAGTTTTTCGAGCTGTTCGGCCGCCTTCAATACCATGTGAAGCGGTTTGGCATGCACGATCAGGGAGATATCCTTACCTTCTCTTTTGATGTCGGCTTCGCCGAACGGAATCAGGTATTCTTCTTCCGGCACTTCACCTTTCAGGTTGTACATCATCTCGGCTTCCATAAAGATCACCGGGTTATCGTCCCGGATCGCCGTCTTCAAAAGCCCCTTGGCGTCGTACGGCGTCGCCGGCGTCACGACCTTCAGGCCCGGAATGTGGGCATATATCGACTGCAGTGCCTGCGAGTGCTGTGAGGCAAGATACTCGGCCGGACCGTTCGGTCCACGAAAGACGATCGGCATGGAAAACTGTCCACCCGACATGTAGCGCATTTTGGCCGCGCTGTTCACAACCGTATCGTAGGCCATCAGGGAAAAGTTGAAAGTCATCCATTCGACGATCGGGCGCAAACCGACCATCGCCGCACCGACGGCGATCCCGGTAAATCCTTCTTCAGCGATCGGGGTGTCGATCACACGTTTCTCGCCGTGTTTCGATAAAAGTCCCTGCGTCACTTTGTAAGCGCCGTCATACTGGGCGACTTCCTCACCCAGAATAAAGACGCGTTCATCTCTTGCGATCTCCTCATCAATCGCCTGGCGAATGGCTTCTCTAAATGTAATTTCTGGCATATAAGTCTCCTTAGACGTAAATATCTTCGTACAGGGCTTCCGGTTCCGGATCAGGACTGTTTTCAGCGAATTCAGCACTATCGTCGGCTATCTTCTTCGCCTTCTTATCGATCTCCTGATACTCCTCTTCGGTCAACAGTCCGTCATGGATCATGTCGGACTTCAGGAAAAGGATCGGATCTTGTTTTCGGTACTCGTCCAGTTCCTCGCGTGTACGGTATTTGCCTGGGTCGCTCATCGAATGACCACGGTAACGATACGTTCTGGCTTCGAGCAGGGTCGGAATCCCCTCTTCCTTGGCCCGCGCTACCGCTTCCTTCGTAGCCTCATACATTTCAAGCACATCCATACCGTTGACCAGCGCGCCCGGAATATCGTAGGAGCAACCCTTTTTATAAAGATCGTGAACAGCGGAGATACGTCTGAAATCGGTACCCATGCCGTACTGGTTGTTCTCAACGATATAGACAATCGGCAACTCCCAGACCTTCGCCAGATTCAGCGCCTCATGGAACGCGCCCTGATGGATCGCACCGTCGCCGAAATAGCAGAGCACGACGCCGTCTTCTTCCAGATACTTGATCTTGAACGCGACACCGGTCGCCAGCGGCATGTGACTGCCGACAATACCGTGCCCGCCGAGCATATGATTTTCAGCATCGAACATATGCATCGAACCGCCCTTGCCTTTGGCACAGCCGGTCGCTTTGCCGTACATCTCCGCCATCAGGGCATCGGCCGACATACCGGCGACGAGCGCATGCGCATGGTCACGGTAAGTCGTCATCACATAGTCCTTCTTCAAATCGAGAGCCGCCATCGAGCCGACTGCGACGGCCTCCTGACCAATATAGAGGTGAAGGAAGCCACCGATTTTCTGCAAGCCGTACATCTGCGCGGCCTTCTCTTCGACCCGCCTTATGATGACCATTTCCTCGAGCAATTTCAAAAGGAAATCGCGGTCGTATTTATCAGCGATACGTTTCTCAGCCATCGATGTCCTCCTTTGCAAATTGCACGACTTCTCTTTCACCTTTCATCGGTTTGAACCAGACGGCTTCTTCGATGATCGTTTCCAAAACGACGAAATCAGTACTGGCCGTATTGACTTTCCAGAACACAGCGAGTTTCTGACCGATCGCCTCGATCACCTGTGCTTTGAGCGACGGATTATCGAGTATGTTGATGCCTCCCGACACGTTGATCACCTGATCTAGCGCACGCGTCTGGATCATCCACTCGACATGATTATTGCCGTCCAGTTGCATCACTTTGGGAAAGTCCGGCGATGTCACGGCGAACAGTGCGCCCGGCCATTGCGGCAGGATGAGTGGTGTCATCCAGCGCAGATGCGGTTTTCCGTCTTTGTCGACAGTCGCCATCACGCCCGTTTTCGAGTCGTCCAATACGGCAGCGATCTTGTCCATCATTGATTTTTTATCCACTAGGGGCCTCCTTGTATCGAAGTCAGCCAGTCGGCCGCTCCGTGTATTTCTACTATTAAACAGATTGTACTCAGCTTTGGCGGCGCTTTCTGTGTCATAGCCATACCTTAACGAAGTGCAACTCACATTCTCATCGCGATGCCATCGACGGTCCCGTCAAGAAATTCGATCGACTGACGGATCGAGGCTAGTACGGCCGCTTGAAGTAAATCGTCACTGACACCGAGCGGCTCTGCACCGAGCGTGCGGTCAATCAGCGCGTCGCGATACATGAATTCGCTAAACGAGACGAGATCGAGTCCACCTTCCACTCCTCTTTTTGCAAGTCGCTTCATGCGCGCTCTGGCGCCAATCTGAAAGATCGGCTTCGGTACTGAAAAGAAAGGGCGGCGCGGTCGTCCCATCGCTCCATGAATGAGCTGAAACATCTCCTTCCAGCTCAGATCGAACCAGCCGAGTGGAATGGCACCCGTCATTTTCCCTTCTGCCGCTCCGGCCAGCGCTTCGCCAATTTGACGAGCCGTCAACGCAGATGTTCCACCTTTGGCGTAAAACGTCGCAAACGGCATACTTCGGACCAACTCGACGAGAAAGGTCCAGACGGGACGTCTGCCGGGCTGCGTTCCGAACACATAAGGGATGCCGAGAACGGAGACGGCAAAATCAGCTGAGGAAAATGATAACGCCATGTTTTCCTGCTCGACGCGACTTTTGATATAGGGGTGGCGGGAGGCCAACGAGAGTTCAGGCCACACGCGGTTGAAATACGTAAAATACGATCCGCAGATGACGGCTCGCTTTACACCGGCGGCTTTGGCGAGGCGCAACAGTCGCTCGAGCGGCTCGTTATTGACTCTGACGAAAGCATCGTAAGCCGGTGCCGGCACCTCGATACGTTCATCGATACCGGCTGCAAACACGAAAACATCGGCACCGGAAAAATGAGCCACAAGCCCGTCGTCCGACAGATCGAGATAATTACCGAAAGAGAGCGACAAACCTTCCGGCAGCGAAAATGTCGGTGGCAGTCCCGGCAAAACCAGCGACCTCACCTCATGACCTCGCGCCAAAAGCTGACGGCTCGCTTCACTACCGAGAAGACCCGTGGCGCCGATCATGAAGACGTTCAGATGATGCTTGTTTTCGATGTCAATGTCAGCCAAGATATATATCCCTTTAATTAGTGCTATATGAATCATGCTTATTAAACGGTAAATATCCGTCCCTGACGAATCAGTCGCACCTGCGTTACGAATGGCGCAGACTTTCATTTATGCAACAGACGGTTAGAATGGGAGAAATTCATGAATAGCGAAAGGCATATGAGAAGACGCGTGAAGAAATATACTGGTATCGCCGCCTCAATCTGTGCTGCGTTCTTTTTTGGGACCACGGCAGCCATAGGCAAACTGACTTATGCACACGGCAGTAACCCGATTATGCTGACGGTGCTGCGTGGCGCGTTTGCTCTGCCGGTTTTGTTTGTCATCTTAAAGTGGTTGAATATTCCGCTGAAGGTCGAAAAGAAAGATTTGCGCACGCTCCTTATCGTCGGTCTTCTATCGGCTCCGGCACCGCTCAGTTTATATACCTCGTTTAAATATCTCACGGTCGGCGCCGGCACCGTTTTGCAGTTTATTTTTCCGGTCATCGTCGCGTTGGTCAGTGCCGCGATATATAAACAGAAACTGAACAGTTATACGATCGCCGCCTTAATCCTCTCGATGCTCGGCGTCTCCCTTTTTTACGACGGGTCGACGAGTGCATCGATCACCGGTTTTCTCTACTCGATGATCACCGCCGTCTCTTATTCGATCTACATACTCGGCGTCGGTCATACGAGACTAAAGCACATTCATTTCTTCAAAATCTCGTTTTACTTTTCCCTCATCTGGTCGACGGTCGCGTTTGTCTTCGCCGCTCTGACAAACCAGTTGACCTTCGACCTTGAACCTCGCGGCTGGCTTTACTCCCTGATCGTCTCCTTGTTTGTCGTCGTTGTCGGCTACTCGATGTTCCAACTTGGAATCAAGTTGACGGGACCTACGACCGCTTCCATCCTCTCCACAGTCGAGCCGATCTCCGGTAATATTGCCGGCATTATCTTGCTCGGAGAGACCTTGATCGTAAGACATGCCATCGCCGCTCTCATTATCATCGGCGGTGTCATCCTCGTCTCACTCGGCACCAACAAAAATCGCCGGACAAATCACTCTGATCGTCCGGCATTAAACTAAACAGTAATAAACCTCTTACTTCCCGTAGCGGCGCAGTGCCTCCTCGAGGAAACTGTTATCGGCAAAATAATCGATGCGCATCGCTTTTCTAACTCGCTCGACCGTCGCTTCCGCTTTTTCTGTCGCGATCTTTGTCGCCTCATGCAGGCGCTCAGTCACCTCGGGCAGCCTCGCTTCCCAGTATGCGCGTTTTTGCCTGAATGGCTCGAGCGTCTCTTCCAACACATTGATCAGGAAGCGTTTGACCTTGACGTCACCTAAGCCTCCGCGACGATAATGCGCTTTGATGGCCTCGAGATTTTCATACTCCGGCCAGTACGCTTCGACATGCGCCGTCGTCGAGAATGCATCCAAATAAGTAAAGACCGTATTTCCTTCGACCTTGCCGGGATCTTCCACCCTCAAATGATCGGGATCGGTGAACATCGACATAACCTTCTGCTGAACCGTTTTGCTGTCATCCGAAATATAGATGCAGTTGTTCAGTGATTTGCTCATTTTCGCTTTGCCATCTGTACCGGGTAAGCGTTGAGCGGCTTCATTTTCCGGGAGAAGCGCTTTCGGCATGACGAGTGTCTCACCGTACGTCTCATTAAATTTATGGACAATCTCGCGACACTGTTCGAGCATCGGCAGTTGATCTTCTCCGACAGGTACGACAGTCGCATCGAAAGCGGTGATATCGGCTGCCTGACTAATCGGGTAGTTGAAGAAGCCGACCGGGATGCTCGCTTCGAAACCGCGCATCTTTATCTCCGATTTCACCGTCGGATTTCGCTGGAGTCTGGCGACCGTCACCAGATTCATGTAGTAAAAGCAAAGCTCGGTCAGAGGATAGACACCGGACTGCACGAAGAGCACCGATTGGTCGGGATCGAGTCCTACCGACAGATTGTCGAGCGCCACTTCCAGAACATTGTCTCTGATCTTCGCCGGATCTTCGGCGTTGTCGGTGAGCGCCTGCGCATCTGCGATCATGATGTAGATCTCGTCGAATTCGCCGGAGTTTTGCAACTCGACACGCCGCTTTAAGGCGCCGACGTAGTGGCCGATATGAAGTTTTCCGGTCGGTCTATCACCGGTAAGAATAATACTCATACACACTGTCCATCTCTCATTAATGAATAGCGGCAGATGCCGCTACTAAACAGTTCCATCTTATCATGACCGACGTCGAATGCGTGGTTTTCCAGCGTAGGTTCAGTTGTCCGCAAAAACGTCATTGCTTTTTATTAGGCGAAGTAAATGGCAACGTCAAGACGCTTGTGCTATTCTATTGTCAGAAATGATTCCGAGCAATCTTGCCTTCACTGGCAACTTGCCTATGGGTTTTACTGGAAACGGTATAGCCTCCCACGCTTGGAAAGGAATCCTGCGTATTTCGTACGGCCCTTTACAGCGTGGAATTACATTCTCCTTCTGTTACAGGGCGGTACGCCCTGTTTTTTGTTTAGCAAAAAACAACAAAGAAGGAGGATTTTTCATGAACACAACGTACAACCTGAAACGACTGCGCGTCAATTTGACCGATCGGACATGGAAGGTCGAGCCGATCGACCTTGATGAAGCGAAAAAATACATCGGTGGCCGCGGGCTGGCAACGAAATGGCTTTACGATGCCGGATGCGCGACAGTCGATCCGCTTTCGCCTGAAAACTTACTGATCTTTGCGAACGGTCCGTTGACCGGGACGAATTCACCGACGGCCGGACGCTACATGGTCATTACGAAGCAACCGATCAATAACAAGATCGGCTCGGCTAATTCCGGCGGCACCTGGGGAGCGCGCTTAAAGTACGCCGGCTACGACGCGATTATCTTCGAAGGCAAAGCCGATGCACCGGTGCGTCTCTTCATCGACGACGATCATGTGGAGATTCTCGACGCCTCCGACCTGTGGGGAAAGAAGTCTACGGAATGTAACGACATACTGCGCGACATTCACGGTGAGAAGTCAAATTCTCTCTATATCGGTCCGGCAGGCGAACAACTGTCGATGCTTTCTTGTGTCATGAATGACACGGACCGCGCCGCCGGCCGAGGCGGCGTCGGAGCCGTCATGGGAAGCAAAAACTTAAAAGCGATCACCGTAAAAGCGTCACGTAACATTGTCGATGCTTACGATAAAGAAGCGATGAAAGCTGCATTCAAGCGATCGCTCGATCTGTTCAAAGAGAACGGCGTCACGTCTACCGGTCTACCGACTTACGGCACCGCCGTACTGGTCAACATTATCAATGGTATCGGTGCGCTACCGACGAAGAACTGGCAGGAAGCGCATTTCCCGGAAGCAGAACAGATCAGCGGCGAGGAGCTGGCGGAAAAATACCTAGTGCGTCGCGGACACTGTCACCGCTGCACGATCGGCTGTGGGCGCGTCATCGAGCGCGAAGGACGTGAGGTGGGCGGTCCAGAATATGAGCCGCTCTGGGCTTACGGTTCAAACTGCGGTGTAAGCGATCTGCCTTCCATCAACGAGGCAAATTTCCAGTGTAACGAATACGGACTCGATGCTATCGGCACGCCGACGACGATAGCGGCAGCGATGGAGCTCTGGCAAAGAGGTTATATAAAGCCCGAAGAAAATAAAGATCTGCCACCACTCAAATGGGGTAACGGCGAAGCGATCGTCGAATGGACGAAGGCGATGGGCGAAGGCAAAAATGAACTAGCCAAACTGATGGCACAAGGTTCCGCTATACTTTGCGACCATTACGACGCGCCCCAGTACTCGATGAGCTCGAAACGTATGGACATGCCGGCCTACGATGCAAGAGCGATTCAAGGGATCGGTCTCAACTATGCGACGTCAAATCGCGGTGGATGTCACGTACGCGGTTATACGATATCGCCTGAAGTACTCGGATTGCCTGTTCAATCGGATCGCACCGAGACTTCCGGAAAAGCAGAACTTGTGAAACTCTTTCAGGATCTGACGGCTGCCATTGACTCACTTGGTGTCTGTCTGTTCTCCTCTTTCGCACTCGGTGCGGCGGAATATGCGACCTTGTTCAACGCAGCGACCGGGTCTTCCCTGTCGCCTGAAGAATTCTTAGAGGCCGGTGAGCGTATCTACAATCTGGAACGCTTATTTAATAAGGACGCCGGCATGGAGCAAGCAGAAGACAGCATGCCGGATAGGGTGCTCAAAGAGCCAATCCCGAGCGGTCCGTCGGCAGGCATGGTGTCTAAGCTCGATGAAATGCTGCCTGAATACTATGCGGTCAGAGGATGGGTCGACGGTTTTCCGACAAAAGAAACGCTGGAACGCCTGCTCATCGCAAGCGAGGTGACGAATTGATCACGGTGAAGCTGTTTGCCACATTCCGCGAAGGACGTGGAAAAGAGCAGGTCTTCGACGAACAGGTACTCCGTACACCTAGGGATATTTGCACAGAGCTGAACATCCCGCCAGATAGCGTCGGAATCCTCTTGATCAATGGATTTCACGCCGCATTCGATGACGAACTAAAAGACGGCGATCTCGTGTCGCTCTTCCCACCGCTGGCCGGCGGTTAATAGGCAAAGAGAGAGCGTTTACGAGAAACCGATCTTCGTCAACTCGTGTGTCTGCACATTGAATCTGAACAGCGTATTCGGATGCAGGTGACTATCATTTAGCAGATAGGCGAGCAAGAGATTGATCTGCATGGAAGCAACGATAGGCGGCAGTGTCGGCAAGTTAGCCGTCACTGCCGCTTTTCCTTTCGTCACATGAGCATACAGTTGCTCCATATAATTTTTGTCTGGCAAAAACAGACCGTATTGACCTTCCCAACCGGAAAGTGACCCGTGAATCAGGGGAATCTTCAGCTGAACCGAAAAATCGCCGAGGAGAATCCTCGTATCGACATTATCGAGACAATCGATAATAAAGTCGGCATCGAGAAAAAAATCGATATCAGCTTCATCTTTTAACCACACCTGGTGTGCCTCGACGATTGTTTCGGAGTTAATCGATTCGATATCGGCTTTGGCGGAGAACACTTTCGCCTTACCTATACGAGATTCAGTGGCAAAGCGCTGCCGATTGAGATTCGTCTCTTCAAAAGCATCACCATCGATCAAGATCAGGCGGCCGATGCCAAGCCTCGTGCAGAGTTCCGCCACGTGGCCACCAAGACCTCCGAGACCGACGATAGCAACCGCCACCTCCCTGAGCTCGGATTGTTTTTTAGAAGAGATTAGCGGTTGATTACGATCGTAGCGATGCGTGAACATATTTACACCACATTTCCTTCATCCATCTGATATCTATGGTCTGTCGTATGCACAGATTCTTATCGACCAAACCGAATCATTGTGGTGATAGCCAATCGGACACGTCTTTCCCGTCCACGATCTGGAACAAAATACGATCATCTATTCCTCCGAACTGGAAAAACGTTTTCTCGTGAACATCGTTGGAGATCTTTGAAGCCAGTTTTTGAAAAGCATCTGTCCAAGCATTCCACTCTTCTTGGCTATCCGTACTGAGAACGGAATTGGTAGCAAATTGCTGCTCAAAGTCAGCAATTTTTCCAGCCAAATCCGAGGCCTGGTCAATAAAAATCTGGATATAAAGCGTTTCGCCATCGTTCGAATAGACCACATGATATGCGCCTGTCAGCTTTTCATCTTCGATGAGTGACGCGACCAGAGGCTCAGTATATTGAACTTTTTCATCCATCGTGGCAAGCACCACTTCCGTTGGATCTCCATTCGAAGAAGGCAACGTGGACGACTCATTAGGCATGATAAGCGTCGACACACCCATTATCAGTGAACACGAGGTTAAGCCAATAAGCATCAAAGAAACGGCAAGAATAAAGATTTTCTTTTTCATCTGGATCTCCTTCAAGAATCGTGGTCATGGTCAAATTGATGATCAGACAAGCCCATTGAATATGTCCATTGTACCAAGTGCAGAAAGAACATACACCTAGTGGCTCAACGAAAACATCCACTTAGCTGATCATTAAATGCAGTGTAAAAAACCCGAATGGCATGATGCCATCCGGGTCTTGTTTTACTCGTTCAACGAGTAAACGTAAATACTACATTTAACCAATACGGTTTAACGTTCTTTCTGTCTCGTCAGAATACGTCCCACCAAGAGCAGCCCTGCGGCTAGGAATAGCCCCACCACCGGCCAGACACTTTCTGAGATTTCACCGGTCTTCGGCGTCTGCGGTACAGGTGGAGCAGGCGGGTCCGTCTGTGCCGGCTGCGTTGGCTGCAAAACCGTATCAGTCTGCTCGGTCGCAGGCACAGTTGTGGGCGTCGGTGTGGGCGTCGGTGTCGGTGCAGGCGTTGGCCACGGCGGAGATGTCGGCTCCACTGTCGGCTCTACCGTGGGTTCCAGCGTCGGCTCTACCGTTGGTTCCTGTGTTGGCTCTACGGTTGGTTCCAATGTCGGCTCCACGGTTGGTTCCTGCGTTGGCTCTTCCGTCGGTTCCTGGGACCGTTATAACGGGCTCTTCCTTGGCATTCGTCACAATAGTCCGGAAACCCATTTTATCGTCAGCTCCGATGGTAAACTCTCCGGTTGTTGATGGAGTATAGCCTGCAACATTTACATCTGGGCCATACGTGTCATTGTTAAACGTGTAGCCGTCGGCAGTACTTGTCTGAACAACAAACTTTGTTCCCATTTTGTGTGCTAAGGGCTTTGTACTGAGGAATTCCTGCAGCAACACCGAAACGTCAATAATAGGATACGACAGCTGATCGATCAGCCCGACTGCAATAAAGAACTCACCTGCCGAGAACTCATTCCTCAAAACTAGGAAGATCGTCACTGCAATGATAACAAAATGACTCATATATGACAGGAATGCCGTGATTGTTTTGGCAAGATTCGTCGTCCTCTTGAACAAGAAAAGCTTATTAATAACTTCCTCATTCTCCTTGTTGAATTTCTTATAGATGATTGTCTCGATTGGAAAATTTTTGATGAGCTCAAATCCGGATAGCCAACCAACGAAAGCCCCTAAGTGATTTTGAAATTGTTCAACACTCGCTGTCTTTGTTTTTTGCAATCTCTTTTCAATCATCTTCGGTACCTAAAAGCCACTTAAAAAAAAGGTTGCGCATAACACGCAGATTATTTACAGAAAATTTGCCTCTAAAGTGATAGTAACCGTAATAGGTTACCAGTTCGATTGCAATCGCAACCAGAAGGATCACTCCAAATTTGAATGATGCATCGCTACGACCTGCAAGAGCGTAATCTAATAAATTTCCCTTGAAGAATTGAATGGCCGTTCCCATTACACCTGCCATCAAAACGAAAAACACGCAAAGAACTAGATATCTAGTTTGCCCTTTTATTACTTTTTTCATTTGTAAAACCATGATTGATCTACCGGCATGCAAAACCAGCACCAGCATAATCGCCTTTCTTTCATTGATAGGTATATGTTTTCTTTGAAGTGAAAAGACAAACAAACACCGGAAAGGCGCAACAAATATTAAACAATTAGTTCAATAAGGAAAACCTGCGAATATCAGATGTTTGTCTATCAGAATTTCAAAAACATTCTTAATCGCATAGGATGCTCCTAGAAAAGATTTGATCAACAATTTCTTTAACTTGTTTTCACAAGGCGAGTTTAACACTTTAGAGGAAGTATTGACATGACATCTGTCTCAGAACATACAATATTGGATCAATGACATGCTCAATAAGTTATTGGAACTGGAAGCATCGTATTGTCGTACTGGATTGGTGGCAGTAAATCGGACAGTCCACTCATATACCCGACTAGTTCATTTCATCTTGCTGACCCGCCGTTAATCCTCCGCTCTGCATCCGAAACGCCACTGTCTTCTCCCCATTCTTGGGGATGACTTCTATTTCGACCAAGGACAGCCAGATTGTTTCATCAAGGTCTAGCACAAGATCTTCATCTAACTTCGTAGCTTGTTAGACACCTTACACATTTTTGCTCTTCAATAATACCCACATCAAAACGCCTTCAATTCACACATTGATATGCCTGTATTTCACACATCACTTTCTCGACATTCCCCACATTTACAAGTATAATTATATTGAGGTGACTCTTATGATAAATTATTATCCGCGAATTACAGACAAGCTGCTCAGCTTGGAACTAGAATCTTTTGGAGCCGTATTATTGACCGGACCGAAGTGGTGCGGCAAAACAACGACAGCAAAGCAGCTGGCCAAAAGTGTCTTGAGTCTACATTCACCCGATCGTCAGGAAACCTATCTTCAACTGGCTGATATACAACCATCTCTTTTGTTAGATGGCGAAAATCCACGTTTGATCGACGAATGGCAAATGGCTCCTCAACTATGGGATGCTATTCGACACGATATAGATGAAAAAGGTAAAGAAGGACTTTATATTCTTACCGGATCAACCTCCGTCGATGAATCTAGAATTAAACACTCCGGTGCAGGGCGCATATCAAGATTGAAAATGTATACCATGAGCCTTTATGAATCACTCGACTCAAATGGTACGGTCAGTCTTTTCGACCTGATGACAGACTCGACAAAGGTGTCCGCAAAATCAATCCTGACGATAGAAGATTACGCACATCTAATCGTTCGTGGCGGATGGCCAAGTACGATCAGCAAGAGCGATACTGTTATACAACGCCAAATTGCCGGATACTGTGACGCTATCGTCAAATCCGATATTACAACTGTAGACGGTGTTTCACGAGATGAGCATAAAGTTACTGCAGTACTTCGCTCATATGCTAGACACACCGCTACTCAAACTCCCAAAACCACCATACTAAAAGACGTTTTACAAAACAATGAAACCGTACATATTAATACTCTCGATTCCTATATTGGTGCATTGAATCGACTGTATGTACTTGATGATCTGCCTGCTTGGAGCCCTCAATTGCGCTCCAAAACCACCGTTCGCACCACTGAAACACGTCACTTTATCGACCCCGCAATCGCCGCGTATTTTCTGCAAGCCCACCCGCAAACACTACTCCATGACATGAATACCTTCGGCCTGCTTTTTGAATCTCTTGTCGTCCGCGATCTGCGCGTATACGCACAGGCGCACTACGGACATGTCTCTCACTATCGAGATAGTAGTGGCTTGGAAGCAGATATTATCATTCACCTTCCCGATGGACGTTGGGCAGCTGTTGAAGTGAAACTAGGAAGCAGGCAAGTAGACATTGGTGCAAAGAATCTTCTCGCCTTAAAAGAAAGAATCGATACGACAAAGATTCCACCTCCCTCTCTCCTCATGATCATCACCGGAACAGAATATGCCTATACAAGAAGTGACGGCGTTGTGGTTGTACCTCTAGGATGTTTGAAACCATAAAGATTTATTGTGAGT
>DUQI01000013.1 GCA_012837885.1 Fastidiosipila sp.
ACGCTCGATGCCTTCAATCAGGGGATGCTGGCACACGGTCTCGAGGGGCTGGAGGGCATCCATTTTCATGCGCTCTGCGAAGATTCGGCCGAGACACTGGAGCGTACGCTCGAACATGTCTACCGGCAGTATCTGCCGATTTTGCAGGCCTGGCCTGGCGGCTTGAAATGGTTCAATCTGGGAGGCGGTCACCATGTGACGCGCGACGGCTACAACATCGATCTTCTGATCAGGCTCCTCAAAGAGGCAAAAGAGAAGACAGGCGCTCAGATCTATATTGAGCCGGGTGAGGCGATCGCCCTGAATGCCGGTCATCTCGTCAGCACGGTGCTCGATATCGGTAAGAATGAGCTCGACTTTGCGATCCTCGACACGTCGGTCGTCTGTCATATGCCGGATGTCTTGGAAATGCCTTATCGACCGCGCTGTCATGTCCTCTATCAAGACGGCAGAGAAGCCGAAGGACTGATGCCGGGTGAGGCGGCATACACGTATCGTCTCGGCGGTCCGACTTGTCTTGCCGGCGATGTCGTCGGCGAGTACGCATTCCCCGAGCCGCTAAACCAGGGCGACCGGATCATCTTTCACGATATGGCCATCTATACGATGGTCAAGACGAATACGTTCAACGGGATGCCGCTCCCGGCGATCGTCACGCAAGACGGTGAGCAGACACAAGTGCTGCGCACATTCAGTTATGAAGACTTTAAGATGAGACTCGGGAGTTAACGAAGGTGAAACTCGGTCGTGTAAATCTCGTTGAAGGCGTTATCTGGCGCAGTCTGGTGCTTTATGCACTGCCGCTTTTGCTGTCCAATTTCCTGCAGCAGCTTTACAACACGGCCGACCTTCTGATCGTCGGTCGCTACGCCGGCAGCCACGCGATGGGATCGGTCGGTGCGATCGGCTCGGTGACGGCGATGCTCGTCGGTCTGGCGGTCGGACTGGCGACCGGTTGTACGGTCGTCGTCTCGCAGTATTACGGTGCCGAAGACTATGACGGTCTCTTCAAGACGGTGCATACAGCTATGGCAATCGCCGTCGGCGGCGGCATTATCCTTACGGCCGCCGGCATACTGCTCGCGCCTTTCTTGCTCAACTTGATGAATACGCCGCCCGAGATCTTCGATGGTGCCGTACTCTATATGCGCATCTATTTCGGCGGCATCATCCCGACCTTGATCTACAATATGGGAGCCGGAATTTTGAATGCCGTCGGTGACTCGAAGCGGCCGTTTTCCTTCCTGCTCGTTTCGGCGGTCACGAATGTTTTGTTCGATATCGTACTGGTCGCCTGGCTCTCTCTCGGTGTCGCCGGTGCCGCGATCGCGACGGTGATCGCTCAGGTCGTCGCTGCCTTGCTCGTCCTGATCAGCTTGACGAGGACGCACTCGCCGTACCGCGTCTTTATTAAAGATATTCGTTTCCACAAAGAGGTCTTGAAGAAGGTGTCGCGGATCGGACTTCCGGCCGGCACGCAGAGCGTGTTGATCTCGATTTCGAACACGTTCATTCAGGCCAAGGTCAACTCATTCGGTGCCATGGCCGTAGCCGGTGTCGCGGTCGCCAACCGTGTCGACGGCTTTATCTTTGTCGTGATGAACGCGATCAGTCTGGCTACGATGACCTTCACGGGGCAAAATGTCGGAGCCGCCAAACCGGATCGTGTGAGAAGGGGACTCTATACGTCGGCCGTGATGGTCGTCGCTGTCTCTTTGTCCCTCGCCTGGACGGTGTTAAGCTTTGCGCCGACGATCGCCTCATGGTTCAATGACGATCCGGGCGTGACCTTCTACACGGTCCGCATGATGTCTTTCATCCTGCCGTTTTACTTCATCTTCGGTTTGAATGACGTGATCAGCGGATTTTTACGCGGCCGCGGCAAATCGATGGTGCCGATGCTCACGAGCCTGATCTTCATGACGGGTGCCAGACTGCTCTGGATCTGGCTGGTCACCCCGTCCTGGCCGTCGATCGATGTCGTCTTTATGGCGTATCCGGTCACCTGGCTGCTGACCTTCATCGTCTTGTTCATCTACCTGTTGAAGACGTACGGGTTTAGAAGCGACCGGCATGAAGAAAAAGAGCTCGAACGCCTCTAGCCTTCGAGCTATTTTTAACTATATATTTTTTCTGTTTCTTTTTTGGTTTCTCTCTCAGTCGATTTTTACTTTAACCGATCCTCCAGCAGTGTGCGGATCAAGACGGGATTGGCACGTCCTTTCGTCTTTTGCATCACCATGCCGATCAGCGACTGCAGCGCTTTCTTTTTGCCGGCCTTATAGTCTTCGGCTACGCTCGCTCTTTCTTTCAGGACTTCCAGGACGAACGGCAGTAAAGTTGCTTCATCGTTGATCTGCAGCAGATCATGTTCCGCGACATACTGACGCGGTGAGACACCTGTCTCTAATAAGGCACTGAGTACCTTCTTCGCTGTCGAAGAGTTGATCTCGCCGTCGGCCTGCAAATCGGCCAGTTCGGCCAGTTTTACCGGGTCCGGCAGCGGGTGATCTTTTTGCAGATTCGGCATGTCGGAGATCAGGATATTGGCGATCGTTTTCGGCGCTGTCGTCGCCTTTGCCGCCTTTTCGAAGTAGTCGGCCATATCGCGTTCATCGGTCAGGCGTTCGGCGTCATAAGCAGAGATATCAAAATCTTTGATGTAACGCGCTTTTCTCGCGTCCGGAAGCTCCGGGATCTCGCTTTTCAGAGCCTCGATTTCTTTGTCTTCGAGCCGGATCGGGACGAGGTCCGGATCCGGGAAATAGCGATAATCGTCGGCATCTTCCTTCGTCCGCATCGAGGTCGACTGTCCCGTTTTATCATCGAAGCGGCGAGTCTCCTGGATAATCGTGCCGCCCGCTTCGAGTACGTCGACCTGACGTTTGAATTCGCCTTCGATCGCTTTGCCGACAAAGGCGAAGCTGTTGATGTTCTTCATCTCGGTTCTCGTGCCGAGCGTCTTGTCACCTTTTTTCCTTACGGACAAGTTGACGTCGCAGCGCATCTCGCCTTCTTGCATTCTGGCCAGCGTGATCCCGGTATAGACCATGATCGCGCGCAGCTTTTTCAGGAACGCGATCGCTTCTTCGGCGCTCCGGATATCCGGCTCACTGACGATCTCGATCAGGGGAACCCCTGCGCGGTTGCAGTCGACCAGCGTGCCTTCTCCTTCTATGTGGACCAGTTTGCCGGCATCTTCTTCCATATGGATCCTCGTCAGGCGGATCGTCTTTTGACCTGCTTCCGTCTCGATGTCGACCTTGCCGCCGCTGACGATCGGGTGTTCGTTTTGCGAAATCTGATACGCCTTCGGAAGGTCCGGATAGAAGTAGTTCTTGCGGTCCATCTGCGACATGTGGTTGATCGTTCCGCCGACGGCCAGACCGGCCTTGACGGCGAATTCGACGACCTCTCGGTTCATCACGGGCAACGTGCCCGGCATCGAGGTGCAGACTTCACACGTCTGGGTATTCGGTGCAGGATCTTCCTTGATCTCACAGAAACAGAAGATCTTGCGCTTCGTATGCAGTTCGATGTGGACTTCGAGACCGATAACGGCTTCATAGTCGCTCATCTCGTCACCTCCTCGATACTGACGCCCGCCCGGTAGAGGAGACGTTCCTGGAAGCGGTTCCCGATCAGCTGGAGGCCGATCGGCAGTCCGTCTTCATCTTTCGCCACAGGCAGCGACAGGGCCGGCAGACCGGCCATCCCGATCGGCACCGTGTAGATATCGTTCAGATAGAGCTGAACCGGATCGGTGATCGATTGGCCGAGCGGCCAGGCGGTCACCGGTGCGACCGGCGCGATGAGCATTGAAACGGAGGCGAAGACACGTTTGAATTCGCTGCCGATCAAGGTGCGGATCTGTTGTGCTTTTTTGTAATAGGCATCGTAGTAGCCGGAGCTCAGCGCGAAGGTGCCGAGCATCAGGCGACGCTTCACTTCGGCTCCGAATCCTTCGCTTCTCGTCTTCACGTAGACATCGTCGAGCGATTCGGCTCCTTCGGCCCGGTAGCCGTAGTGGATGCCGTCGAAGCGCGCCAGATTGGAGGACGCTTCGGCCGAGGAGATAAGGACGTAGGCCGGCAAGGCAAATTTCAAAGACGGCAAGGAGACTTCCTTGATCGTGGCGCCGAGGCTTTCGAGTTTTTTCGCCACATCGAGTACGGCGTCTTTGATACTTTCAGCCAGTCCCTCACCGAAGAATTCGGTCGGCAGACCGAAGGTCAGCCCTTTGACACCGTCCGTGATGCCTACGGTATAATCGGGCTCTCTCACATGCAGACTCGTCGTATCGCGCGGATCGTGTCCGGCGATGGCATTTAAGACGAGGGCGTTGTCTTTGACCGTTCTCGTGATCGGTCCCGCCTGATCGAGGGACGAGGCGAAAGCGACGATGCCGTTTCTCGAGACGAGTCCATAGCTCGGACGAAGTCCGATCACACCGCAAAAGGCGGAGGGTTGCAAAATCGAGCCGCCCGTATCGGAGCCGATGGCAAAGACGGCTTCATCTCCCGCGACGGCCGCTGCCGATCCGCCGGAACTGCCGCCCGGTACACGGTTCGTATTGCGCGGGTTTTTGGTCGCACCAAAGTACGACGTTTCGGACGTCTGCCCCATGGCAAACTCATCCATGTTGACCTTGCCGAGGAGCACCATACCGGCGTCGGCGAGACGATCGGCGACGGTCGCACTGTACGGCGGTACGAAGTTTTCCAGTGTCTTCGAGGCGCATGTCGTTCTGATGCCCTTGGTACAGACGTTGTCTTTCAAGGCACCGGGAATACCGAGCAGCGGATTCGTCTCGGCTTTTGTCGCCAGACGTTTGTCAGCTGCCTTTGCGTCTTCGATCGCGCGCTCTGCCGTGACCGTAATGAACGCATTCAACTCCGGTTCTTTTTGTTCGATCATCTGCAGGCTGTGCCTGGTCAGTTCCTCGGCGGAGAATTCGCGTGTCCGGAGCCCCTCGCTCAACTCGGAGATCGTCATCTGATTGACCTTATCTATCATTCCAACACCTCTGGTACGAAGAAACACCCGTCTTGTTCTGCGGGCGCGTTTTGTAAAAGCTCTTTTTGCGTCAAACCGAGCGTGCGCAAATCTTGATCTTGAAACACGTTCTCTCTTTCCTCGCTGGCTTCTTCTTCCGAAGTTTCAACGTCCCTCAACGTCGATGCCAGATCGAGCGCACTTTCGAGCGCTTTCTCATAGCGCGGAATGTCTTCTGGTGCAATCTCGATACGCGTCAGCTCGGCGATCCTGGCCAGATCGAAAGCCGGTTTCTTTTTTTTCTCACGACCCTCTGCCTCGGCTTCTTTTAACGCTTCGCCGGTCAAGGCGAGATTTAAAAGATCGAGCTGTGCCTGGTCGACGACGCCGGGCGCTTCGGTCATCGGATCGGACGCATCCTTGATCTTCGGAAAAGCGATGACTTCCCTGAGATTCAATTCATTTAGCATGAGCATCACGAGACGGTCGAGGCCGAAGGCGAAGCCGCCGTGCGGCGGCGTGCCGAAACGGAACGCGTTCAGCATGAAGCCGAAGCGCGCTTCGATCTCTTCATCGCTGAAACCGAGCGCGCTGAATACCTGCTTTTGAATGTCGCGGTCATGGATCCGGATGCTGCCGGAGCCGAGTTCAGTACCGTTCAATACGACGTCGTACGCCTGAGAGCGGACCTTGCCGGGATCGGAGATCAATAAGGGGACATCTTCTTTGTAAGGCATCGTGAACGGATGATGTTGCGGTGACCAGCGAGCGTTTTCCTCGTCGTATTCGAACATCGGAAAATCGGTCACGATCAGGAAGCGGTACTGGTCGGAGATGAGGTCTCTTCTTCTCGCGATTTCGCCTCTCAGAAGTCCCATGACCTTTCGTACTGTCTCCAGCGTATCGGCGGAGAAGACAATGAAATCGCCCGGTTTCGCAGCGACCTTGTCGAGGACCGCTTGAAGGTCCGACTCGGACATGAATTTTGTCAAAATGGAGTAGATCTCACCGTCCGGGCGATAGGCGATCCAGGCCATGCCCTTGGCGCCGCTCTCGATCGCGAAACGTGTCAGATCGTCGATCTCCGAGCGCGGCATATCGGCCGCACCGGGGATATTGATCGCGCGCACGACGCCGCCGGCGGCGATCGCCTGCTTGAATACGGTAAAGCCGGAATCTTTCAAGACGTCCGTCAGATCGACGATATCCAAATCGAATCTAAGATCCGGTTTATCGCTGCCGTAGCGGTCCATCGCCTCCTGCCACGTGATGCGCGGAAACGGCTCGTCCAAGGTAATACCACCCGCTTCACGCATGACATACTTGAACAAGCGCTCGAGCAGGGTCAACACATCTTCCTGATCGACAAACGACATCTCGAGGTCGAGCTGGGTGAATTCCGGCTGGCGGTCGGCCCGTAGATCTTCGTCGCGGAAACATCTCGCGATCTGATAGTACTTGTCGACTCCGCCGACCATCAAAAGCTGTTTAAAGATCTGAGGTGATTGCGGCAGGGCGTAAAAGTGTCCCGGATGAATACGGCTCGGCACGAGGTAATCGCGCGCGCCTTCCGGCGTACTTTTCGTGAGCATCGGTGTCTCTACATCGATGAAGCCCTCGTCATCCATGAAATCGCGGATCGCCTGGGCGACCTTATGTCGCATGCGCAAATTCTTTTGCATGCGCGGCCGGCGCAGGTCCAAAAACCGGTATTTAAGTCTCAGCTCTTCTCTGACCGGCGTGTTATCGTCGATGCTGAAAGGCAGTGTCTCTGCCTCGGATAAAACCTCGGCACGCTCGACTTTCAGCTCGATCGTGCCGGTTTCAAGCCTCGGATTGATAGTCTCCGGATCGCGTTTCGTCAGCGTACCGGCAGCCGCCAGAACCGATTGGATTCTGACTTGTTCAAACGTCGCGAACGTCGCTTCGTCGACCTGGTCCGAATTGGCGACGATCTGCAGCGTCCCTTCTTTATCGATCAGGTCGATAAAGATGACGCCGCCCATGTCGCGTTTGTTTTGCACCCAGCCTGCTAAGACGACATGCTTGCCGATGTCGGCTTCGCGCAGAAGGCCACAGTAATCAGTGCGTTTCAAAATAGTCTTCCTCGTTTATATAGAAGTAGATCTCTTATTAGAGTCTGCAATCGTTATACCGAATCGAGGAGCGAATTTCAATTTTCCGGCTCAGATTCAGGGACGAGCGAATCGAGGATTCGCTGTAATACGTCGCGCTCTTCCTTCGTCAGCTCACCGAAAAACTGGTCATTGACTGACGTATAGATCGACTGGACGCTCTCTTTCAAGGCATGGCCTGCGGCCGACAAGGTCACGTAATTCGTGCGCCACTCGCGCTTTCTTTCGATCCAGCCAAGTTTTTCCATCTTGGTCAGCATCTGCGTGATGTTACCTTCGGAAACAAACAAAGATCGTGCCAACTCCTGCTGCGTCAGAGGTTCGTCCTGAGAGAGAGAAGACAGAATCTCCCATTGCGAGGCGGATATCTCTTTATCCTTGAGTGCTGTCTGCAGATCGCCCGTGCTCAGGCGATAGACCTGTGAAATACCAAGCAACAGATCACTACCGACTGCTGAAGTGTCCGTCTTTTCTTTCGCTACAGGCGGTTTCGTCTCGACGACAGTGGCATCGACCGGTTCGGCTGGCGCTTCTTCTTCTTTTTTCTTGGCCGGCTTTTCGACGCGCCGTTCTTTTTCTGTTTTCTTACGAGCTTCCGATTTCTTTTTCTTCAGTGGCGCAGACTTCTTCTTTTTCTTCGCCGGTTTTTCTTTTTGCTCGTCGCTAGCGACTTCTTCCGCTTTTACCTTCTCGGCTTTTTTCTTTTTCTTTTTCGGAGCCGCTTTTTCGGGCGGTGCCGCTTCGACTTTCTTTTTCTTCTTCGGCTTTTTTTCTTTCGTCTCTTCGCTGACGCTCGCTTCAACTTCAGCCTGGAGGACTTTGTCCTTTTTCACCTTTTTCTTCGCTTTCGGTTTGTCTTTTACTTTGTCCTTCGATTTGTCCTTTTTCTTAGCCATCTGCACTGACTCCTTCGCATGTCGCTGGCGAGTGCCGAATGCACGTTATTGTTTTAGCTGAAAAACGATCCGGCACGTGATGAGTTGAGCGATAAGTTTACCATAAAAATGGTGTAAATCGATGGTTTACGGGCTTTCATGCTCTGCTATACTTTTGCTATGGATCAGCTGATAACGACGGCGAAAGAGGCGAAGCGCCACATCCGAAGACAGTTTAATGAGCGCGCCGTTGCCCGCCTTTTCGACTTAGGGTTTTATTTCGTACTGACGCGCTTTTTTCTCGATCTCGTGTTTCGGATAAAAGCTGAACCGATCTGGCGCGGCTGGCTACTCACCTATATCCTGCCGATTGTCTTGATGTTCATCATAGAACCGCTGATGCTTTCACTCTGCTCCTTTACGCCCGGTAAGTGGCTTCTCGGTATTCGGGTTCTGACCGATTCCGGGCGGCGTCTTTCGTTTGGCACGGCCTTTCGTCGTACACTTCATGTCTTTAGAGAGGGGCTCGGCTGGTGGATTTTGTTTTTCAATTTATTCTTATTGTCACAGCTGCGGCACCGCGTAATCCGGGATGAGGCGTGGCCCTGGGATAACGGGATAACGGTCAGTTCCCAAAGCAGACGCTGGCGGCAGATCGTCTCACTCTTAGTCGGCGTCGTTTTTCTGGTCGCGGCCATGTTCGTGATATCGGCGGAAAAGCAACTGCCGTACCATCGTGGAGCGATCTCGGCCGCCCACTATGTCGAGAATGTCAATGACCTGATTCTTCGCTTAAGTCCCGGTTATGATGCCGTGATGAATGAAGACGGCAGTTGGTCGGAAGGCCATACGGTTCGCGAGGATCCGCGCTGGATCCCTTTGCCCTCGCATCGCTTGATCGAGCGTGACGGTATCTTGCTGGAAGTGATCATCGAAGCGAAAGTGAAAGCAGATCTGCCGCTCACCGGCTTTATCGATCAGAAGGCTCTGGCCTATATCTCGTTCGTCGGTGCATCGCCCGGCTACTCGTCACTTTTCATGCAAAATGATGAGGTGAGATATTCTTTGTCCGATGGTTTTACCTCGTTTCAAAAAGAACAATTGGGCATTGAAGTGATCCAGCATGTCGCTTACACGGGATATCAAAAAGAGGGGCACTATCTCGTACCCCTCGCTGCTGAAGATCGTGAATTTGCGCTCGATTTTCGTCTACGGCGCCGCGTGACCGACTGATCCTAAATAGACGACGAATTCATCTTTACCGTCGACTTGAATGAACTGATCGATCAATTCCTGATCGTAAGCGGCGACGCCGCATACACCTAAACCGAGGCTCTGCGCCGCCAGATAGAGGTTCTGACAGACGTGACCGGCATCGAGGGCGATCACCTTGACCGACGCTTCGCTGTAACGCCATTCCATGCGCCACGGGATCGCCGCCCAGATAAAGACGAGCGGTGCCTTGCTGACGAACAGCTGGCGGTAGACACTCTTTGACAGTTGCTCTTGATAGTCGTCCGGTTTATGGACAAAGACGAGGGCATGCTCCAACGGACGGTAGAGGTAGATACCCGGCTCCAGTCCGGTCACATCGCGTACGGCGATGTACGTTTCGAGCGCATGCCGGTTGCCTGCCGACGGGACGTTTCTCCAGACGGTGTCGCTGTCTTGTTTTTTTCGAACTCCCTGCGTCGCCCAGAGCAGATACGATAAATCGTGCAAGGTTACGGGCTTCGCGGCGTATTTTCTGACACTTTTTCTGTGCGTGATGAGCTCGGACAGAGGCACCTGCAGTTCGCCGACGTTCATTTTCCAGTCGGGCAGATCGATCAGCTTGGAGTCGGCCGGTATCTCTTTTTGCAGAGGCGGCATCGGCTCGCCGCGTGACTGCGCCGTCTGGCTGATATCGACCGTCTTTCTGATCTTGTCTTTCAGCATCTCTCTCATTGCGAGGCGTTCATCGGGCATCGTAGTTCTCCTTTATTAACGGTGTGCGATGGCGTCGATCTCGACCAGAGCGTCTTTTGGCAAACGCGCGACTTCGACCGTCGTGCGGCACGGGGCGTTCTCCGGGAAAAACGTCGCATACGCTTTATTGACGTCGGCGAAGTCATCCATATTCTTGATGAAGACACCGAGGCGAATCGCTTTTGAAAGATCACTGCCGGCGGCTTTCAGCACGGCTTCCACATTCTTCAAAGACATGATCGTCTGGTCATATGCCGTTTCCGGCATCTCGCCCGTCTCCGGGTCAAGCGGCAGCTGTCCCGAGGTGAATACGAGATCTTCTAATTTAATGCCTTGTACATAGGGACCGATCGCGGCCGGTGCGTGCTCGGTTGAAATAATTTCCTTGTTCACGTCAAATTATCCGTCCTTTTTCTTGTAATCGTAGCGGCAAAGATCGGCGCTAAGCGCTGTCTTTACGCTGACTAAACGTTCAATTGAGTATAAGGTGGTTCCGGGCAGGTGTAAAGAAAACGAAGAGTCGCACATATTCTGCCCGACATGTGTAAAATGGGGTCAGATCAGTTGGGGAGGCATGCATGGAGCAACTCAAAGCGAAGATTAGAAAAGAAGGCCGGGTGCTGCCCGGTAATATTTTGCTGGTCGATCAATTTTTGAATCAGCAGGTCGATACGGAACTCTTACTCGATATGGCCGAGTTCTGGTATGAGCGATTCAAAGATAAGAAGATCACGAAGGTGATGACGATCGAGGCGTCCGGCATTGCGATCGCCGTTTTTGTCGCTTCGCGTTTCGGTGTGCCGCTCCTTTTTGCTAAGAAATACTCGAGCACGAATGTGACGAGAGAGAGTCACGAAGTCAACATCTATTCTTATACAAAACAGGTCTCTTACAACGTGGCGATCTCGAAACGCCTACTGACGAGTGACGATACGGTCTTGATCATCGACGACTTTCTCGCGAACGGTCAGGCACTGAAGGGGCTTTTGGATCTTTGCCGCTCAGCCGGAGCATCTGTCGCCGGGGTCGGTATCGCGATTGAAAAAGCGTTCCAGAACGGTCGAGAAGCCGTGAAAGACTTCAATGTCGATATTTCCTCACTCGCGATCGTCGAAGCACTCGATGCCGAGACAGGTGAAATCCGCTTTTCCGGCGACGAAGTTAAGGGCGAGGAGAGAGCATAATATACGCTAGAAAGTATAATTATGCGCAGGATGGAGTGGAGTCCGGTCCTCCTAACAAGCCTTTTTTCTAAAGCTACAACGTTTTGGAAAGCCCCTGGCGCGCAAACGCTTACGCGTTTTTCGTCCATGATGTCAACAATCTTTAGGTTGCTATTTTCGCGTCTTTTCGTAATAGGATATTTATGCGCAAAGCAAATTATCTTGCGAAAGGAATTAAAACGTGAAGAAAGTAACCATTTTCATGCTCGTTCTGGCGCTCATCATGTCCCTTGGTATGGTGGGACTGGCGGCAGACGAGGAAGTGCTGACCGGAGAAGCCGAAGGTTTTGGCGGAACGCTCCAGGTTGAAGTGACACGAGTCGACGGTGTGATCAAATCGATCGAAGTGACTCATGCTGAGACGGCCGGTATCGGCGATACGGCGATTGATCAGTTGGTCGATTTGATCATTGAGAACAATTCGACGGACGTCGATATCGTGGGCGGCGCTACGGCGTCATCGAAAGCCCTGATCGAGGCAGTCGACAATGCGTTGGCTTCGGCCGAAGCGCCGGTCGATCCGAGCGAATCGGAAGAAGAGCCGGAAGAAACGGAAGACGAGCCCGTCGAGACGACGGAACCGGCCGAAGAACCGTCGGAGCCTGTCGAGGAGCCGGTCAAACCGGTCGAAGAGATCGTCAATACGCCGCTCATGTGGGGTACGGCAGTGGTCAGCAATGGCCGCGAGATGCGTTCGCCCGATAACACCGATACGCCTGTCTACACCTTGAATATCGTGTACGGCTCGGTGCTCTTTGATATCGACGGACGTATCGTCGATATGTTCTTCGATACGATGGAAGTTGCGACGCCGAACTACGATGGCGAGGGCATGCCGTATTTCGGCGGCTGGCCCGGTCAAGGCGGCTACAACTACGATGAAGACAAAGACGGTGAAGTCGACGGCACGATCGGCGACACGGAAGAAGAGTTCCTCGCTTCGGTCGAAGCCTGGAAGTCGAAACGTGACAGAGGCGATGGCTACCGGATGGTCTCCGGTAGCTGGGCGGATGAGATGGATGCCTATCAGGAGTTCTTCGTCGGCATGACCGTCGATGAAGTCGAAGCCTGGGTCGAAAAGCATACGTCGGATGTGAACGGTCGTCCGCTGAAGGAAGATTCCGATAAAGAAGGCGATGCTGACAAATACGCCGCTTTGACGGATGAAGAAAAAGAAGCGCTGGCCGACCTCACGGCGAGTGCGACAATGAGTCTGACCGACAATCACGGCGATCTCATCGCGACCTTGAGAAAGGCGTATGAGAACCGCGTATCGGTCGAGATCGATGTCGCGACGCAGTACGGCCTCGGATTTTCCATCGACCCGCGCGTCGGTCCCGGTAAGGATTCGGAAGATGTTCAGGTCTACAGTGTCAATCTGACGGTGGCTACCGTGCTCATGAACGAAGAAGAGACAATCGAAGCCCTGCGCGTCGATACGCTGGAAGTCGCATCCCCGAACTACGACGGCGAGGGCATGCCTCACTTCTCCGGCTGGCCCGGTCAAGGCGGTTACAACTACGACGAAGATCATGACGGTGAGATCGACGAGAAGACGCCCGACTCGCTCGAGTGGTTTCTGGAAGAAGTCGAACTCTGGCTGACAAAGCGTGACCGTGGCGACGATTACCAGATGGTCACCGGCAGCTGGTCGGATCAGATGGATGCCTATCAGGCGCACTTCACCGGCATGACGCTGGAAGAGGTCGAAGCGTGGGTCGCCAAGCACACGTCCGATGTGAACGGTCGTCCACTGAAAGAAGACTCGGAAAGAGAAGGCGATCCGGAAAAGTATGCCGAACTGACCGATGAGGAAAAAGAGGCACTGATGGATCTCACGGCCCATGCCACGATGAGTCTGACCGATGCCCACGGCAACATTATCGAAGCGATCGCCAATGCGATCGACAACGCGAGGGAAGTCCTGATCGAGATGCCTGAGTAAGGAATCCGAAAGGGAGATAAAACGCGCTTTCAATAGAGAGTGATGATAGAAAAAGCTCCGGCCTTTAGACCGGGGCTTTTTCCTTTAGTATCGGTTTTCCAGTCGATTGAATGGGCTACTCTGGTAAGCTAAGCTTTAACGAAGGAGTGACTATGGCAGGCTTTTCATTCTTGCATCTTTCAGATCTCCATATCGGCAGACGCTTTCACGGATTTTCGCTGCTTGAAGATCAGGCGCATCTGCTCGCTCAGGTCGTCACGATCGCGAAAGAGCGCGCCGTCTCGGCCGTTTTGATCGCCGGTGACTTCTTTGACAGCACGCAGCCGAGCGCCGACGCCGTGGCACTCGCCGACCGTTTTCTCTCTGATCTGGTTGCGGTCTGCCCTGTACTATTGACCGCAGGCAACCACGATTCGCCGGAACGACTGCAGTTTGGAAGTAAGCTCTTGGCGAAATCGAATCTGCATATCGCCGGCGTCGCTTCAGACAAGCCGCTGAGCGTCGTCTTTGAAGACGAGTTTGGTCCGGTCACGATCGATCTGTTGCCGTTCACGCGTGCCGCTTCGGTGCGCCCGCTTTTTCCGGACGATGTATTGGACACCTGCGAAAGTGCCGTTAAAGCCGTGCTCCGTCGCTCCGCTTCGGGCGACGGCAGACGCATTCTGGTCGCCCATCAGTTTGTAGTCAGCGGCAGTCAGCAGCCGATCGAAAGCGAATCGGAGATCCGTTATGTCGGCGGTAGCGGCGAAGTCGACTGCAGTGCTTTTGCCGGCTACACGTATGTCGCGCTCGGCCATCTGCACGGACCGCAGTCGATTGGCAGTGATACGGTCCGCTACAGCGGTTCGCTGATGAAATACTCGTTCTCCGAGGTCAATCATGTGAAGGGCGTCAATCTGGTCAGGCTCGACGCAAAAGGCGTCGAGAACATCGAGTCGATCGCGCTTACGCCGCTCCGCGATATGATCGAGCTCGAAGGCACATTTTCCGAATTGCTGGCGCTCGGCGAGATCTGGCAAAAAGAAGCACATGAAAAGAGATCAGCGTATCTCCGCGTCAAACTGAAAGATGAGCACTGGCCGCTCGATGCCATGAATCGGCTGAGAGGTTTCTTCCCCTACATTGTGACGTTGGAAATGAGTGGCGCTGAAAAAGAAATAAACGAGCGATATGAACCGGTGCTGCCGTCACATGATCCGCTCGAACAGTTTGTCCATTTCTTCAAAGAGCAGTCGGGTAGTGAGCTGTCAATCCGGCAGGCCTCTTGGTTGAAAGATGTATTCGACGATTCTCTTTGATGCTTAGATTTCTCAATCGGCTCGATCGAGATACGGATTCGGATAGTTAATCTGCAGGAAGCGCACGATGTGGCTCGTCTCGTTTGCCCAGTTGTGTGGTTCTTTTGAGTGCATCTGGGCGCAGTCTCCGGGATAGAGACGATGCGCTTTGCCGTCGAGGTACAAAGTCAATACGCCTTCCAAAACGTAGATAAGCTCCTCACCTTCATGTTCGTACGCTTCGGGCGCGGGAGAAGGAGACGATTCGGCCGGTAAGAGGTGATAGAGACGCGGCAGGAAGTTGAATTCCTCGACTTTTCTGCTGAGCACCGTTTCAATGATCCTGGGCGAAATTTTGACGTGTCTTTGTTCGTAGCTTCGCATGATATGACGGCCGGCCGCCGGTGTATCTTTTTGAAAAAAGACGTCGAGATCGACGTTGAAGACTTTTAAGAGCTTCGCCAGCGCATCGATCGCGATCGTCGAGATGCCTCTTTCCAGCTGTGATAAAAAGCCGGTGGAAAACCCCGTCTCGGCGCTCAGTTCTTTCAACGTCATGTTGTGTTTCTTTCTCAGGCGATGGAGTCGCTTACCGATCGCCGCATTTTCAAATGCCGCGTCATCGTTTTGAGGTCGCTCTTTCGTTGATTGATCTGCCATACGTCTTTCCACTTATCCCGGACGAAAGTTGTAATTGAGACCATCTTAGCATGTGTCGCTCGCCCGACAGCGTATGGCTTGTGGCATGCTACTATGAGAGCGCCAGTAAACGTAGCTAAAGGCGGTACGCTTTGTGAAACCAATCCGACTAGAAATGTACGCATTCGGTCCTTTTGCCGCAAAAGCGGTGGTCGATTTTGCAGCGATCGGTCGCGGACTCTTCCTGATCGCCGGTGATACGGGATCCGGTAAGACGACGATATTCGATGCGCTCGTTTATGCGCTTTACGGGGAAAAGAGCGGTCAGGATAATCCCGGCACACCTTCGACCCTGAAAAGTGATTATGCCGCGGCTGACGTCAAACCGTACGTCGATTTGACCTTCGAGCTGCAAGGCGCGACCTACCGGATCCTGCGCACCGTACCGTATATGCGTCCCAAATTGAGAGGGGAAGGCACGACGCCTGAACAGATGAGTGTCATCCTGACCTTGCCGGATGGCCGAGAGATCGTCGGCGAGCGTGAGGTCGCAGGACAGATCAATGAGCGGCTCGGTCTCGATTCGGCACAGTTTCGCCATCTGTTTTTATTGCCGCAAGGTGAGTTTTCCAAAGTATTGAATGCCAAGAGCGCCGATCGGGAGGCGATTTTCCGGAAGGTGTTTCGTACAGACTTTGCCAAGCGCGTCCAGGACAAACTGCGTGCCGTCTACAACGAAAAACAAGAGGCGCTGAATGAGATGACGGTGCGTCTCCATGATGCAGCCCAAGACCTACCGGTGACAAAAGATCTCTCCTTCTCCGAACCATTTTTGAACGCGGTAAGAAATCGTCAGATCGACGCGATCTTTTCGTTTGAAAAAGAAATTCGAGCCGCCGCCGAAGAAGCGGAGATGCGCCTCGCGAAGGATCTCGCGGCCGAAAAGCGTCTGCAGGAAGCGTCGCGACTCTTAACGAGCGAGATGGAGGCAGCGATCCGCATCAATAGGCAATTGACAAGAATTGCCGATCTAGAAGAAAAGAAAGCACGCTTAGCGAAGGAGAAAGACGACGTAGATCGGGCGCGACAAAAGAAGCGGACGGCGGAACGCGCGAGGACGAAGATCAAACCTCTGGAACAGACGTATCTTAGGTTGAAGACCGGTGTTGAAGCGGAGACAGCGACGAAAGCCGAATTGTTGGAGGCGATCACCGCCAATGACAAGGTTCTGACAACACTTGCCGACTCATGGCGCGCGTTTACTGAACGACAACCTGAACGCGATAAGTGGCAAAAAGAAAAACAGCGCTTAGAAGAAGCAAAGCTCGTCTGGACTGAAATGACGGATCTATCGGACACCTTGAAAAAGAAGAGGAGCGAACACGAACAACGGGCGAATCAGAAAAACAAACTCGATGCGCTGATAACTGCGTCACTTGAACTCGAAAAGGATAAAGAGCAGATCGAAAAAGATAACCGCCAGAAGGAACTCGCCGAAGCGGTACATGGTCAGGCGGCAGTCGAACTTCAGAAAAAAGCCGAGATGATTGATGTGTTCTTCTCGTTATTAGCCGAGCGGCGTCAACGATTCTCCGCTATGTCGGCTGCTGAAACCGAGCTTAAAGATGTGCAGACGAAAAGACATGCCTACAAGCAGAGCTATATGAATAATCAGGCGGGGCTTTTGGCAGCCGAGCTCGAGGCCGGAGAGCCTTGTCCTGTCTGTGGTTCGAAGGAACATCCTCTGCCGGCTTCGTGCCCGGAAGATGCTGTGACGCTGGAGATGCTCGACCAGACGGAAGCGTTGGTCGACGACGCATTGGCAAAGGTACGGTCGTTAACGAACACGTATATCAGTTGTGACACGGAGACCGCTCGCGTCCTCGCCGACTTGCACGAAAGCAAAGCGATACAGAAAGATCTGACCTTGGACACGGATGAGAATAGGTGGTCGGCTTGTGAAGCTGATTTGAGAGCCGGGATCATCGCTGAAAAAGATGCGTGGCGGGCAGAAGATGCCGAGCGTAAAGAAGCGCGTCAACAAGCAATAGCCAGACTTCAGGAGCTTCAGAAAGCAAAAGATGAAAGAGTAAAGGCGGAGCAGGAAAGAGATATCCTTGCCGAGACGATCTTAACGATCAAGATGGAGATGGCGACACTCGACGGACGGATCAAGGCGAAGCAAACGCAGCTGGTCGGCGACAGTCTTGAGGAAGTCGAAACGAGATTGCGGCAGATCGAACAATCGATCAGCGAAGCAGATGGTCAGGAGACAACGCTCCGCGATCAGTTGGTTGAAGCGAAGGAACGACAGGCAGATCTCACAGGACGGCTTGAACTCGTATCAAAACAGTTGGGGCGTCTTATCGTCGAACGGACAGAAGCGAAAGAAGCACTTGATCAGGGTCTGGCGGCTGAAGCGTTTGACTCACTCGAACACTACCGCGATAGTCTGCTCGATGCCGCTGAAGAAGAAAGGCTCGAGCAAATCATCAAAGCGCACGCCGATGCCGTCTTGCAGACGGAAAGCGAACTGAAGGCGCTTTTGCCGGATGTCGAAGGCAAGGCATATGTCGACCTCGCATTGTTGGAAGAAAAGAAAGAATCGCTGAGAAATGATATCGAGCAGTTAGAGGGTCAGCTTGAACATTTGCGGCAGGTGGCTTTCTCCTGGAAAGACGCGATCGATCGACTTTTCTCAGAGCGTGATGCGTACACCGATCTCGTGCAAGAAACCGGTGAAGCACAGGCACTGTTTCATGTGGCCAACGGCACGTATTCAGGTGCTGCCAGACGAACGTTTGAAGCATATGTGCAGGCGGCCTGGTTTGATGAGGTCTTGAATGCTGCCAACGTGCGGTTGAATACATTGTCAGCAGGCCGTTACAGTCTGCTGCTGCGTGAGATTCCCACCAGCAGGGCGGTCAGAACGGGGCTCGATCTCGATGTCATGGATCGCCAGACGGGAAGATCGAGACCGGCGGAGAGTCTGTCCGGCGGTGAGACTTTCATGGCTTCACTCGCCCTGGCGCTCGGGCTTTCCGATGTCGTGCAGGCGGCGACCGGCGGGGTCGCGGTCGATTGTCTCTTCGTCGATGAAGGCTTCGGCTCACTCGATCAGGCGTCGTTGCATCAGGCGCTGAATGTCTTGAATGAACTCGCCGGAGACTCGCGTATGATCGGCATCATCTCGCATGTTACTGAATTAAAAACGGTCATTATGCGACAGTTGCTGGTGGAAAAAGGACAGCAGGGAAGCCGTCTTAGATGGCGTGACGAAAGTTAGCGAAGCTCTGTCAAATCACGTATTTAACGACGTTTGTCACACATATTCCTGATTGTGTTGGGCGGCGCTAGCTGTTAGAATTGCTCATTCTTAATCCTGAATTGGAGGATTTATGCACAAGAGATTATTCATACCCGGTCCGGTCGATGTTTTGTCGGAATGCCTGGAAAAAATGGCGACGCCGATGATCGGTCATCGCACGAAAGATGCGAGTGCTCTGCAAAAAAGTATCTCGGAAAAGCTGCAGAAGCTGATGTATACAAACAATACGATCTTGCTCTCCACCTCATCGGGCAGCGGCCTGATGGAAGGTGCGATCCGCAGCTGCACGAAAAAGCGGGCGGCCGTTTTCTCAGTCGGGTCGTTTGGCGATCGCTGGTATGAGATGGCCTTGTCGAACGATATACCGGCCGACAAGTTTGAATCGCCGGAAGGCGAAAAGACGTCGCCGGAGATGGTGCGGGAAGCATTAAAGACCGGCAAGTATGATGTCGTCACGGTGACGCATAACGAGACGAGTTCCGGCATCGTCAATCCGTGCGCTGAGATCGGTGAAGTGATTGCCGAATTCCCCGGTGTGTTGTATCTGGTCGACGCCGTCTCGTCGCTCGGCGGTGATAAGATCGAAGTCGATAAATGGGGCATCGATGTCTGTATTACGTCGACTCAGAAGTGTCTCGGACTGCCTCCCGGTCTTTCGCTTTGCTCAGTCTCTAACAAGGCGATTGAAGCGGCGAGAGGCAAAGAGAACCGCGGGTTCTACCTCGATTTAGTGAGGCTTTACGATCAAGTGAAAAAGAACGACCAGTATCCCTCGACGCCGTCGCTCTCACATATGTTCGCACTCGACTATCAGCTTGAGCGGATCGTCGAGGAAGAAGGCATCGAAAATCGTTTCGCGCGGCACAAGAAAATGGCCGACAAGGTGCGTGCCTGGGCGGAAAAACATTTCTCGTTGTTTGCCGCTGACGATTGCCGCTCGAATACGGTGACCTGCATCAACAACACGCAGGGTAAAGATGTCTCCGATCTGAACAAGAAACTCGGTGAGAGAGGTTTTTCGATCTCCAACGGCTACGGAAAATTCAAGGACATCACGTTCAGGATCGCGACGATGGCCGATACGCTCGAGGACACACTCGACGAACTACTCGATGCAATCGATGAGATCTGGGAACTGGAGGCGTGAGATGGCATTAATACTGGCTAATGACGGTATCGATCTGAAAGCCCGCGATGCACTAGAAGCGCTCGGGCATACAGTCGATGTCACAAAATACGAAGGTGAAGCGCTGCTTTCACGGTTAGCCGAAGTCGACGCGGTCGTTATCCGTTCGGCGACGACACTCGGGGCCGAGCAGATCGCGGCCGGCGCCAAAGGAAACTTGAAGTTGATCGTGCGGGCCGGTGTAGGCATCGACAATATCGACGTCGAGACGGCGCTCGAACACAACATCAGTGTGCGAAATACGCCGGAGGCGAGTTCCAACGCAGTCGCTGAAGTCGCTTTCGCCCATATGCTGGCGCTCTGCCATAACCTGTACGCCGCCAACGTCACGATGCGGCAGGGTAAATGGCTGAAGAAAGAATATGAGGGAACTGAGCTGCTCGGCAAGACACTCGGCCTGATCGGGTTCGGTCGGATTGCCAGAAATCTCGGACAAAAGGCCGTCGCCTTCGGCATGGACGTGATCTTCACGCGGCGCACGGAAGCGCCGGTCGAAGGCTACCGTCAGACGACGTTCGACGAAGTGATCGAGACGGCCGATTTCATCTCCCTGCATACGCCGTCCGTCGGCCAGCCGGTACTCGGCAAGGCGGAGTTTGACCGGATGAAAGACGGCGTTTTTATTATCAATACGGCGCGAGGCGACCTGATCGATGACGATGCGCTACTCGACGCCCTCGCTTCAGGAAAAGTCGCGGGCGCGGCGCTCGATGTGTTCCGGAAAGAACCGTTGACTGACGAGCGTCTGTGGTCGCATCCGAAGATTTCATTGACGCCGCATCTCGGTGCGGCGACCAAGGAAGCACAGGCCAGAATCGGTGACGTCATCGTCGATATCATCAAGGAGACGTTTTAATGGCGAGTGTGAAACCGTTTCGCGCCGTGCGACCGCGACCGGATCTAGCCGACCAGGTGGCCTCTTTACCGTACGACGTGATGAATCGTGAAGAAGCGGCAGAGATGGCCAAGGGGAAGCCGTACAACTTTTTGCACATCGGCCGCTCCGAAATCGATTTGCCGGAAGAGAAAGATCAATACGCGCCGGACGTTTACAAAAAAGCGAGAGAGAACTTCGAACGCTTTATGGCGGAAGGCATCCTCAGGCAGGATGAAACACCGCATTTTTACCTGTATCAACAGACGATGGGCGAGCGGGTGCAAACGGGCCTCGTCGCGACCGTCTCTGTCGACGAGTATCTGAACGGTGAGATCAAACGGCATGAGCTGACGAGAAAAGTAAAAGAGATCGACCGCATCAACCATTTTGATGTCGTCGATGCGCACACGGAACCGGTCTTTTTGACGTATCGCGGACACGCCGGTATAGCGGAACAGACGACCAGCTATCAGGCGGAGCACGAACCGGATTGTTCTTTCGTCACGGATGACGGCATCCGACACACGGTGTGGACGATTCGAGACGAAGCATTGACGAGACACATTGAAGCGAGTTTTAGGGAGGTACCGACGCTCTATATTGCCGACGGCCATCACCGCAGTGCGTCCTCGGCGCATGTCGGTGTGAAGCGCAGAAAAGAGTACCCCGACGCACCGGCCGATGCCGCATTTAATCGCTTCATGGCCGTGATCTTTCCCGATACAGATCTGAAAATCTACGACTACAACCGTTTCGTCAGTGACCTGAATGGATTGAGCGAGGATCAGTTTCTGGTCGCCGTCAACAAATCGTTCGATGTCACACGCCTCACCGGCAATGAACCGTTTCGACCGAAGGTGAAAGGTGAGATCGGCATGTATCTGAATCATGCCTGGTACAAACTCACGGCACACGATTATCTCAGTGTAGGGAAGGGGCTTTCCGACCGGCTCGACGTATCGCTTTTACAAGATCATGTGCTCGCACCGTTTCTCGGCATCGACGATCCGCGGACGAATGAGCGAATCGACTTTGTCGGAGGGATCAGAGGACTGGATGCACTTGCCACGCGGGTCGATGAAGAGGGCGGCGTCGCGTTTTCGATGTATCCGCCGACGCTCGACGACCTTTTGTGTATCGCCGATGACGGCTTGATCATGCCGCCGAAATCGACCTGGTTCGAGCCGAAACTACGCTCCGGTCTGTTTGTACACCGTTTGAGCGATTAATGGCGTTGTATCGCATTTATCTCCTTCCTGTCATTCAAAGCAGGATGGAGCTTGGAACATCACCGGATATATTAAAAGCTGTAAGCAGGGAAGTATGCTGGATAAAAATGGTTTTGATCTGTGGGCAGATGGATATGAGAAAACGGTCGATATGTCGGATGAAGAAAACACCTATCCGTTTGCCGGGTACAGGGAGGTACTGGGGCGCATTTTTCAGATAATCATGCAAAAGCCCAACGCAAAGGTGCTTGATGTAGGATTTGGAACAGGCACACTTTCAACGAAACTACATGAACGTGGCTGTTCCATTTCTGGACAGGATTTCTCGTCAAGGATGATCGAACTTGCACGCGCAAAAATGCCGGATGCAGATCTTTATCAAGGAGATTTCAGGCACGGATTAGTAGAACCTCTGCGAAATCAGACCTATGACTTTATCGTTGCAACGTACTCTTTGCATCATTTGACCGATGAGCAGAAAGTAATCTTAATGCACTCTTTTTATAATTGTCTGAACGAAAACGGCAAGATACTAATCGGTGATATAGCTTTTGAAAGTCGTGAGAAAATGGATCTGTGCAGACGGGAAGCCGGTGACGAATGGGATGATGAAGAGTGTTATTTTGTCGCCGACGAACTGAAAAACGAATTTCCGGGGCTTGCATTCATACAGGTTTCGCATTGTGCAGGCATTCTGATGTTGGCGCGATAACTCACGTTCATCTGATCGATGAAAGTAGTTCTCGCATGTCAAACCATGTCTTCACATAAAAAAATCAGGGCTTGCGAAGCATCTTAAGAGTCAATCGCTGCCGCCGACGATACGCACATCCTTCGCGCCGATATCGATGACCTTGCCGAATCGTTCGTTCAGGGCATCCACTGTCTCTCGGACCTTGGACTTTGTCTGTAGTTTGGCCAGATCCTCGAAACAGAGCTGCACCGGATCGTCTGCGGAGCCGAGGTCCGTAACCGTCAGACCGAGACCGCGGATCGGGACGGAAAAATCAAAATTGAGGTTAAACAATTCGAGCGCTTTTTCGAAAATCTCCTGCCGTTTTGCGCATGGTTCGGAGAGTTTCGCCTGCCTCGTGTACGTTTGAAAGGTGTTGTCCTTGATCATGATCTGGACCGTTTGACCGTTTAAACGTGCTGATTCAAGCCGGTTGGCCACGCTTTCGGCGAGCCAGCGCAGAGCCCCCGTAATCTCGCCGATGCTCGTCGCATCTCTGGCCAGCGTCATGCTGTTGCCGATCGACTTGACCTGACGCTTCTCCGCAGCCAGCGCAATTTTATCTTCTTCGATCCCGTTTGCTTCATCCCAGAGAAGTCGGCCTGTCTTGCCGAGGAGTCTTTCTAAAAAGCGCACTTCCGTTTCAGCCAGTTGCCCGATCGTGCGGATACCGATGCTTCCCAGTTTTTCTGCCGTGACTTTACCGACATACAGGAGACTCGAGACGGGAAGCGGCCACAGTATATCTCGATAGTTCTCTCTGGTGATCACGGTCACGGCGTCCGGTTTTTTATAGTCACTGCCCAGTTTGGCAAACACTTTGGTGAACGACACACCGATCGATACGGTCAGGCCGAGCGTCCGCTTGATTTCGTCGCGTATCAGATGCGCGGTCGCTTCCGGATCGGGATCTTCGCGCAACAAGAGCCAGCATTCGTCAAGGCCGAACGGCTCGACATACGGCGAATAGCGCTCGTACAGCTTTCTGGCCAGCTTCGAATAATGCTCATACTGATCGAAATTAGGCGGCAGACTGATCAGGTTCGGGGCTTTTTGTCTGGCTGAGAATACGGTCTCGGCCGTCTTGATCCCGAGTGCCTTGGCCACTTGATTTTTGGCCAGCACCACGCCGCGTCGGCTCTGTTCGTCGCCGCCAACGATGACCGGCAGGTCTGCCAGTTCAGGGCGGTTTAGCAATTCCACAGAGGCGAAAAAATTGTTCATATCGACATGTAAAATTGCATTGTTGACCATGAATTTAGTATAACACGTCTAGTCAGCTTGGAATAGCCGCGATACGTTAAAATTGTCACATGTCAGACGAGCAGAAAAATAAAGCGACGAGCCTACGTCCTCTAATTCGACCGTTATCGATCGGCCGCGTTCAGCTAGCGAACAATCTCATTATGGCGCCGATCGCGGGCACGACGACGGGTCCTTTCAGAGGCCTCTGTCACCGTTTCGGTGCCGGACTCACCGTATCGGAACTGATCAGTGCGGCAGGCATTGTCTACGATCGAGACTTTAGCAAGAATCGTCGTTATCTGGTGAGAGGCGAAGCGGAATCTCCGGCGGCCGTTCAACTGTTTGGCGCGGATCCAAAGCAGATGGCCGAGGCGATCAGAAGACTTCTGTCTCATCCGGAGTATGGTACGTATGAGCTCATCGATATCAATATGGGATGTCCCGTGCCCAAGGTGGTGAAGACCGGGGCCGGTGCGGCGCTGATGGAAAGACCGGATGTAGCGGAAGCATTGGTTCGGCATGCGGTCGATGCAGCCGAAGGCGTACCGGTCACGGTGAAGATTCGAAGCGGTGTCGATGAGAGGAAGATCACGGCACCGGAACTGGCGGTTAGACTGCAAGAAGCTGGAGCGGCGGCGGTGGCGTTGCATGCGAGAACGACGAAACAACGTTACGCCGGCAAAGCCGATTATGAGCTCATGGCCAAAGTCAAATCCGAGATCGATATCCCCTTGATCGGCAGCGGCGACATTACGGATAGCTCCGACCTGGAACGGATGCACGCTATCGCCAAGGTCGACGGTTTCATGGTGGGACGGGCGGCGATCGGGAGGCCATGGTTATTTACCGAGCTTCAGACGAACGCGCGAACACCGGCCGGGATAAAAGCCCGCGCCCTGTCGGATCTGCTCGCCGGTTTGACGGACCTGCTCGGTGAAAAGACGGCGTTGGCGGAGATCAGGACGCAGCTCGCTGCCGCTGTCAAAGGATATCCTCACGCATCGCTTTGGCGGGGACGTTTCTTTACCGCGAGTGAAGTCGGGGAGCTAAAGCAGTTAATCGACGAATTCTTCGTAGACGAGACGGCACTCGATTGATGCGTTTTTCATTCAAGCGTTACCTGCTTTTGACAGTGTACCGGCCGACTCTCTATTCTTAAGTGTGGAAGTATGGATATTCATGCTTTCAAAAATGAGAATGAAATCATGAGAATGAAAATCAGGGAAGAATGAGGACTTGGCTATGACCTTTAAAAGAATCCTTGCACTGATCTTGACGCTGGCAATGACCATGCTCTTGTCAAACGTCGGTGTCACTGATGCAGCCGAAAAGGAAAACATCGACATCGAGGGAGCACAGCGCATCGCGTTTAATGCCGCCTTTGTCAATGTTGAAGACATTCATAAGTTGAAAGTCGAACGGAATGAGTCGGATGGCGACGACTACTATGAGATTGAGTTTGAGTCATATCTCGGCAAGTATGAACTCGAGGTTCAGGCAGCGACCGGGAAAATCATGAAAAGCAACATCGATTACAAAGATGACGATGAGGTGAAGCAGACGGTCGGTAAATCGTTGAGTGAGATCAAGGAGATCGCATACGATCTGTCGGCGATTGATTCGCTGCACGACGTGTATGAGCTCGAGATAGAACTCGACGAGGACGACGGATCTTTCTACTACGACGTCGAGTTTAAGTCGACGGCAGGCGATTACGAGTACAAGATCGATGCGGAAACGGGAGAGATCTTGAAACAAGGGCGGGACACACAGATGCTTTCGTCGCCGCCGGAACTCGCAATCGAGCAGGCGATTGATAAAGCGTATGCGGCCGCTGAACTCGAGTCGGATCGCTCGGTTTACGATCTGGACGCCGAACTCGATGAGGATGACGGACATCATTACTATGAGATCGAGTTTAAGAGCTACAGCGGTGAATATGAGTTCGAGATCGATGCGACATCGGGCGACGTTTTGAAAAAAGACATCGACGCATTCGACGACGATGATGACGATGACTACATCGCCGGGCACCGGATGGTTCACCTGTCGCTTGCCGAAGCAAAGCAGATTGCCTATGAAGACGCCACGCTCGAAGCAGATGAATTTGTCTATAAGCTCCAGGTCGAGTTCGATGATGACGGCGGACTTTACTACTATGAAATCGAATTTAAGACGAATCGCGGCGACTATGAATATGAAGTGCACGCCGACACCGGTGAAGTGCTGAAACGAGAGATCGCTTACGGCGACTTCGACGACACCGATTACGATGAGGATGACGACACGGATTACGACGATGACGACGATACTTACGCCGACACGCATGGCATGGCTTACACCGGTGCGATGTGGCGGGCGATCAATGAGGCGAGAATCTCCGTACGGGACGTCTACGAACTGAAGATCGAGCGTGACTTTGACGGACAGGGCAATTACAAAATCGAGATGATGACGAATCGCGGCGTGTTCAAATATGAGATCGGCGCACGTGGCGGACGTATTAGGCAAAGAGATGTCGATTACGACGATGTAAAGGGCGGTCATCATGTCAGAGTAGCAGTCGATCAGGCGATACGTATCGTGCTCAGGGATGCCAGAGTAGCCGTCAATCTTGTGTACAACGTCGATGTTAAGCTCGATCCGGATGAGCAGGTCTATGAGATAGAGATCAAGTCAAGACGGGGTGACTATACGTATCAGATTCATGCCGGTGACGGAACGATCAAGAGTCGAGACGGCGACTAACCTGAATAAATAAAGTGCGCGAGCCGCGCCAGAAATAACGATAGCCATGAACTGACTTACGGTTCATGGCTATTTTTGTCGGCGGTGATCAAGCATATGTATCATATTCTTTGTTAGCCTTGTTTATCCTGCGCGAAGCGTTACAATGACAATCTAACCGTGTAAATACACGACAAGTTTGAAAAAAATTCACAAGGAAAGGAAGCACTAATTGCGAAAAAAATATGCCATCTTGGTAATCACCCTTTTGCTGCTGGTGGTGCTTATTGTCGGGTCCATCCCGGTCCTCGGCTCTATGCCGACGTCAAAACCAGGCGTTGATCCAGGGGTTACGTTCCCTACAAGGCCGCCGGGCGGCGGTCTGCTTCCGATCGACCCGCCGAATGCTCCCTTACCGACGTATGAACTCGGAGCGAATCTTATCTTGATTCCGCCGGCCGTACTTCCGTTGCTCGATACGTTTTATACGTCAAAGCTGACGATCAGCGGTTATATCGTCAATCCGCGTGATGTCGACAGCTTCTATCTCGACTTTTTCCGTTTCGGGACGTTTGAATCGGTCGGTCATTATGAGCCTTCGCTTCGTTATGTGGCCAATCAACGTTTCACGCATGATGGAAAGACTTATGAAGGACCTGCCTACGTCTTCAGCGTGACCGTTGATCTGCCGGAAGGCTATCTGGAAGTTCGTCCCGTCGTGACGTCGAGTGATGCACCGAGCCGTGAATGGCGACGCGCTTTCTTTGTCGATGTAACGCCGCCTACACTTCAGGTTACACCGGAGTATCAGGTGATTGGAGCCGCTGAGACGACCGCCACGGTAGAAGCAAAGGTCGGCGATTCGATGGGGCTTATCGAACTGCGCGACTCAAGAGGTAATTTCCTCGGTAGGCGTAGGTCGGCGGCTTATGGCAGATTGCCGGTCGAGGACACGATTTCAGCCCGCGTCACCGGTCTTAAACCCGGTCTGAACGCGGTCACTTATCTTGCACAGGACGGAGAAAATACCGGCAATGTGACTTCTCAGACGGTGCAGATTTACCGCAAGCACTGGTTTACCCTGAACGTCATCGGTGACGGAGTCACTTTCGATCCGAGTGGTCCTGTTCTGGAAGAAGGCACTGAGGTCAACTTCAAGATCACCGTACCGAAGCGTCTGCGGATCGCCAAAGTGACGGTGAACGGTGAGGATGTGACAAGCCAGCTGACAAAGCGCAACGCGTTCACCTTCTATTACTCTTTGACCATGGATAGCGACGTCGACTTCGTCGTCGAATACATGCCGCTCGATAACCGTGACCGCGTGCCGGGGCAGGAGAAAAAGAAGCCTTAACCGATTTTTGTTAGAAAAACAGAAGATCTACTTATTGGACAGAGAATAATAATCAGCCGGCCGCTCGTAAGAGTGGCCGGTTTTTTCGACTCGATGGCTGGCTCGATGTACTCAGCATGCTCCTTTTTTGTCGCGTGAGGCCGCTTCCGTTTTGTGCAGTTGTACCGATTGCACAATGTCGATATAATGTTCATCGCGTTTAAAGGCGACAGGGGTGGCCGATTGTTTCGATTGGTCAATTCCATGACATACAACTTGGCCATGAAAGGAACACTATGAGCAAAAACACTGCCGAAAACATTAGAAACATCGCTTTACTCGGACACGGCGGCGCCGGAAAATCGACATTTGTCGAAGCAGCCGCCTATACGATGAAACAGATTGACCGCATGGGTAAGCAGGGAAGTCTGCTGTCTGACTTCGACGCGGAAGAGATGCGTCGCGGAATTTCGATCAATGTGATGCCAGTGGCGCTCGATTGGAAAGGCACCTCGCTGAACCTGATCGATGCTCCCGGCGACTTCGACTTCCTCGGCGAACAGACGCTCGGTCTTTCGGTTGCCGATTCGGCCGTGATCGTCATGTCCGCCAAGGACGGTTTAGCCGTCGGAGCGGAAAAGGCGGTCCGTCTGGCGCAGCGTATGGAACGTCCGATCGCGTTTTTCGTGAACCGCGTCGACGAACCGAACGCCGATTATGCGAAAGTGCTCGCGGAACTGAAAGAAGCGTACGGGAGCAAGGTCGTGCCGTTCACCATTCCGATCATGGAAGGCGACAATCTGGTCGGCTTGATCGATGTGGTCAAAAATAAAGCGTTGAAACTCGGCGACAAAGGTGAAGTCAGTGATATGGCGATCCCCGAAGCCGAAGCGGCGCAGGTGGAAGAATATCACGGTCAGCTGCAAGAGCAGATCGCCGAGAGCGATGAAGAGCTGATGGAAAAATATTTCGACGGCGAACCTTTCACGCAGGAAGAAGAAGAAAAAGGCATCAAGGGCGCGGTACAGACCGGCTCGATCTGGCCTGTCTTTGTCGGTGCGGCAGCGCAGAATAAAGGCGTGAGCACGGCGATCGACGGCCTGAACCGCTACATGCCGACACCGGCCGATGCCGGTGCGCATAAAGCGAAAGACCATCACGGCGATGAGCTCGAAGTCGATTTCGATCCGAACGCACCGCTCGCGGCCTATGTCTTTAAGACGATCGTCGACCCGTTCGTCGGCAAGATCTCGATGTTCCGTGTCTACGCCGGTACTTTCCCGTCATCCGGTGCCGTCTTTAACGCGCAGAAAGAAAAAGAAGAGCGTATCGGCGGCGTCTTCCGTATGCGCGGTAAAAAACAGGTCAACGCCGACGCCGGTATCCCCGCAGGTGATATCGGTGCCGTCAGTAAGCTGAATGAGACGAACACGGGCGACACGCTCTGTGATCGTTCCAGAGTCGTCATGCTCGAAGCGGCTGAAATGCCGGAAGCGGCCTTGACGCTCGCCATTTCGCCTGTCGTCAAGGGTGAAGAAGATAAGATCATGCAGGGGCTTTCGAGACTGAGAGAAGAAGATCCCGTCTTCGACGTCGTCAACGATCCGGAGACGCACCAGCTTCTGTTGTCCGGCCTCGGTGAGACGCAGCTCGATGTGTTGGTAGCGAAGCTGAAAGCGCGTTACGGCGTGGAAGCAGAGTTGAACGAGGCGAAAGTCGCCTATCGTGAGACGATCAGAAAGAAAGTCAAGGTTCAGGGACGACATAAGAAACAGTCGGGCGGTCACGGTCAGTACGGTGACGTCTGGATCGAGTTTGAACCGGGCGAAGAAGAAGGCTTGACCTTTGAAGAGAAAATCTTCGGCGGTTCGGTGCCGAAAAACTATCATCCGGCCGTCGAAAAAGGACTGCTCGAAGCGATCGAAAAAGGTGTGCTCGCCGGATATCCGGTCGTGAACCTGAAAGCGACCCTGGTCGATGGTTCCTATCACGATGTCGACTCGAACGAAATGTCGTTTAAGCTGGCGGCCAGACTCGCCTACCGAAACGGTCTGCCGCAGGCGAACCCGATTCTTCTGGAGCCGATCAGTGCCGTTCACGTTCATATCCCGGACGATTATCTTGGCGATATCATGGGCGATCTGAACAAGCGCCGCGGCCGTATCCTTGGTGTTAACCCGGATCCGAAAGACTTCGGCTACACCGTCGTCGACGCCGAAGTACCGTCATCGGCACTCGGCCGTTACGCCACCGATTTGAAATCGATGGCGCAGGGCAGAGGCTGGCATACGGTGGAATTCGCACGTTATGAACCGGCACCGCACGACATCTCCGAAAAAGTGATTGCGGAAGCGACGCGTGAAGAAGAAGAATAAAAGTATCGAGTTTTTTAGCAAAGGGCGGGCTTTTCAGCCCGCCTTTTTTAGGTAGCCATGTTTGCTGTAGTCTCCGTTTTTTTCATCGCCGTTTCACTCGCCATGGATGCGCTCGCAGCATCGGTGTCGATCGGTATCTGTATCCCCAAGGTAAAAACGCATCACGCGCTGAAAGTGGCGCTTATCTTTGGCGGCTTTCAGGCGCTGATGCCGGCGATCGGCTGGTATCTCGGCTCGGCCTTCAGGCACGTCATCCAACCGATCGACCATTGGGTCGCCTTTTTACTGCTCGCCGTGATCGGCGGCAAGATGATCCTTGACGCCTGGAAAGAACGAGACCAAGACGATGATCCGGACTTTTGTCCGATCGGTGAACCGACCGAGACGTCGAGACTGTTGGGCCTCGGTATCGCGACGTCGATCGATGCCCTGGCTGCCGGTATCTCACTGTCGATCGAAGATATCTCTCTTTTGCTGGCGGTGCTCATGATCGGGGTGATCACCTTCGTCATCTGCTTTGCCGGTGTCTTTTTCGGCAAGCGGCTCGGCCGCCGATTCCGCCGCCGCGCCTGCATGATCGGCGGTGCCGTCTTAATCCTGATCGGAATCAAAATCGTGATCGAACATCTCATCTTGAATATCTGATCCGCGTCACTACGCGGAGCCAAAAGGCATGGGTATTTGCCGCCTTTTTGCCGCCTGTGATATTCTTAGCTATGGTCCGCGATCCTACGGGCCGAAAGGAGCCGATAATTGAACGACGATCTGCCTGCTTTATGGCTGGCCGGAACCGCTGACGTCAGATCTTCCTGGCCTTGGTGGGGACATCTCATCGCCACGATTATTATCCTGCTCGCGTTTGCTTTCTTTAACGCGTTTGAAGTCGCGCTGGTCGCGTTGAAAGACCAGCAGGTTCGACGTGAGGCGCAAGACGGAAAAGGATCCGCCAAGAGACTTTTAGCTCTGATGGAGAAGATAGGCGAATTTCGCAGTACGACAAAAGCCGCCCTCTATCTTCTGGGACTGATCTACGGCGTGTTTGCGCTCGCCATTTTTCCGTGGCATCTGTCGCGTCTCTGGCCTGATTTTCCGCGTTTTATCTTTCATATTTTATGTGCGGTCTTGTTTACAGCTCTTCTCGTCGTCTTTGGCCAGATGTTGCCGCAGCGTTTGGCGCAACACCACGGTGATCGTTTCGCGGCGATCGGCGTTTACTTCTTCAGGCTTTTCCGCCTGATCCTGTGGCCAATTCTGGCGCTGGTCAATCTGCTCTTTCGCCCGTTTGCGCATTATCTCCAGCTCGATATGGATCTTACGGATCAACTGATTACGGAAGAGGAACTTCGGAGTATGCTCGACGCCTCGCGCGAAGCCGGTCATATCGAGGCGGAAGACAAGGACATGATCGAGAATGTGTTCGAGTTTGACGACACGATCGTCGCCGAGGTGATGACCCACCGGATCGATGTCTCGGCGCTGCGTGCCGATCTCGATCTGGCAGACGTGCTCGCTTATGTGAATGACGAGAAATATTCGCGTTTCCCGGTCTACGATGAATCGATCGATAATGTTATCGGGATCTTGCATACGAAGGATCTGCTCGCCTATTGCCATGACGCAGATAAGCGTTTTGAGTTGAGATCGATCATGAGGCAGCCGTTCTTTACGCCGGAGACGAGAAACATCAAGGCGTTGTTTGAAGATTTGAAACAACGGCGCCTGCAGATGGCGATCGTGATCGACGAGTACGGCGGTACGGCCGGCGTCGTCACGGTGGAAGATCTTCTGGAGCAACTGGTCGGTTCGATCGAAGATGAGTATGATGATGAACGGCAGATCATGTTGCAGGTCGCACCGGATGCCTGGATCATGGACGGCGGCATCGATCTGGAACAAGTTGCCGAACTGCTGGACGTCGTTTTACCGGATGATTACGAGACGCTGTCCGGATTCGTGATCGACACGCTCGATCGTATCCCGGATGAAAACGAACGTCCGGAATGTACCTACCTGAATCTTCGTTTCAAAGTGATGACGATGGAGGACAACCGGATTCGACGCGTGCGCGTCACTAAATTGCAAGAGGAAGTCGACATTACGGAGAAAGATGACAAAAGAGAAAGATAAGAAACTGCCCGTTTCGGCCATATGTTTTGATTTGGACGGTACCTTGCTCGATACGGTACCGTTAATTGTACAAAGCCATCAGGCGGCATTGAGCGAATTCCCCGATCTCGCGAACGATGTCCCGTTTTTAGTCAGTACGATCGGCTTGCCGCTCGAATACGTATATAACGACGAGCGTTTGGGGCGAGGATCGGAAGGCTTGATGCAACGGTTTATCGACCACAATGTGTCGAATACGAAGACGAGTATCGCCGTGTTTCGCGGCATCGTCCCGATGCTGGACGGTCTGCGTGCGCTCGGCATACCGCTCGGCGTCGTGACGGCGAAACGCCGTACACATGCGATATTGGCGCTCGAGTTATTTGACCTTCTGCCTTACTTCGGCACGATCATAGGCAGGGAAGATACGAAAAAACATAAGCCGGATCCGGCACCGTTGATCAAAGCGCTCGACCAGCTCGGCGTCGAAGATGAAAAACGGCTGCTTTATATCGGCGACGCCGTCTACGACCTGATGGCCGCCAATAACCTCGGTTGTTACGCCGGGGCGGTCGCCTGGAGCCAGACGCCGGAAGCCGAATTGAGAAAGCAACAGCCGACACTCTGGATCGAAAATGCTCTGCATCTGCCGGATCTCGTTTTACCTGCCTGAATCCGGCATGTAATGAACCATCGTTTGATATAATGAGCGTTGCATTTTAAATAGATGCAAACTGTAAAAGTGTTAAAGAAGGATTGATATGGACCTCGACAAGAAAAAAGAGACAATCGGTGAAAAAGCGGAAGCGCTGAAAAATAAGCGGCTTAAACGCAAGGAAGAACCGACCGAGTGGAAGAGCGACCGCATCCGCGCCGAACGACGTGCGCGTCTGCAACAGCTGAAGAACAAGGACGGCGGTAAAAAACCGATCCGCACCAAATCGAAAGGTACGCGTATCGTCGCCTTGGTGTTGGCCTTGATCGTGTTACTCGTGATCGGCGTCTGGGTACTGTTCAGGTTTGGCGTGCCGCAGCGGACACTCGCCGCCTTCACAGTGAACGGAGAAAAGATCACCGCGACCGAGACGAATGTCGTGATGGCATTTCACGCCGCACAGCAGTTTCAGATGCAGATGATGTATCTGCCGGAAAACCAGGCGATGCTCGACGGGGACGCCGGAGACGGGATACACACGTATCGGGATATTCTGGTCGATGCCGCGGTGTCCGAACTCAAATACAATGTGACGCTGGCGCAGCAGATGAAAGAAGACGGTTTCGAGTTGAGCGACGAGGAACAGACGAATCTGGACCTCAGTCTGCAGGGACTGGAGCAACAGTTTATGCAGCAGGCGGCTCAGGCACAGGTACCGTATACGATGTACCTCGAATCGACATTCGGCCCGGGCGCTTCAATCGAAGATGTCAAAGACTACTACAGTCTCTCGACGAAGGTCCGCATGTATCTGGCCAATCATTTTGAAAATGTTGACGTCAAAGAAGAGGATATCGACAAGTATTACGCGGACAACAAAGATCAGCTCGATTATGTGAATTATTATCTGGCCGAATTCAAAGCCGTCTATGACGAGGATGCCGACGATGCGGCGAAAGATGCCGCGCGCGAAGCCGTACAGGCGAAAGCGGAGGACATGGTATCGCGTCTCGAAGGTGCCGATAATTTCTACGAACTTGCGCTCGAGTTGACGGAAGACGAGACGGCCAGGAAGAATCTGGAAAGACATCCGGAAGGTGTCTATCACATGTTCGATCTGCACGGTTCGAACCGGGCTCCGGCCGTCGTGCGCGACTATGTCTTCGATGAAGCGAGAAAAGCGGGCGACACGGAAGTACTGGAATCGGGCGATTCACGTTATGTCGTCTTTTTCGAGTCGAGAGCCAAGGCCGATCTTTACCCCTACTCGGTGCGTCATATTCTTGTCAAAGCCGACCGCGCTCAGGCGCCCGACGCCGAGATCAAGGCAGCGAAAGAAAAGGCTGAAGACCTGTTGAAACAATACGAAGACGGCGCCAAGACTGAAGAATCATTTGCCGAGCTGGCGATCGAGCACAGCGAAGACGGCAATGCGACCCAGGGCGGCATCTATGAGAACATCAATGCTCAGGAGATGGTCACGGAATTCGAACGCTGGGCGCTCGATTCGAACCGCAAAGCGGGTGATACGACGATCGTGCAGTCGCAGTTCGGTTTCCACGTGATGTACTTCGTGGGGCACAATCTGGAAGGCGATCCGTACTGGATGAAGGAAGCGAAAGACGGTGTCGCCGGTGACGAGACGATCGCCTGGCGTGACGCCATTTTGGAAAAGGCGACGTTGACCGGCGGTTCGGCTCAGCGCATGGTCGGTAAACAAAACGTGTTCTCGATTTTATTCGGCAAGGCATATAACGCCGCAGATCACGGTCATTAGCCGATAACTGAACTGACATAAGCCATCGATAGCGGGCACCTCCGTAAGTACACGGGGGTGCCTTTTTCGTCAACAAACACACGCATTGGATATCGGTTCATGGTACTGTTTCCATAATAATCTGCCGCTGCAGGTTTCCCTGCTTGGTGAGAGGTGTATGAACATGTCAACGATTCTCGATATTCATTTAAAAGATGAAGGCTACCGTCGTATTTTATGGGCCGAACGCCATATGCCGGTACTCGGTGCGATCAGTGAGCGATTTGCCGAAGAAAAACCATTTGAAGGGCTGAATATGTCGCTCGCGATTCATCTCGAAGCGAAGACGGCGTCTCTCGTGCGGGCCTTTGTCCGAGGCGGAGCCAATATCCGGGTGACCGGATCGAATCCGCAGTCGACACAGGACGCTGTCTGCGCAGCCTTGGTCGCGGACGGATGTGAAGTCTTTGCGATTCACGGCGAAAGCCGTGAACGGTATCTTGACTTTTGGCAGAATACGCTCAGTGTCGAGCCGCATCTCGTGATCGATGACGGCGCCGATTTGATCAATCTACTACTCGGCGAGCGGCAAGATCTCGCGACCAACATCATTGGTGCCTGTGAGGAGACGACGTCGGGCGTGCAAAGGCTTCGCGCGTGGCAGGAAGAAGGGCGCCTTCTCTTTCCGGTGATCGCCGTCAACGACGCGCTCTGCAAGACCTGGTTCGACAACTTGTACGGTACGGGACAGAGCGTGTGGGACGGCCTGATGCGCACGACCAACCTCCTGATCGCCGGTAAAAAGATCGTGATCGCCGGTTACGGCTGGTGCAGTCAGGGCATCGCCAGGTATGCCGCCGGTCTCGGCGCGCAGGTGATCGTGACCGAGATCGATCCGATCAAGGCACTGCGTGCCGTGATGGATGGGCACACGGTATCGACGATGGATAAAGCTTCAGAGATTGGTGACATCTTCATCACGGCGACGGCTGGAGATCATGTGTTGGGTGAGCGTCATTTCCGGAAAATGAAACATGATGCGATCATCTGTAACGCCGGTCATTTCAACCGGGAAATAGACATTGATGCGCTCGATCGGCTCGCCGTCGAAAAGACGGAACTTCGAAAAAACATCATGGCCTACAAGATGGCAGACGGGCGGGAACTGCACCTGATCGCGCACGGCGCGCTGGTTAACATCGCTGCCGGCGACGGCCATCCGATCGAGATCATGGATCTGTCTTTTTCGCTGCAGGCGTTAAGTGCCGAGTATCTCGCGAAAAACCGCGATCTCAAACCCGCCGTCTATCGCGTACCCGACGCGATTGACCGGGAAGTCGCAGCGCTAAAACTCAGATCCCTCGGTTATCAGTGGGACACCGACCGGGCAATGGTCTGAATCTGAAACAGGCACACATAATTGGAGGATAAAGACGCATGAACACCCATCCGAACAAACATCGAGAGCATCCGCCTTCCTGGTTCAAGGATGCAAAACTCGGCATCTTCATACACTGGGGATTGCCGAGTGTCCCTGCCTTTGCGCCTGTCGACGTTCCCGATTATTCGGAGATTGTTAGAACGAGGCCGCCTGCCGAATGGTTTAAGTATTTTCCTTATTCCGAATGGTATCTAAACAGCTTACGCATTGCCGGTAGTCCGGTTGAAAAACATCATCGTGAACATTTCGGTGATGCTCCCTATGAAGCATTTGCCGATACGTTTAAACAGTCCAGTCGTTCGGTCGATGTCGAGGCGTGGGCACATCTGTTTCGGGCGGCCGGCGCAGACTATCTCGTGATGGTAACGAAACACCATGACGGGTTCGTCATGTACGATACGACCGTCGATCATCCGCGGCTGCCCGATTATCATCTTGATTTCGATTTCGTCGGGGATCTGGCGAAGGCGGTGCGGGCGAAAGGGATGCGCTTCGGCGTGTACTATTCCTCGCTTCTTGACTGGACTTTTACGCATACGCCCGTGACTTCGCCGTCTTCACTGTATCTGGAGAATGATAATTCCCGCATTTATCGCGATTATTGTTATCGGCACTGGTTGGAACTGATTGAGCGCTATAAGCCGGACATCTTATGGAACGATATCGGCTATCCGGTCGACAAAAGGATTGTCGATTTGTTTGAGACGTTCTATGCCACGGTGCCGGAGGGAGTCGTAAATGACCGGTGGACTGCATTCCCGCGTTGGCTCAGCAATCGGCTCGGCAAGTGGTGGCTCGACCGCATGGCAAAAAAACTCTTAACGGGGAACAACAAGGCGGAGCTGGAACCGAAGTACTACGACTACCGGACGATCGAATACACGACTGAATGGAAAGGACAACACGCACTTTTCGAAATGTGTCGTGGACTTGACAAATCGTTTGCCTACAATCGCTACAGCAGGCCGGACGATTTTATTACAGCTGTTGACGTGAAGCGCTATTTGGACGAAATCGTGCTGCAGGGTGGGCGTCTTCTGCTCGGCGTCGGTCCCGACATGGACGGCTCTATTCCGATCCAGCAAAGACAAGTATTGGAGGCTCTGGCCGATGAGTAAGCAGGACCAACTGTCGAAACATGTGAAAGTATCTGTCACAGCGTCGTTTTTGATCAACGTCGTGCTCAATTTTCTCGTCGCCTACTTTTTGAACAGAGAAAAGCTCTACAGCGATATGACGCGCATGCAGACGCTGCAGGAGCTTTTCATCGATCTGCTGATCACCGGCGCTGTGATCGGGGCGGCAAATGCCTGGTTCGGCTTAGACGGCATGAAAAAAGCGAAGCTGACGGATGCTCTGGACTATAGTGAAGAAGCGTCGCGTCTGATGCGAAAATCATGGCTGTTCGGCCTCCTGCTCGGCATCATGGTCGGTGTGTTGATCTTTTTGCTGACGCTGGCTGTTTTCTTTTTGTTCTCGTTTGACCGTTTTACCCTGATCTCCTATGCCGTCTATAAAGCGGTGGCGGGCGGTGTGATCGGAGCCGTGGTGACGTTTCGTACGATCGGTTACGCGGCAAAGAGCCATCAGACAAAGGTCTGACGCGAATACATGTGCCTTCGCTATCATTTGTTATGCTGACAGTAAGCGCTATATGACTTAAGTATTCAACTTCAATCGAATGATTAGATGGAGGGTATATGAAACCGACGAATGTGAGATTAAGAGATGATGGAAGGGCTGTCGTCATTCAAGACCAGACGGTGTTGCCTAGTCAAACCTTGTTTTTGGAACTCGAAACTCCGGAAACGATGCATGAAGCGATTCATGCGCTGAGAGTCAGAGGGGCGCCGGCGATCGGCATTATGGCGGCCTACAGCTACGCCGTGATGGCCAATCGGTCGGAAGAAAAAGATGCCGACTCCTTATTGGAATCGCTGTCTTCTTTTGCCGACTATCTTAATAGTTCGCGCCCGACCGCGGTCAATCTGAGCTGGGCGCTGGCACGCATGGAAAAGGTGGCGGCCGAGCACGCCGGAGACTCAGTCGATCAGATAAAAAAAGCGTTGACGGCCGAGGCGACCTTGATTCAGGAAGAAGACGTCTCGATGTGTCGTCGCATCGCCGCGCACGGGCTCACCTTGATCAAGGACGGTGACGGGATATTGACGCACTGTAATACGGGACCTTTGGCGACGTCGCTTTACGGCACGGCCGTAGGACCGATCTTCTTGGCAAAAGAGAAGGGATGGGATTTGAAAGTCTTCGCCGACGAGACGAGACCACTCCTCCAAGGGGCGCGTCTGACGTCTTATGAACTTGACCAAGCGGGGATCGACGTCACCTTGATCTGCGACAACATGGCGGCCACCGTGATGTCGAAAGGCTGGGTGCAGGCCTGCTTTGTCGGCTGCGATCGGGTCGCGGCAAACGGCGATGTCGCGAACAAGATCGGCACGAACGGGGTCGCGATTCTGGCCAAGCATTACGGTATCCCTTTCTACGTATTGGGACCGACCAGTACGATCGACTTTGACTGCAAGAGCGGTGAGGAGATCGAGATTGAGTTGAGAGACCCAGAAGAGATCAAGAGCAAATGGTATGCCGAGCCGATGGCACCGGCCTCCGTCAAATGTTACAACCCGGCTTTCGACGTCACGAATCATGACCTAATCGCCGGCATCGTGACGGAGCACGGTGTGCTGCGAGCGCCTTATACGGAAAGTATTGCGGCTTTGAAGAAAACAATAGAAAGTGAAGCGTGAGATCGGGAACACGCTGCATTTAGTTCGCGTTATAATAAGAAAAAGCGGTTCACCGCCAATAATGCAAGGGAGAAAAAGAATGAAAAAGATACTTGCCATACTGCTGGTTCTAGTGATGACTTTCCTCGTCGCCTGTACCGGTACCACCACTACGACCACCACCGCGCCGGTTGAAACACCGACCGAAGCGGAAACCACAAAAACAGATGCAGAAACGACCAAGACGGACGAGCCGGCTGAGGAGCCGACCGACACGGAGGCACCGGAGACCGATCCGGTAGAAGCATCGACCGAGCCTGCAGGAGACTCGGACAAGACGCTGAAGATCGCCATCGTGACGAGCCCGAACGGCGTCGACGACGGTTCGTTCAACCAGAACAACTATGAAGGCGCACTGGCCTTCATCGAAGCACACAGCGGGTCGACGGTACAGGCCATCCGCGAACGCGACATCAGCAATTCGGTGCCGACGGTGGAAAACATTGTCGCCGACTACGACGTCGTCGTCACGCCCGGCTTCCAGTTTGCCGGTGTCGCAGAGATCGCCGTAAACAACCCCGAAAAGTTCTTCGTGATCATCGATAGCTTCCCGTCAGAAGTCGATGGACAAGACACGTTTGACAATGTGCTCGGTATCCAGTTCGCGGAACAAGAGAGCGGATTCTTCGCCGGTGTCGCAGCCGCCTTGCAGACCGAATCGAATAAGGTTGCGGTCGTCAACGGCATCGCCTATCCGTCGAACGTCAACTACCAGTTTGGTTTCGAATCCGGCGTACATTACGCCAATAAGCACCTCGGCACCGACGTAGAGCTGATCGAGCTTCCTTCCTACGCTGGACAGGATGTCACCGGCGCAGATGTCGGCGGCAACTACATCGGTTCCTTCGATGACGAATCGCGCGGCAAGGTCCTCGGCAACGCACTGCTCGCCGAAGGCGTCGACATCATCTTCGTCGCCGCGGGCGGCGCCGGCAACGGCGTGTTCACGGCTGTCAAAGAAGCCGGCAACGCCTATGTCATCGGTTGTGACGTCGACCAGTATGACGACGGTGTCAACGGTGATGAAAACATCGTCTTGACGAGCGGTCTGAAAGTCATGGACATCAACGTGGAGCGTGCGCTGAACGCCGTCTTCGACGGTTCGTTCAAAGGTGAGAACGTCGTGCTCGGAGCCGATACGGATTCGACCGGCTATGTCCACGCCGAAGGCAGGCACCAACTGACGGAAGACACGCTTGCAGAATTGGCGAAAGTCTACGATCTGGTCAAAGACGGCACGATCGTACCGGCGGCCAACTTCAACGGTCACTCGTCTGATAATTTCCCGGGTCTGTAATCTGTAGACCGGGGCACTTAATCGTATAACGTGGCTGAGGCGCTCTCCGGGAACAAGCATATTGTTTTCCGGAGGCGCCTCGTCTTATTTGAGGTTTTAGCGTGGAAGAGGCGCGTGTGCGTATGAAAACGGACGAGTATATCGTTGAGATGAAAAACATCACGAAACGCTTCCCCGGCGTCGTGGCAAACGACGACGTCAGTATCTCGATAAAGAAAGGGGAAGTGTTCGCCATTCTAGGTGAAAACGGCGCCGGCAAGTCGACCCTGATGAGTATGCTCTTCGGTATGTACGAACCGGATGCCGGTGAGATTTTTGTGCGCGGTGAGAAAGTGAAAATCGACTCGCCGAATGAAGCCGTGCGACTCGATATCGGTATGGTTCATCAGCATTTCAAACTGGTGGAGAACTATACGGTGAGCGAGAGTATTGTGCTCGGCATCGAGCCGATCAAGCATCTGCTCGGTGTGATCCCGTATGTCGACATCAAAAGTGCGAACAAGGCGGTTCAGGAATTGTCCCAGCGATACGGGCTGGAAATCGAACCGACAAAAAAGATTGAAGATCTCCAGGTGTACGCGAGGCAGCGTGTCGAGATTTTAAAGATGCTCTACCGCGAGGCGGAGATCTTGATCTTCGACGAACCGACGGCCGTTTTAACGCCTCAGGAGATCGATTACCTGCTCGGCATCATCGAAAAACTGAGAGAGTCCGGCAAGACGATCATCCTGATCACGCATAAGCTCGAAGAGATTAAACGGGTCGCCGATCGCTGCGCCATTTTGAACCGCGGCAAACTGGTCGATGTGCTCGATGTCGAGACGACGTCGACAGCCGAGATGGCGCGCTTGATGGTCGGCCGCGATGTATTGATGGAGGTCGACAAGCCGAAGGCTCAATTCGGCGAGGAAGTCTTGATCGTGGAAAATCTGTTCGTCGAAGACATGAACCACTTCGCTGTCGTCAAAGACGTGAGCTTTTCGGTGCGGCGAGGGGAGATCTTCGCGATCGCCGGTGTCTCGGGGAATGGACAGGTAGAGGTGGCGGATGCGATCAGCGGCATGCTTCCGATCAAGTCCGGTAAGGTGTCGCTGAACGGCCGGGACATCACCGATCTGCCGGTGAAGGAACGCACCGACGCCGGTATCTCCTATATTCCGGAAGATAGGCAGAGCATGGGGTTGATTCTCGACTTGTCGTTGGCGGAGAATCTGGTCTTGAAGTCCTATCACGATGCGCCTTACAGTCGCGGCGAAATTTTGAACAAGGATGCTTTTTTACAGCACGCCAAAGAGATGATCGAAGCCTACGATATCAGGTCGGGAGGCGGAGCCACCGGTATGGTGCGCCAGATGAGCGGCGGCAATCAGCAAAAAGCGATCGTCGGCCGTGAGATCGAGCTCGGTTCCGATCTGATGATTTTCGTGCAGCCGACCCGCGGTCTCGATATCGGTGCGATCACCGGAATACGTGAGCGGATGATCGAACAGCGCGCCGCCGGTAAGGCGATTTTACTGATTTCTCTGGAGCTCGATGAGATTATGGCGATGGCTGATACGATCGGCGTGATGTACAGCGGCGAGATGCAAAAGATTACGTCGGCCGACGATATCACGTCAGAGGAAGTCGGTGAATATATGATGGGGGTGAAACATGCCTGATTCGAACAGAAGGGGAAACCCGCTTCTTCGATTTTTCGGCAATCAACGCTGGCAGTTCATTACGATCCCCCTCGTGGCGATCCTGATGAGCCTTATCACGGCGTCGATTATCGTCTTAATCCTCGGTAAGAATCCGTTGACCACGTTTCAGAGCTTGCTACAGGGATCGGGATTCATTCCGAAACCGAATTACGCGAATTTCAAAAACGTCTTCACCGATTTTGTCGACACGGTCGATGCGGTGACGCCGATGATCTTTGCTTCGCTGGCCGTCGCTGTCGCCTTTCACGCCGGTCTGTTTAATATCGGGGTGTCCGGTCAGATGCTTCTGTCCGGCTTTGTAGCGACGATCGTCGTCGGCTACAGTCCGTTGCCGGCTGTGTTGGCCAAGCCGCTCGTCATCATCATCGGGATCATCGTCGGTGCCTTGGTCGGCGGGCTGATCGGCTTTTTAAAATACCGCTTCAATATCAACGAAGTGGTGGCGGCCATCATGCTGAATTACATCATTCAGTATACGATCAGTTTCTTTATCAATACGCGATATGTCGATCCTGTGTCGCGTCAGTCACGTGTTATCTCGTCGGCATCGCGATTGACGCTCTTAAATGTCCCTTACGGCGATATCCGGATGCGCATACCGATCGCTTTTGTGATCGCCATTTTGCTCGCCATCTTCCTCTGGTTCTTCTTTGCCAAGATGAAACCGGGCTTTGAGATGAAGATGGTGGGTTTAAACCAGGTGGCGAGCCGCTATGCCGGTGTACGGATCGGTAAGACGCTGATTATGGCGATGATGATTTCGGGCGCACTCGCCGGTCTGGCCGGTGTCAGCTATTATCTCGGCTTTTTCTCCTCGATTCAGCCGAATGTTCTGACCTCGGTCGGCTTTGATGCGATCGCCGTCTCACTGCTCGGCAACTCGCATCCGATCGGCGTCATATTCTCTTCTTGGCTGATCACGGCGTTGTCGCGTGGCGGAACGTATATGAGTTCGATGGTCGGCATCCGCTATGAGATCGCCGCCCTGATCGTCGGTCTCATCTTGCTCTTTTCAGCTATGAGTCAATTCATCAGGCAACGTATCAATGCCTTGATTTCAAGATCGGACAGGAGGTAGCAAGATATGGAAACCATTATTATCGACGGTCTGTCCTATGCGCTTCCGCTCTTCATCATCGCGATCGGCGGCATCTATAGTGAACGAAGCGGCATCATCAATCTGGCGCTCGAAGGTCTGCTCGGTTTCGGTGCGTTTACCGGCGGTCTGTTCGTCGCGCTTTTAGGGAAATACTTTACACATGCCGGCTGGCCGATCTACCTCTCGTTTCTCGTGGCGGCGATCGGCGGCGGTATCTTCGCGCTGTTGCACGCGCTTTTGACGATCAAGTTCAAGGCGAATCAGGTGATCAGCGGTGTCGTCGTCAATATCGTCTCGGTCGCTTTGACCGGCTTTTTGACGAGTCAGATCAACGCTTCGGTATTCGACCAGCCGTCGAATCGTTTCCTTCTGTCCGTCTTACCGCGCTACACGATCCCCGTGCTAAGCGATATCCCGGTGATCGGCGCCATCTTCAAGAACGTCTATCCGTTCTCGTTCATGATCGTCGTCTTGTTCATCATCTTCTGGTACATCTTCCGCCACAGCCGCTACGGCATGCACCTCAGAGCGTGCGGTGACAATCCGCAGGCGGCGGATGCCGCAGGCATCAATGTCTATCGCACCCGCTTTTGGGCGGTCGTCATTTCCGGTGCGCTGGCTGGCATCGGCGGCATGAGTTTCGCCTACTCGATTTCGACCAATTTCTCACCGGCTGTCTACATGGGGGCCGGCTATCTGGCGATCGCAGCCCTGATCTTCGGTAACTGGAATATCATGCCGACCTTGTTCGCCTGCCTGATCTTCGGCTTTGCCAGATCCGGCGCCTACCAGCTGATGCGTGAGCTCGCCCTGCCGAGCAGTTTCTCGGATCTGGCGATGACGATTCCTTACGTGTTGACCCTGCTGCTTTTGATTTTCTTTTCAAAGACAAACAAAGCGCCGCGCGCGCTGGGGGAGATCTACGACAAGAGTAAACGCTGAGTTCACTCGACATCTGAACTACACACTATCGGAAGCAGGATTTAGGTCCTGCTTCTAAATTTTGCCGGATAGTCATAATTGCCTTAATTTCATAATCATGAAATAGTCGCGATGTCATATGTGATAGTCATATCTTTGGATAGTTGTTTTATTGGCGGTCTTTCCTGCGTATTGGGTAATCTGTGTAGCATTCATGTTTTGTGAAAATTATCATGGAATATATGAGTAAATGGTGGTATTGTGAAAATCTGGACGAGGTGGTATGAGGTTACCTCAACACTTATGTCATCACCATCGGATCTTGTGAGGAGAAGCTTCTTTGGAAGGACGCATTTTCAATATTCAGCATTTTTCGGTCAACGACGGTCCGGGAATCAGGACGACGGCGTTCTTGCAGGGCTGCCCGCTTCACTGCGCGTGGTGTCATAATCCGGAAGGCATCGATTCGCGTATGCAGTTTCTCTGGTATGAGGAGCGTTGCACGCGTTGTGGTGCGTGTGTCAAAGCCTGTCCTACGGGATGTCTTGCGTTTGATGATAAGGCCATACTGCGCCGTGATATCAGCCGATGTGTAGAATGCGGCGATTGCGCCCTCGCCTGTCACTATAGCGCGCTTGAATGCCGTGGTATGCTGATGTCGCCTCAGTCGTTGGCCGATGCTCTATTGAAAGATCTCGTCTTCTACGATGTGAGCGATGGTGGGGTGACCTTTTCCGGCGGTGAACCGTTGCTGCAATCTGCATTTGTCGCGAAGACTGCCGAGCTTCTGAAACAAAAGAAAGAGGATCTCAATATCGCGGTCGATACGAGCGGCGCCGTTGCCTGGTGGGCATTTGAAAAAGTGCTTCCCTTTGTCGATCTATTCTTGTACGACGTGAAACAGGTCGATGCCGCTCTTCTTAAAACCGGTACGGGCGGAGAGCTGGCAGCCGTGCTCGATAATTTGGCGCGTCTTTCCGAGACAAAAAAGACGATTGATCTGAGAGTCCCTTTGATCAAGGGGTACAACATGGATGAACGCTTCGCTTCACATCTTTTGACTTTGGTTATTGGCACGCGTCCCAGACGCCTGCATTTGATCCCGTATCACGCACACGGGGAGAAAAAATATGAAAGACTCGGACTCGATCGGTCATTCGAACATTTTGCGACGCCGGATCGAGCAGAGCTCGATTGGTTTGCGAGTTTTTTGTCGGACCACATTGAAGTGGTCATCGGTGGGTGAGGAATATGATGACGGAAAGAATTAAAAAATTACGGAAACAAAGTATGGAAGCGGTGCCGTCCATCTCGCTGGAGCGTGCTGAAGCCGTAACAAGAATGTATAAGGAGCATCTCGGATCGGTGTCGATCCCCGTCTTGCGTGCGCTGGCATTCAAAGAGTTCATGGACAGCAAGACGATCTGCATCAATCCGGGCGAGCTGATCGTCGGTGAAAGAGGCGAAGCGCCGCAGGCGACACCGACTTTCCCGGAGTTATGCTGCCATACGCTCGAAGACTTTGAAGTGATGGATCAAAGAGAGCAGATTTCGTTCGCCGTCTCGGAGGAAGCGAGGCAGATTCAAGAGACGACGATTATTCCTTTTTGGCAGCGCCGCTCGACCCGCTTCAAGATGTTTGAAGCGTTGGATCAGGCGTGGATCGACGCTTATGAAGCCGGTATTTTCACGGAGTTTATGGAGCAGCGCGGACCCGGCCACACGTCCGGCGATAAAAAGATATTTGAGAAAGGCTTTCTCGAACTGAAAGACGACATAAAGCTCGCGCTCGAAAAACTCGATTACGAAAACGATCCTTCAGCATCGGCAAAAAGAGAGCAGCTGACGGCGATGGATATCGCCGCCGAAGCGATCATCTTACAAGGGGATCGCTACGCCGCTGAGGCGGCGCGCTTGGCCGAGCTGGAAACCGATCCTTTGCGAAAAGATGAATTACGTCATATAGCAGCTGTCTGCCGGCATGTGCCGCGTTATGCGCCGCGTACGTTTCATGAGGCGCTCCAGATATACTGGTTTGTCCACCTCGGGGTTATCTCCGAGTTGAATCCGTGGGACTCTTTCAACCCCGGCCGCTTGGACCAGCATCTGAATCCTTTTTACGAGAAAGAAAAAGCGGCCGGAACGCTCTCCAGGGAACAGGCGGAAGAACTGTTGCAGTGCTTTTGGATCAAGTTCAATAACCAGCCGGCACCGCCGAAAGTCGGCATCACGTTAAAAGAGAGCAGTACGTACTTCGATTTTGCCACGATCAATGCCGGTGGCTTGACGACCGACGGTAAAGACGGTGTGAATGAGGTCAGTTACCTGATGCTCGACGTGATTCGTGAGATGCGGATGCTGCAGCCTGGCTCGAACGTGCAGATCAGTCATCTGACACCGCAGAACTTTTTGAAAAAAGCGATCGATATTACGCGCACCGGGTACGGTCAGCCGTCGATCTTTAACGCCGATCAAGTGGTCGCTGAACTTGTACGACAGGGAAAAACGCTGGAAGATGCGAGAGACAGCGGAACGAGCGGCTGCGTAGAGGCCGGTGCCTTCGGTAAAGAGGCGTATATTCTGACCGGCTACTTTAATCTGCCGAAGGTCCTGGAGATCACGCTCTACAACGGGGTCGATCCGAGAACCGGCAAGCGAATCGGTATCGAGACCGGCGACGTATCGACGTTTCAGTCTTTTGATGCGTTCTTTTCAGCTTTTAAGAAGCAGCTTCAACACTTTATCGATATCAAAATCCGAGGCAACCATGTGATCGGCCATATCTTTGCCGAATCGCTGCCGGTGCCGTTTCTCTCACTCCTGATCGACGATTGTATCGCCAAGGGGAAGGATTATAATGCCGGCGGCGCGCGCTACAACACAACTTATATCCAGGGCGTCGGCATCGCCGATCTGACCGATTCGATGAGTGCCATAAAAAAGTACGTGTTTGATGAACCGCAGTTTACCTTCGATGAACTAATGACGGCGATAGCCGACGATTTTTCAAACCAGCGTGCGATCTGGGATTACGTCTATAACCGTGCGCCGAAGTACGGCAACAACGATCCTTTTGCCGACCGTTTACTGGTCGAATGTTTCAACCTTTATTTTGACTTAATCGACGGACGGCCGGCGCCGCGCGGCGGTGTCCATCATATCGACATGCTGCCGACGACGTGCCACATCTATTTCGGTTCCGTGATCGGTGCACTGCCTTCCGGGCGTAAATCCGCCGAGCCTTTGGCGGATGGTATATCGCCGTCGAAAGGCGCTGACCGTATCGGTCCGACCGGGGTGATTTTGTCAGCGGCGAAGATGGATCAGCAAAAGACAGGCGGCACGCTGTTGAACCAGAAGTTTTCACCCGGCACGGTGGAAGGGGAGAAGGGACTCGATAACATGGCTTCGATCGTGCGTGCCTACTTTAAGTTGGGCGGTCACCACATCCAGTTCAATGTGGTCGATAAGGAGACGCTTCTCGCAGCCCAGGATAATCCGAGCGAGTATCAAAACCTCATCGTGCGTGTTGCGGGGTATAGCGATTACTTTAGAAACCTCGATAAGGATCTGCAAGATGAGATCATCGCGCGGACGGAACAGGTGTTTTAGGACGCTGTTTTACGGTAATTTTTCATATGTTCCGGTCAGTACATAGGTGACAGAACGAGTCATTTACTTCGTGCACCCTAGGAAGTGTTCGGGTGTCGTCTGACAGACGACTACCTGACGAAACCTAAAAAGGAGAAAAGCAAACATGAAAATATTGACAGTGTCACTACTGAGTCTCGTGCTCTTGTTCTCAGCGGTCGCTTGCGACAACAAGCCTGCGACCACGACGACAGTGGCGCCGGCGGCTACCGATCCGGTTGAACAGTCGACCGAGCCGGAAGCAGGAGCCGAGCGTGAATTCACACTTGATGAACTGGCAGAATTCGACGGCAAGGATGGCAAACCTGCCTACGTCGCAGTCGACGGAGTCGTCTACGATCTGACCAACAGCGCTGCCTGGAAAAACGGTCAGCATAACAGTTTCCAAGCCGGACGCGAGCTGACTGATGCGATCAAGAATGTGTCGCCTCACGGGGTCGGAAACCTTGAAGGTATGCCGATCGTAGGAAAGCTGGTGGGATAATGCCATACTCGATACTCGGCTGGGTTAGCACTGGACTTTTAGCGCTTTTGATCCTGCCTTACCTTTTGGTGCAGATCAATAAGGCGTTCATTAAAGGAAAGAACAAGGGGCTTTTAAAGGTTATTCGCTTCTTGCGAAAGCTACACAAGCCGACCGGTATCGTCTTACTTTTGGTCGCAGCCTATCACGGCTATCTGGCCTTGGGCTCGATCCGCCTGCATACGGGGATCGTGCTCTTTCTCTTCGCCTTGGCGACAGTCGTCCTCGGCGGTTCCTTTTACCGCTTGAAAGACAAAAAGCTTTTGAAGCTACACCGCGTGCTGTCGCTCATGACGATTGTGATGTTCTTCATTCACTTTTTCTTCCCACGCCTCTTCAGCTAAGCGTCTAAGATAGTTGAGAGAACGGGGATGTAGACGGTATACCGCGAGGTATGCCGTTTATTTTTGTCGGCACATGTCAATCGAGTTTCGTGTGTAAAAGATCGAGGAGGTGGTGCATCTTTGTTTTGTTTACGGTATAGAGAGCGCCTTTGCCGGCTTTTGAGCTCGGGTCAAGACCGACGATATTGGCTTCAACAAGCTGTTTCAGATGATGGTTGACGGTCGATAACGTGAGATCGACGCGGGTAGCGATCTCGCTCGTCGTCAGATGGTTCTTCAGTAGCGCCTGCACGATCCTGAGGCGTGAACCGTCAGCCAGTGCCTTGAATACGGCCAGTAGATGATCCTCAGACATCGCTTTGTACTGGTCGAGATCGATATCGGCACCGACCGAGAGGAAGATGCCGAGCTTTTCGAAGACGTGCAGGTTGATCGCTCTCGGCTCCATCTGGCTGATGTGAATTTTGATCGGTGTATCGCCGACCGGAAATCCGATCAGGCGGGAGAGAAGCTCAGGATCTTTTAACTTCTCCGCCATCTCTTGTTCGATCTCGTCTTTCGGCGCTGAAGTCTGTGGCAGCTTATCAAAGATAACGGCATCGAGATAGAGGAAGCGGATCGCCGCTTCTTTCTCCGTCTCATCATCCAGTCTTAGAATCCGACTGAGTGCATCACCGCTTCCCGGGTACTGGGTTACAAAGAAGGCTTCACGTCGTTTGGTGAGGTCTTTGAAGGATGTGTCGGTGAGCACAGCGAATGCGCCGAAGGAACGGAATATGCGCTTTACCGGTTCCGAGAGAAACTGTGCATACTCGTTGGTAAATGAAATAATCGATTCATAAACATCAAACATATGATAACAACTTTCATGTTCATGATAGTATTTACCGTTCTCAGTGTCAATCGTCGAAGAATCGCTGAAAGGCACAAGCGAGCCCCCTCAAACATGCCTGTGGAGCGCGATTGTACGAAATGTCTTTTTTGGTTTTGGGGTCATGAAATAAAGGCTTGACACGTAAGCGTGCGAGTGATAGTCTGCTTCAATGTGTCGCCATCTCTCGACGGGCGCGTTTTGGCTTGGAAAAAAGCCCGTCAAGTAGTTTGTTGATACTCATTATACAAAAGGCGTGAAATTGGTCAAGCCAAGCCATTTCGCACATATACCGAATATCTTGTGAGGTGAACTTTTAATGGTAAAACCCGTTCGCTATGGACGTGCCGAAAGAATGTCTTATTCAAAAATAGAAGAGATCCTCGATATCCCCGATCTGATTGAGATTCAAAAGAGCAGTTACGACTGGTTCCTGAATGAAGGCCTAATGGAGGTCTTGGAGGAAGTGTCGCCGATTATCGATCCCTCGGGCAATATCGAACTCAGCTTCTTGGACAAAGAATTTGACATCAACAATCCGACGTATTCCGTCGAGGAATGTAAGGAAAGAGATGCTAACTACGCAGCGAAGCTGCATCTGAAGGTTCGCCTGCATAATAAATCGGACGACCAGATCAAGACGCAGGACGTGTATATCGGTGAGTTCCCGATCATGACGGAGAACGGTACGTTCATTATCAACGGTGCCGAACGTGTCATTATCTCGCAGCTCGTCAGATCGCCCGGTGTCTATTTCGATATCGTCGAAGAGAAAAATGATCTGACTCTCTACACGGGACAGATCATTCCGAACCGCGGTGCCTGGCTTGAATTCGAGACCGACAAAGACGGTCTGCTTTTCGTGCGCGTCGATCGTACAAGAAAATTCCATATGACGATTTTCCTGAGATCGCTCGGCTTCGGTACGGATGAAGAGATCGAAGCGATTCTGGGCGACGAGCGTTCACTTCGAGAGACGATGAAAAAAGACGGCTGCCACAACGAAGACGAAGGCCTGGCCGAGATGTTCAAGCGTCTGAAACCGGGTGAAGTGTACACGCGTGAAGGCGCGCAGAACTATCTGTTCAATCTGTTCTTCGAACCGAACCGCTACGACCTCGCCAAGGTCGGCGTCTATAAAGTCAATAAGAAGCTGGCGCTCGCCCACCGCATCATCGGTCATAAGGCGGCGGCGACGGTCACGGATGACCGCGGCGAAGTCTTCGCGATGGAAGGCGATATCATTACGCCGGAGATGGCCTGGGCGATTCAAAACAGCGGCATCAACAGTGTCGATGTATTCCCGATCATGACGGTCGGTGATACGGTGACCCAGCATGAAGAGATGCTCCGAGTCGTCGGTAATAACCGCGTCGACGCGGCTGCTTACCTCGCCAGAACGTTTGACGACAAGGATATCGAAGCGATGAAGCTCTCCGAGATCGGTATCACGGAGATGGTGCACAAGGATGAACTGCAGCTTCTGATCGATCAGGTGGAAGGTGAGAGCGACCAGGTGAAACGCCTGTCCGAGCTGATGCATCAGTATCGCCGCAAATTGATGCCGCGAAATCTGACGCGCGACGATATCGTCGCCGCCGCGTCCTATTTCATCGGCCTCGAGTACGGCGTCGGGCATAAAGACGACATCGATCATCTCGGCAACCGCCGCATCCGTTCGGTCGGTGAACTGTTGCAAAACCAGATGCGCGTCGGCTTCACTCGTATGGAGCGTGTCGTTAGAGAGCGCATCCAGATGATCCAGGAGATCGATAAAGCGACGCCGAAAGACATCGTCAACACGCGTCCCGTGTCGGCGGCGATCAAGGAGTTCTTCGGCTCCTCGCAGCTGTCGCAGTTTATGGATCAGCCGAACCCGCTGGCCGAGCTGACGCATAAGCGTCGTCTCTCCGCGTTGGGCCCCGGCGGTCTGTCGCGTGAGCGCGCCAACTTTGAAGTGCGTGACGTGCATCCGTCCCATTACGGTCGCATGTGCCCGATCGAGACACCTGAAGGACCGAACATCGGCCTCATCAACTCACTCGCCACGTATGCCAGAGTGAACCGTTACGGCTTCATCGAGACGCCTTACCGCCGCTACGACAAGGAAAAAGGTGTCGTGACGTCCGAGATTATCTATATGACGGCCGACGAAGAAGATAACTACTACATCGCGCAGGCGAATGAGCCGCTCGACGAGGAAGGTCGCTTCATCGCAAAACGCGTCGTCTGCCGTCTGCTCGACGAGTTCGTCGAAGTCGAACCGTCGCGCGTCGACCTGATGGACGTCTCGCCGAAACAGCTCGTCTCGGTCGCGACCGCCCTGATTCCGTTCCTCGGCAACGACGACGCGAACCGTGCTCTGATGGGCTCGAACATGCAGCGTCAGGCCGTGCCCTTGATTCGTTCCGACTCGCCGATTATCGGTACCGGTATGGAACACCGCGCTGCGAAAGACTCGGGCGTCTGCCTGATCTGTGAAAAAGACGGTGTGGTCGAGCATGTCAGCGGCAATGAGATCGTCGTACGAAACGACGAGGGCGGTACCACCCGCTATGCCCTGACGAAATATGAGCGCTCGAACCAAGGGACCTGCATCAATCAGCGTCCGCTCGTCAAAGTCGGCGACAAAGTGGAGAAAGGCGAGATCATCGCCGACGGTCCTTCGACCGATAACGGTGAACTGGCTCTCGGTGCCAACGTCCTGATCGGCTTCATGACCTGGGAAGGCTTCAACAACGAAGACGCCGTCCTGGTCAGTGAACGCCTCGTCAGAGACGACGTCTACACCTCGATCCATATAACGGAGTACGAGTGTGAGGCGAGAGATACGCGTCTCGGACCGGAAGAGATCACGAGAGAGATCCCGTCCGTCTCGGACGACGCCTTGCTCGATCTCGACGAAGAAGGCATTATCCGGATCGGTGCCGAAGTGCACGCCGGTGACATCATCGTCGGTAAGGTGACACCGAAAGGTGAGACCGAACTGACCCCGGAGGAGCGCCTTTACCGCGCGATCTTCGGTGAGAAGGTGAGAGAAGTCAGAGATACGTCGGTGCGTGTGCCGCACGGTGAGTCCGGTATCGTGGTCGACGTAAAAGTCTTCACACGCGAACAAGACGACCAGTTGAAGCACGGCGTGACGAAGCTGGTGCGAGTCTACATCGCGCAGAAACGTAAACTGTCGGTCGGCGATAAGATGGCCGGTCGCCACGGTAATAAAGGCGTTATCTCCCGCATCATGCCGGAAGAGGATATGCCCTTCATGCCGGATGGCACACCGCTCGACATCGTGTTGAACCCGCTCGGCGTTCCGTCTCGTATGAACATCGGGCAGCTGCTCGAAGTCCATCTCGGTCTGGCGGCCAAACGTCTCGACTGGAAAGTCGCTACGCCCGTCTTCGACGGCGCGGTGGAAGACGACGTGGTCGCCGCCTTTGAACTGGCCGGTATGGATCCGGACGGTAAGACCGTGCTCTACGACGGTCGAACCGGTGAACCGTTCGAGAACCGGGTGACAGTCGGCATCATGTACTACATGAAGCTTCACCATCTGGTCGACGACAAGATTCACGCCCGTTCGATCGGTCCTTACGCCCTCGTCACGCAGCAGCCACTCGGCGGTAAAGCCCAGTTCGGCGGCCAGCGTTTCGGTGAGATGGAAGTGTGGGCACTCGAAGCGTACGGCGCGAGCTACACGCTGCAGGAGATCCTGACCGTCAAGTCGGACGACATCCAGGGACGTACCAAGACGTACGAGTCGATCGTCAAGGGTGAGAGCATTCAGGAACCGGGTATTCCGGAAGCCTTCAAGGTGCTCGTCAAGGAACTTCAGTCACTGGCACTCGATGTCCGCATGTTGAGTGAGACGAACGAAGAACTCGAGATGGAAGAAGATGACAGTGATGAGACAACCCCACCGCTCGTGTCGTTTGCTGACTTCTCCGACGATCAGTCGGGGCGAAGAGCGGCTGCCGGAAGGATTCTCCGCCGGTTTGCTGGATGAAGCAGGCGGCGTCGTGGAAGCGTCTGTCGTAGATGAAACGGAATAGTTATTTGACGAAAGAAAGAAAGTGCGTGTATGAACGAAATTAATAATTTTGAAGCCATCGGCATAGGCCTCGCCTCGCCGGAAAAAATACTTGAATGGACGCACGGCGAAGTCAAAAAGCCGGAGACGATCAACTACCGTACGCTCAAACCGGAGCGTGACGGTCTGTTCTGCGAGAAAATCTTCGGTCCTGTTAAGGACTGGGAGTGCTTCTGCGGCAAATACAAGAAAATCCGTTATAAAGGCATCGTCTGCGACCGCTGCGGCGTTGAAGTGACGAAGTCGAAAGTGCGCAGAGAGCGTATGGGGCATATTCGCCTCGCCACGCCGGTGTCGCATATCTGGTACTTCCGCGGCATCCCGAGCCGTATGGGCCTGATCCTCGACATGTCGCCCAGAAACATCGAGCGGATCCTCTACTTTGCCGCCTATATCGTGATCGATCCCGGCAAGACGGAACTGGCCAAAGGTGACATCATCAACGAGCGTGAATATCGCGATCTCGTCGTGCACTACGGCCGCCACGATTTCGTGGCCAAGATGGGTGCCGAAGCGATCAAGGACCTTTTAAGCGACATCAACGTCGACAAGCTGGCGGCAGAACTTAGAGAAGTGCTGCAGACGGCGAAGGGACAACGAAAGGTCAGAATCGTCAAACGACTCGAAGTCGTCGAAGCGTTCCAGCGCTCCGGTTTCAAACCGCAGTGGATGATCCTCGACGTACTGCCCGTGCTGCCGCCTGAACTACGCCCGATGGTGCAGTTGGACGGCGGACGTTTTGCGACCTCCGACCTGAACGACCTCTATAGAAGAGTCATCAATAGAAACAACCGTCTGAACAAGATGCTGCAGATCGGTGCGCCGAACATCATCGTTAGAAACGAAAAGCGCATGCTGCAGGAGGCCGTCGATGCCCTGATCGACAACGGCAGAAGAGGCCGCGCCGTGACCGGCGCCGGCAACCGTGCCCTGAAATCGCTCTCCGACCTGTTGAAGGGTAAGCAGGGACGCTTCCGTCAAAACCTGCTCGGCAAGCGTGTCGACTACTCAGGCCGTTCCGTTATCGTGGTCGGCCCCGAACTGAAACTGCACCAGTGCGGTCTGCCGAAAGAGATGGCGCTCGAGCTGTTCAAACCGTTCGTGATGCGTGAGATCGTTAAGGCGGAGCATGCACAGAACATCAAGACGGCGCGCCGACTCGTGGAAAGAGGCGGCGACCTGATCTGGGATACGCTGGAAGAGGTCATCAAGGACCATCCGGTGCTTTTGAACCGTGCCCCGACGTTGCACCGTCTCGGTATCCAGGCGTTTGAACCGGTATTGGTCGAAGGACGCGCGATCAAGTTGCATCCTTTGGTCTGTACGGCCTACAACGCCGACTTCGACGGTGACCAGATGGCAGTCCATCTGCCGCTCTCGGCTGAAGCGCAGGCGGAAGCCCGCTTCCTCATGATGTCATCGAATAACCTCCTGAAACCGCAGGACGGAAAACCGGTCACCGTACCGCAGCAGGATATCATCATCGGTTGCTACTATCTGACGCAGGAAAGTGCTCCCGGTCTCGTTAAGACGGATGAGATTCCGGCGTATGTGTCGCTCGAAGAAGCGATCATGGCGTATGACCAAAAGAAGATTCTGCTCGGTCAGACGATCGAGATCAGAAGAGAACGCGAGTTCGAAGGTAAGCTCTACCGAGGACGCGTGCGCTCGACCCTCGGCCGCTTCATCTTCAACGAGATCATCCCGCAGGATCTGATCCTGAAGCGTGATCCGGAAGATCCGGCCAGCGTGCTGGCACTCGAGTGCGACTATGTCGTCGGCAAAAAAGAGATGTCGCGTATTATTGAGCGCTGCATCTCGCGTCACGGCATCACGGCCACGGCCGAGATCCTCGACAAGATCAAGGAGATGGGCTTCCATTACTCGACGATCGGTGGTATCTCGATCGGTCTCTTCGACATGATCGTGCCCGACGTCAAAGATAAATTGATCGCTGAAGCGGAAGCGAAGGTCGAAAAGATCAACGCCGAACATCAGCGCGGACTATTGAACGATAACGGCCGCTACCGTGCCGTCGTCAATATCTGGGGTAAAACGACCGACGATATCACGGAAGCGCTGAAAGAAAACCTCGGCGCCTACAACCCGATCTACATGATGTCGATCTCCGGTGCGAGAGGTAACATCAACCAGATTAAACAGCTGGCCGGTATGCGCGGCAACATGGCCGATACGTCGGGTCGTACGATCGAGATCCCGATCAAATCGAACCTGCGTGAAGGCATGAACGTTCTGGAGTTCTTTATCTCCTCGCACGGTGCCAGAAAATCGCTCTCCGATATCGCGCTGAAGACGGCCGACTCCGGTTATCTGACGCGTCGTCTCGTCGACATCGCACAGGATGTGATCGTGCGTGAGATGGACTGCGGTACGGAAGAATATATCGATGTGTCGGCAGTCACCGTCGGCGGCAAGACGAAACGCGTCGTCGAACGCCTGATCGACCGGATCAACGGTCGCTACGCGGCGAAGGACATCGTCCATCCGGAGACAGGTGAGACGATCATCGGCGGCAACGAGCTGATCACCTTCCCGATCGCTTCGGCGATCGATCAGGCGGGGATCACGCAGGTGCCGATCCGCAGCAATCTGACGTGTGCCAGCAAGACGGGCGTCTGCGCCCACTGCTACGGTATCAACCTGGCTTCCGGCGAACCGTCGGTCGTCGGTGAAGCCGTCGGCATCATGGCCGCGCAGTCCATTGGTGAACCGGGTACCCAGCTGACGATGCGTACGTTCCACTTGGGCGGTATCGCCGGTGATGACATCACGCAGGGTCTGCCGCGTGTCGAAGAGCTGTTCGAAGCGAGAAAGCCGAAAGGTCAGGCGACGATCGCCGAGATCGCCGGTGTCGTGACGGTCACGGAGACGGAAAAACGTAAACGCGAAGTCGTCGTAACCGGTGCTGACGGGGAAGTCGAGACCTATACGTTCTCACTCTCTACGCCGGTTCTGGTCGACACGGGTGACGTCGTTGATGCAGGCGACCTGTTGACTGACGGGTCGGTGAACCCCCATGACATCATGAAAGTCAAAGATGCCTACGCGGTGCAAAAGTACATCATAGCGGAGGTCTTGAAGGTCTATAAGAACAACGGTGTCGAGATCAACGATAAGCATATCGAGATCATCTGCCGTCAGATGCTTAGAAAAGTCAAGATCGACGATCCGGGCGACACGGCACTGCTCACCGGCAGCCTCGTCGACTACTTCGATTACGTCGAAGAGAACAAACAGGCTGAAGCAGAGGGACTGCGACCGGCATCCGGTAAGCGCACCCTGCTCGGTATTACGAAAGCGTCGCTTGCGACCGATTCATTCCTCTCGGCAGCGTCCTTCCAGGAGACGACGCGCGTCCTGACCGACGCCGCCGTCAAAGGCAAGGTCGATCCGTTGCTCGGATTGAAAGAGAACGTGATCATCGGCAAGTTGATTCCGGCCGGTACCGGCATGCGCCGCTACCGCGACATCACGGCAATCCCGGTATTACCGGAGAATGAAGACATGTTGCAGACTCAAACCGACTAAAAGAGACCTGTAGTTAATGAACCACCCCCGTGGAAATAGAAGCGGGGGTGGTTTTTTTATGCGTTCAAAATTGTGTCATTTTGAGTATTGCGTGATCTTGGGCGATTACCTAATTAAAATAAAGCGCCCTTATTGAGTCTGTTTTGCCGAATATCTATGCTTATCAGCAGGAATTGATGGTACAAAACCACGAGTGCGAGTGTGATAAAGGTATTTTTATGAGCATTAACTTGCTGAGATGGAGGCCATCATGAAGAAACGTATACTGACAATCGTGCTTGTTCTGCTGCTTTTATTAAGTACTTTGCCAGCGATGGCGAGCACGTCGGAAGAAGAACCTGAATTCGACAGAGAAAAAGTGGTTCCCGAATTGATCAATAAGGTGAATTCGTTCATAACGGAAAATGAGTATTTTTTCGAGTTCGATGACGAAAAGAAAATATTCAGCGGTGAGTTTGAATTAGAAGCCAGTATTGAAACTTGCGAGGCAATGTTTTACCTATACGATGACATGTTGGCCACAACGATGTGGTTGCCATTCGAGGTTCCTGAAGATAGACGTGACGATGTGGCTATCTTACTGACCAAGATTAACTCAAATATTTATTACGGCTTTTACCGTTTGAATTTTGAAACAGGGGA
>DUQI01000096.1 GCA_012837885.1 Fastidiosipila sp.
CGGGATCGTCGCGTAGTAATACGCCTCCCCTTCTCCCGCCACATGATTCCAGCCGCGCCCGATCTCGGCTAAAAGCTTCGCGGTCGCGATGCCGGCGTTTGCGATGACGAGACGACGGATGCGCTTTGGCGCTTTCAGCGCTGCCTGCAGCGCGATCTGAGCACCGTAGGAAATACCGACCAGATCGGCCGTCTCGATCTTCAAATCATCGAGGACGGCGAAAATGGCGTCGACCTGAATCGAATGGTCGTAGCTTTCGCTCATCTTATCCGACTGCCCCTGATCGAGAAAATCGAGCAGGATCAGGCGGTGGTGTTTTGACAACGCCTCGATAAACGGCGTCCAGCTCCTGGTCGACATCATGATGCCGTTCAACAGAACGAGCGGAAATCCGTCGCCGTGCGTCTCGTAGTAGATTTGTTTATCGTGCAAACGGGCAAACATCAATGGCCTCCCAAAATGCCGAATTTTTTGGCATCGTAGTGGAGTTGTTCACGATACGCCGGATGGGCGATCGCGATCAGGCGTTTGACCCGTTCATCGACCGTCTGACCTCTCAGCTCGGCGATACCGTATTCAGTCACGACACGGTCGGTCTCGCTTCTGGTCAAGGTGACGACGGCACCCGGCGTCAGCTGGGAAACGATCTTGCTCTTTTCTTCGCGCTCACCCGTCTCACGGTTTCTCACCATCGCTGTCGAATAGAGAGCGATAAAGCTCTTGCCGTTTTTCGCGTCGACCGCGCCACGCGCCGTATCGACCTGACCGCCGGTACCGGAATACTGAATATGACCGATCGATTCGGACGCGCACTGGCCGGTCAGATCGATCTCGAGCGTCGTATTGATCGACACCTGGTTGTCGTTTTGAGCGATCACCGACGGCTTGTTCACATAGTGACCGTCCAAGACGAGTACAGACGGATTCTCGTGACAAAAATCGTACAGCGTTTTGTCGCCCATGATGAATGTCGTGACCATCTTGCCACGATGCAACGTCTTCTTTGCCCCGTTAATCACACCGGCCATCGCCAGTTTGGCGATCTCGGACGTCAGCATCTCGGTGTGGACACCGAGGTTTCTTTTGTCGTAGAGGGCGTTGACCACGGCATTCGGTATACCGCCGATGCCGACCTGTATCGAGTCGCCGTCTTCGATCTGCGAAGCGATCAATTGACCGATCACTTTGTCCTTCTCGCTCGGCTCGATATTCGGCAGTTCCGGTACGTCGTAGTCGGCCTCGATAAAGTAATCGACTTGTGAGATATGCAGTTCGACGTCACCGTAGGTGCGCGGGAACTTTTCATTCATCTCCAAGATCACCAGATCCGCCACGTCGATCATGCGCCGCTCGTACGTATTTCCCGTGGAGAGCGAGACATATCCGTGTTCATCGGGCGGCGTGCAGACACCGATAAAGATGTTCGGACGGATCGCCGCCAAGCGGTGAATGGAAGCCCGATGCAGATGGTTCGGTATAAATGACGCGTTGCCGTTTCGATGCATCTTGCGCATCGCCGGCGAGTAAAACCAGCCGTTCACAAAAAAGCTGTCCTTGTACGCCGCATCCATATACGGCAGATCGGCCATCGGCAGACAGTTGTTGAGGTGCACGTTTGTCACATCGTCGGCGATCTCGTGCAGAACCGACAAGAAGTTTCTCGCTTCCGAGCAGCCGAGTCCCGACACGATCTGATCATTCGATTTGACAAACGAGACCGCCTCACGCGCGGTAATAATCTTGGATTTATGCATGGTCTTCTCCATTTCAGTTAAAAGGAGGCGGTGCCAATGCACCGCCTCCAGGTGTAAAAACGCGTGTTAACCTTCTTCAGTCTCTGCCGGATCTTCAAGATCACCGGTCTCGTCCGTCTCTTCGATCTCTTCTTCGATACCGAGGATGACATTGACCGACTGCAGCGGTTCAACTTCTTCCCAGCCTTCAGCGCTCGCGACCTTCGACAGGTTCATGACCGTCGTACCGGCGCGCAGGCCATCGGCAAAGTCAACTTCGCCGCCGAACGGAATCTTGATCGGCGCTTCTTCCATCTTGTCGATGAAGTTCTCCCAGGTCAGCGGCTCTTCGCCAACCCTGCGCACGCCTTCGGCGAAGAAGTGCGCGGCTGTCCAGCCGGCCAGCGAGTACGGGTTCAGGGCGAATTCTTCGCCGACCCACTCACCGAGCAGAGCGAGGTTTGCCAGGGCTTCTTCGTCAGCCAGGCTAATCCAGCCGTTGCCGTAGACATTGAACTTGCCGTCGATATCGGCAAAGATCTGTTCGGCCACGACAGGAGCGACGTTCACGTAGGTCGTGATCACATCGACGTTGACATCCTGCGCGACGAGCGCTTTGACGATCGTGCCGATCGTCTGCTGGATCGAAGCGGCGATGATAAAGTCGACATCGGCGTTCTTGATCGCGGTCACGGCAGCCGATACGTCGGTCGCGCCGGCCGCCACCTGCTCGGAAACGAGCGTGACTTCGAGCTGTTCAGCCATCTGTTCGGCGCCTCTCAGCATGTCCTTACCGGCATCATCGTTCGTGTAGATGACACCGATTTTTTCCGCTTCGAACGAACCGACGGCTCTGACCACCATGATCTCGCCTTCCGTGACGTAGATCGGCTGGACCGGGAACAACGCGCGCTGCGCGCCTTCCGCTTGGTCGTTGTAGAGTTCACCGATACCGGTCGCGAAATAGACGGCCGGAATGCCGTACTCTTCGAGATCGATCAAGGTCGCGGCTACGACGGGCGTGCCGAAATGACCGACATAGGCAAAGATCTCTTCGTCTTCGACCAGGGTCTGCATCATCGCTTTACCTTTGGCCGGATCGAACTCGTCATCCATATGCGTGAAGCGGAGCTCACGGCCGTTGATGCCGCCTTCTTCGTTCACCATCTTGAAGTACGCTTCGATGCCTGCATTAAAAGGTACGCCGACACCGGCAAATGCACCGGAAACCGCCGCCGTGTTACCGACCAAGATCTCTGTGTCGGTGACGCCCTGGGCATGTTCTTCGGCGAAGACTGCCGTCGCCATCGTCGTCACGACGAGCGCTAATACGAGCAGTGCTGCTAATAGTTTTCTCATGATAATCCTCCTAAATAATGTCCGTTTCTCTTGTCGCCTTGCGGCGTGTTTATGTGATGGGTTTCCCCTTGCCACCTAAATAAGCTTCCACCAGCGCCGGATCCGACGCGAGTGTCGCGGCATCACCGGACGCGATGATGCGGCCGACTTCCAAAACATAGGCGTAGTCGGCGATTTTCAATGTCTGCGAGGCGTTTTGTTCGACGATCAGGATCGTCACGCCTTCTTTCGCAATCGTCTTAATGATATCCATGATCGACTTCACAATCAGTGGCGCAAGTCCCAATGAAGGTTCATCAAGGAGCAAAAGCTTCGGACTGCTCATCAGACCTCTGGCGATCGCCAGCATCTGCTGTTCACCGCCCGAGAGCGTCTGTGCCAGCTGATGTTTTCTTTCGGCCAGGATCGGGAAGTAGCCGTAACAGCGCTCCAGATTGGCGTCGATCTCTCTTTTGTCGTGCACGCTGTAGGCACCGATCATCAGGTTTTCGAGCGTCGTCAGACTGGCGAAGATCTGTCTGCCTTCCGGCACATGCGAAATCCCGATCCGCGCGATCTTCTCTTCGGCCATGCGGTCAATGCGCCTGCCGTCATAGATGATCTCGCCGGAGCGGCTTCGGACCAAACCGGTCACAGCGCGCAGCGTCGTCGATTTACCGGCGCCGTTCGCACCGAGCAACGCGACGACCGATCCTTCAGCCACGTCGAGACTGATTCCTTTCAAAGCGTGAATCGGTCCGTAGAAGACGTCGGCATTCTTTACTTCAAGTAACGACTTCATGCATCCACCCCCAGATACGCTTCCTGTACCTTCTGATCGGCTCGGATCTCGGCGGCCGTGCCGGTCGCGAGGAGCCGGCCGAAGTTGATCGCAGAGATGCGATCACAGATCTTCATCACGAGCTGCATGTCATGTTCGACGAGCAGAATCGTCGTATCGTATTCTTTCCGGATGCGCAAAATCTCGTCGGCCAACTCGACGGTCTCTCTCTCATCGAGTCCGGCTGCCGGCTCATCGAGAATGATCAGCTTCGGATCACTCATCAAGGTACGCGCCAACTCGACTTTCTTTTGTATACCGTACGGCTGACTGCCGGCCGGAAACAGACGGTAGTGATCGATGCCGAGAAACTGAAGTGCTCTGCGCGCCGCCTCGATCTGTTTTTTTTCTTCACGCCGGCGACGTCCCGTATTAAACAACTCGTCCAGTACGGTCGTCTTTTCGTAATCGATATGCGCCCCGATCAGGACGTTGTCCAGAATCGACAGCTCACGGATCAGTTCGACGTTCTGAAACGTTCGGACGATGCCCTGCTCCAGAACGCGGTACGTCGGCAGGCTCGTCAGTGACACGATGTCACCTTTTTTGTTGCGAAAACGAAGTTCCCCCTGATCCGGCTTGTAAAACTGCGTGATGCAGTTGAACACCGTCGTTTTACCGGCACCGTTCGGTCCGATCAGGCCGTAGATCTCACCCTGGTTGATCGAAAAACTCAGATCATCGACGGCTTTCAGTCCGCCGAAGGCGATCGACAGATTTTTGATATCAAGTAGTGTCGCTTCGTGCTTCATCAGATCAGCCATCGATATCCTCCTCCTTTGCCGCAAGCGGATGGACCTTGGTCTTTCTTCTGCCCAAACGCATGCGCAGGTCACTGACGACATGTGCCAGTCCGTACGGGTAGAAGAGAATGAAGATAATGATCAACACGCCCTTCAAGACGAGGGAGTAATTTTCCATATACGGAATCTGTTTCAGAACGAGCTCCGACATCGCAAAGATCACGAAGGAGCCGACCAGCGTGCCGTAAATCGAGCGCAGTCCGCCGATCACAATGATCGCCAGGAAATCGAGCGATAGGGGAAGCCCCCAGATCGTCGGGTAGGAAATTCTGATGTAGTGGACGTACAAGACACCGGCCAGAGAGGCGAGCAGCGTCGCCGCCCCAAAAGCGATCAGACGGTATTTGTAAACCGAGATGCCCATCGCCATCGCCGCGGCTTCGGAACCGCGCATCGCATTCAACGCACGGCCGAGACGTCCCTTCAACAACTGATAGACGAGAATGAAGACGATAATCGTAATGATCACGATCAGGTAGTACATGCCCGTCTGGTCGAGCTGCATACCGAAGATCTTCGGGTATTTTGCTCTGGCCCCGCTCGTCCCTCGCGTGAAAGCATCCCACTGCCGGAAAATCTCACTCAGGATCTCGCCGACTGCCAGAGTAGCAATCCCCAAATAGATACCGACGAAGCGCATCGAGAGTAACCCGACGATCACGCCGAGCACCGTCGGAATGAGCAAGGCGAGGATCAGGGACTGCCAAAACGGCAGCGCCAGCTGCTCGGTGAAATAAGCGGAGCAGTACGCTGCCAGTCCCATGAAACCGGCCGTACCGAGGGAGATGAGCCCCGAATACCCGAGCAGAATATTCAGTCCGAGTGCGGCGATCGTGTAGATCAGCGTCGTACCGATGACGGTCACCGTGCCGGCTTTGACCATACCGGCGGCCCGCAGCGTCGGCAACAGGGCAAACAAGACGCCGACAATCAGGAACTGCAGGTACGGATTCTTATAGATTCGTTGAAACGTGTTTAGCTGCCTGTCCATGCTACACCTTCTTCACGTAACGCTTACCGAACAGACCGAACGGTTTCAAAAACAGAAAACCGATCAAGAGAATATAGAGAATCGGTTTTCCCCAGACGGTGCCCTGCGGTAGATAGACCTGTAGCAGGTTCGACGCAATCGCAATGATATAGGACCCGGCGACGGCACCGAAGAACGTCGTGAATCCGCCGAGCAGACAGGCGAGGAATGCCGTGATCTGGATGTCGTTCATGAACGTCGTCGAGACCTGGGAAAACGGCGAAGCCATCATGCCGGCGAGCAGCGACAGACAGCCGGCCACACCCCAGGCAAACATCGTGACCAGTTTGGTTGAAACGCCCATCAGGCGCGCGACCGGTGCATTTTCCGCTGTCGTGCGGATCGCGAGCCCTGCCTTCGTCCGATGTAACACGTAATACAACGTCAACATCACGAGAAGCCCGAGCCCGATATTTAAAAGCGCATTGTAAGAGATCGAGGTACCGGCGATTTTCATATCGCCCTGCGGAATGAACTTCGGCATATTGAGATCGTAGACGCCGAAAATATTCGGCGTCAGCCCCAGAATAATCGAGAGCACACCGAGCGTAATAATCTGTTTGCCGACCGGCGACAGCTTCGCCGCCCGCCGGATCACGATGATGTCGATCAGGAAGCCGAGGAGCAAGGCGAAGATGAGACCGAGAACGAACGCGACACCGAGCGGCAGACCTGATTTGTGAATCAGGGTAGCGACAAAGTAGGTTGAGAACATCGCGATCATGCCTTGGGCGAAGTTCGTCGTGAAAGATGTCCGGAACACCAAAATGATCGACAGCGACGCGAGGGCATAAATGCTCCCGTATTCCAAACTGCGCAGAATGATGCCGAAAAACTCACTCATCGTCTTTCCCCCAGCGCATCACATCGGCCGCCCAGACATAACCGATACCGGCTGCGATCGAGCAGATGATGCTGCCGTCTTTGATCTTGCCGGCTTCGAGACCGAGCTTCAGGCTCAGGATCATGTCGATCTGTCCCATGTGGCCGTAATCTTCCAGATACGTCGATTGATCTTCGGTCAAGCCGAGTTCAGCCAATAAAGCGACATGGCCAGAGCGTTTCATGTGGAGGACGTTCAGATAGTCGATGTCGTCACGCGTCAGCCCGCTCTTTTCGAGCGCCCGGTCGATGCAGGTGAACCAGTTTTGCATCGAGACTTCGTTCAGGCGATCCTTCATCTTCTGTGGCTCCAATAGACGCAGTGATTTGGCTGCCTCTTCTACATTATCCCTGGTGATCGGATTGACAATACCACCGATCTCCACACCGGCCGTACGTGACAGCGATCCGTCCGAGATAACAGCCGAACCGAGCAATGTGTTTTTTCCTAAATCCTTCACGAGAAGCAGTGCGCCGCCGCCGGCCGAAAGGTTATACATCATCGACATATTGCGGTCGCTGTAATCGACGAAATCGCCATTTCGGTAACCACCGGCCAACAAGACGACGTTCAATTCAGGATTGCCGAGCATCATGTCCTTGGCCATTTGGATCGCCGAAATCGTCGTACAGCAGCGGTTTTGCACGTCGATTCCCCAGGCGTTGACGGCGCCGATGCGATCCTGGATGTAGAGCGCCGACGTCGTCAGCGGATATTCTTTCCACTCTTCGCCGAAACAGAGGATGAGATCGATATCGGTCGCTTCTATCCCGGCGTCGTCGAGACAAGCCTTCGCTGCGAGCGCTCCCATCTCCTGTGTCCCTTCGTTCGGTCCGGCGATGTAAATCTGATTTATACCGAGTTTTTCCCGCACCGCTTCTTCCGCCCAGACACCGTTTGTCGCTGCGGCGATCTCCGCGGCGGAGCGGGTCTTTTCAGGAATATAAAGGCCGATACCGGCGATGCCTACCGTGTGTTTCACAATGCCTCCTTCAAAATCGTCTCCAATTCATCGAGACTGTCGGTCAACAGCGAATGACCGCCGTTTTCAAATCGATGTAAGGTCGCCTTATCACCGAGAGCGGCTTTTATTTCATCCGCCCAGACGTAAGGCACGACCAAATCCTTCATGCCCTGCAGAATCGTGACCGGCATCGTCAGCCGATCGACTTTGCCAGTCCCCGGCGCACAGCCGTTCGATTCGTGTTTAAAGTTGAACTGCGATAAAGCGTAGATGATATCGATCAGATTGCGTTGTTTGAACATCGCGTCCAGATAGATCTCGAAATCGGCATCCGGTACCGGTTTCATCTGGTAAATCACCGAGTTCCAGACCGACTTCATAAATTCGCGGTTGCCAGCCTCATAAGCGGCGAGTACCGGCTTGACCGAGACGGGATGCTCGGCGATTTGCTCTTTCGTACAGAGGCGCTCCGAAAGGATCGGCTTGCCGTCGGCTCCGAAGTTATAGACCGGGTAGCCGCCGAGACCGACGGAACTGAGAAGCAAAAGATGAGACACACGTTCCGGGAAGGACGCCGCAAGCTCCATCGCCACGCCGCCCCCAGTCGACCAGCCGATCACGGGGATCGACTGCAAGCCGAGGATCTCCATCAATTGATCGACATGCACGGCGAGCTCATAGAGCGAGTCAAATCGTTTGTTGTAGCTGCTGTCACCGCAACCGATAAGATCGACGGCGATCAGCTGAAAGTCATTTTCGAGTCTTTCCATCAACGGAAACCAGTGCGGCGACGCACTTTGATTCCCGTGGATCAAGAGTACGGGACGGCCTTCGCCTGCGACGCGATAGGCCATCGTCTCAGCAGACGGAAGCTTCGCGAACTGAACAGGATACTGTTTCATAAAAAACTCCTAAAGTCTCATGCCGCCGTCAACCGACAGCACCTGCCCCGTAATATATGAGGCGTCATCGCTCGCTAAAAAGCTCGCGACTGATGCGATTTCATGCGGTTCGGCCAGACGACCGAGCATCGTCATCGCGGCAAATTTGTCCAGCAGATCCTGCGGGACCGTCTTTAAAATATCGGTCATCGTATATCCCGGTGCGATCGCATTGACTCTCACAGGCACGCCTTTTCTGGCAAATTCCTTCGCCCAGGTCTGGGCTAATGCGACGACACCGGCTTTCGTTGCAGCGTAGTTCGCCTGACCGATATTGCCAAATACGCCGACGACCGAGGAAATATTGATAATACTGCCGCCACCCATGGCCTCCATGTGCGGACCGACAAAGCGGGTCAGATTAAATACGCCGTTCAGGTTGACGTCGATCACCTGATCCCACTGATCATCGGTCATCTTTCTCGTCATGGCGTCTCTCGTGATACCGGCGTTGTTCACCAAAATATCGATGCGGCCGTAATCGGTGACGATCGAATCAAACATCTGTTTACACGCTTCACGATCAGTAACGTCGAGCAAACGAAACTCGACGTTTTTTGCTTCATACGTCAGTTCTCCCATATCGAGCGCGATGACGCGAGCGCCTTCACTCGCAAACCGCTCACTGATCGCCTGACCGAGCCCGCGTGCGCCTCCCGTTACGACTGCTACTTTGTTGTCTAATCTCATAAAACACCTCTCCGAGAACAGTAAAAATTGCTAACCAAAATCAAACCTGAAGATACATTCAGGTACTAGCATTGTGACGAAACAAACACATTATGTCAAATGAGCCGATGAATACGTCACCATATTCGTCAATACGCACAACAAAATGGTCTTTTTCCGTGCACATTGACGAATCGTAATCGCTTACTGTTGCGCGCAAAGGCCATACATGAATGTATATTCACTTTCAAAATGCATAAAAACATGAAAAAAGCCGCAACGACCAGCGCTGCGGCAAGAGCAATTAAAATGATTCACGACTCATGAGTCGTATCGACTCGCATCAGTCTCTTGAGATCGTAACATTCTCCATAATCGGCATATGATAGGGACGGTTCCAGTCGTCCGCACTCGTCGTCTCAACCTCGCCGATCTTCGCCAGTACGTCAAAACCGTCGGTCATGGTGCCGAACGCGGCATACTGACCGTCGAGATGCGGCGCATCTTCGAGCATGACGAAAAACTGTGTACCGGCCGAATCCGGATCCTGTGATCTGGCCATCGACAAAGTGCCCTTCACATGCTTGAGCGGATTATCGACACCGTTCGCCTGAAATTCTCCTTTGATCGTGTGATCACTCCCGCCGGAGATGCTGTTTGTCTTCGATCCGCCTTGAATAACAAATCCTTTGACGATCCGGCAAAAGCCCAAACCGTCATAGAAGCCTGACTCAGCCAGTGTGACGAAGTTGTCGACCGTGATCGGTGCGGCGTTTTCATCGAGTTCAAAATGCATCTGGCCAAAGTCTTTTACGTCAATCGTTGCTTTAATCATGAATACCTCTCATTAATTAGAATACGTTCAGCATAACTGAGCATGTGGGACGCTACCGGCACGTGGGTTCCAGCGAACGGTCAGCATACTGTCTTTCATCTCGCCCCAACGGGTCATCGCTACGGTCACATCGACCGGTTTAAATCCGCACTTTTCAGTGACGCGTTTCGATTGTCGGTTTTCCAGATAATACGTGCACGTCAGAAAATCGAGATCCAGATCGTTAAAACAGTATTCGACGACGACATCGACTGCTTCCGGCACCAATCCTCTTCCCCACCATTTCCGGCCGAGCACATATCCGAGTGAGCGCCCGACAAGCCCGTGAAATGCCTGCGGCATAACGGCCGGAAGATACTCGATGCCAAGCGATCCGATGACTTGCGATGTCGCTTTCAACTCTAGCGCAAACGCCTTCTTCTCTGCCATAAGGATTTCCAAAATACGTTGACTTTCCGCGAGATCTTTATGATGCGTCCACCCCGCCATCTCACCTACTCCGGGATCGGATGCGTACGCATTGAAATCGGAAAGATCGTCTGCGCGAAAGGCACGAAGGATTAGATGCTTCGTCTCCAGAACTATGTTATCGACATTGACTTCGATCATACGAGTTCAAACTCCAACCATGTTTTTCATATGTATCATAAAATGTATGTGATCACATTACATAGTTAAGTAACAAGGTGTAACTTATGAATAATCTGCAAAGATACGATGAAGGCTTGCCGGAACTACTCCGCTTCGATCAGATCGCGTGGTACGAAGATGACATCGTGCGAATCCTGGATCGTCGCGTCTATCCGATGACGATCCGGTACGAGATATGCAAGACGCCGGCGGACGTGGCCGACGCCATAAAAAACATGGTGACGCAGAGCGGCGGACCGCTGCTCGGTGTGCAGATGGGCATGGTACTCGCAGCCAAAGAAGCCGAGAAGATGCCGATCGCCGACCGTTTAAAACATCTGACTGAAGCAGGCAACTTGCTGAGATACGCACGCCCGACGATGAGTGAAGCGTATGGAGACATGGTCGACAAAAGCCTCCTCGCAGCGACCGCGGCGATCAAGGAGGGACGTTCCCTGGTCGAGGCGACGTTTAATGCCGCGATTGAAGAAGCCAATCGGCGCTATAAGAAAATAAAGCAGGCTGCCGTCCACCTCGTCAATACGTTTCCCGATCAAGGAACCGTCATGACTCAATGTTTCGCCGAAACGATCGTCGGCATGATGTGTCTTGAAATAAGAAAACAAAAGAAAGATATTCGATTCATCTGTCCGGAGACAAGACCATATCTGCAAGGCGCCCGACTGACCGCCAGTGTCATCTCCGATTTAGGCTTCGATGTTTATGTGATCACCGACAATATGCCGGCTGCCATCATGCAAAGAGAAAATGTCGACGTCTTCACCTCGGCCGCTGACGTGATCACCAGCGACGGACACGTGATCAATAAAGTTGGCACGTTTCAGATCGCTCTGGCCGCACACTACCTCGGCATTCCCTACTATGTCAGCGGCGAGCCGAGTACCGTTCACCTGACACCTGACAGCATCACAATCGAAGAAAGAGACAGCGAAGATGTACTGCATTGCCTTAATACGCGCACCGCAAAATATAATGTTCGCGCTTTTTATCCGGCATTCGACATCACACCACCCAAATTAGTCAGCGGTATTGTGACTGCAAGTGGCATCATCCAGCCAGGCCTCGAACAATAGGCTTACAGGTCAATTTTGCTGACATCCTCACATGCTTACATAGGTATCATTATTTAGCGATTTCGTCGGTTGTCAGTGTGCTTTGGCCTGCATCAACGGATATTTCTCTTTATATGTGATTAGCAGTTAGCATGTTTCTATGTCTCTTTGCTTTGACTGATCAGTCTCACACCAGCAAACGATCGCCTGGTGTCTTGTCAGACAGTCATCGTCAATCGAGCGTGACTAGTTCCGCCCAATTGATCTTCGTGAAGTCACATTTTTCGCCTCGTTTTAAGGACGATATTCACTTCTCATTTGGTTGTTGTTCACGAGCCAAAGACAATGACGTTGACGCACAATAACGTTTTATTCTTTCATAGTGACCTGTGACGATGCGCGAAGTCTTGAAAGACTCTCAAGGGTAGCATGCGTATTTCCGATTTTCTGCACAAAATAGTCAGGGAAACTCATTTTTTTCCTCGCCGATTTCGTTTACACTTGGAGCTGAATGAACATGGGGTAAAAGGAGGGAATGGCTTATTTTAATCGATTTATTAAGTCCAGATCAGGCGAAACGATCATTTTCCGGTGAAACAGAGCTGCGAGCACAGGAAAATACGTCCCGCAAAATCTCATTCAACAACGGTACGCTGCTAAGCAATGCCTACAGTCAAATGCGAGGTGTGTCGGCACGCGTTCGCAAGAATGGTTCGTACGGCTTTGCATCCGATTCGGAATACTCTGAAGCGAGTGTGAAGCGCGTCCTCGAACTGGCGTCCACAAACGCCGGCTTTCTGAATGAAAGAAAACCATTGGAGCGTGTACTCTCAGACCGACGTTCAGCCGTGCGTAACGACGACGGACTTCAAGCAAGTGAACAGGCCGACACGCAGGCGATCATGAGCTTTATGACCGAGCTGGACGAGCATATCAAGGAAAAGTATCCGAAGCTTCAGACGAGGCAGCTCGTGTACTCCGGACTAACGATGGAGAAGCTGCTCTTGACGTCTGATGACGTGTGGTCGCACACGCTGACACCACGTGCCATTTTAGTCGCAAACTTTTTCATTGAATCTAAAGACGGCAGCATGATCGATCTCTACGATGTCTTGGGCGGCTATGGATACTTCAGTGATCACTTTACACGCGTCGACCTGCTGCACGAAAAGATCGACGAATTGTATGAGAATGTGTCGAAAAAAGCCGAAGGCGTCTATGCCAAAGGCGGTCGACATACGGTCATTCTCGATGCCGATCTGGCCGGTATTCTGGCACACGAAGCGATCGGTCATACGGTCGAAGCGGACCTTGTCTTGGGCGGCTCCGTGGCTGGCCCAAACCTCGGCAAAAAGGTCGCTTCCGAACTGATCACGCTGGTCGACTACGCAAACGAAGCGTTTGGCGAGCGCTGTCCCGTACCGATCACGGTCGACGATGAAGGTACGGTCGCAAAAGACGCCGTCCTGATTGAAGACGGTATCCTGGTCAACTTCATGCATAACCGCGAGACGGCTGCGCAGTTTGAACATGAGCCGCTCGGCAACGCACGGGCGTATGAATACACCGACGAACCGTTGGTGCGTATGAGAAATACGTGTATCGTACCGGGCAAGGACAAACTGGAAGACATGATCGCTTCCGTTGAAGACGGGTACTACATGGTCGGCACGAACAACGGACAGGCCGATACGACGAGTGAGTTCATGTTCGGCGTCAATCAGGGCTACGAGATCAAGAACGGCAAGATCGGCAAAGCGATCCGCGATACGACCGTCTCGGGCGTCGCTTTCGATGTCCTGAAGACCGTCAGTATGGTTTCTGACGACCTCATCTGGACCTGTGGCGGCATGTGCGGCAAGAAGCAAATGATTCCGGTCGGCATGGGCGGACCGGCGATCAAGTGTGAACTGAATGTGGGAGGACGCTGAGATGGACTATAAACAACTGGCAGAAACTATACTCGAGAAGGCTAAATCCCGCGGTGCAGACATGGCCGAGTGCAACGTCAGTAGAGAAACACTGACGGAAATCGACTCGAACACAGGCGAGATACAGCTGGTCAGGAGTGTAGCCGGAACGAATGTGTCGATCAAGGTGATCACGGAGCAAAGGAAAGGCACGATCAGCCTGAACCGCACCGACGAGAAAAGCATTGATGAAGCCCTCGATCATGCGTTCAAAAATGCCAAGGAGTCGGCACCCGATCCAGCGGAAGGTATATCTGACGAACAGCATAACGGCACGTTCCAGGGCGGTAAGCTCGAACCGGATAGAGACCGTCTTTTCGCGTTGCTCGATCGTCTGCTCAACGATGTTCAGAAAGAGTTTCCTCATTTAAAGTTGGAGACTGCGACGATTCAGCATAAAAGAGAAGACTCAGTCTATACCAACACAAACGGCGTCTTGCATCAGACGGCATATGGCATCAATATGATCACCTGCATGTTTTCCGGTAACGATGGGGAAAACGCCGGATCCTTCAACTATTTCGGCATCTTCATCCCCGACGATTGCGAAAATCTGCTCGAACTCGATGGCGTCAGACGGCTCTTCGGCGAAGCGGAGAAGCAGGTGAAGACGGAGACGATCGGTGAGGAGACCATCGGAGATGTCGTCTTTTCGCCCGAGTGTTTCACGACCATGCTGCTTTTTGCGAAGCATATCCTTCTTGGCGATCTGCCGCTCATCTCCGGCACGACGCCGCTGAAAGACAAGCTGGGTCAAAAAATAGTCTCAGACAAGTTGACCTGGCGCGCCAATCCGCTCGACGAACGATTTGTCTTGAACCAACATGTGACCAACGACGGTTACATCGTTGAAGACAACCTGTTGATCGAAAAAGGCGTACTGAAGAATTATGCCTTGTCCCGTTACGGTGCCAAAGCATCCGACGGAAAAAGAAGCGGCAACATCAGCGACATGTATGTCGTAGAGCCAGGTGAGCGCTCGATAGATGAGATCATCTCGGGCATCAAGCGCGGCATCCTGGTCAGTCGTTTCTCCGGTGGTCAGCCTGCCTCCAATGGCGATTTCTCAGGTGTGGCTAAGAACTCCTTCCTGATTGAAGACGGTAAGATCACGAAAGCGTTGAACGAGACGATGATCAGCGGAAACCTGATCGAACTCTTGCAAAACATCGAAGCTTTGTCCTCCTCGCAGCACGGCGACGGGGCGAGACTCGTACCGTGGGCGCAGGTAAAGGGCATCAATGTCACCGGCTAAACGCCAAGAGCTAAAAACAATTCACACATAAAGTGACCCGGCATGTCTGCCGGGTCCTTTTGTTTTAACATCAATTAAATGTTCTAATCTGATATTACGTGCTTATCTTACGTGCTTATCTGTCTACTCGACTTTTTCCACCCAGACAGAAACGGATCCACCGTTCACTAAAAAGTCGGCACCGCCCTCTTCATCGAGCGTCAGCTCTTCACCTCTATTGCCGGTCATGTCGATCCAGGTCTGACCGGCACGATCTGCCCCCAAGGCGATATATGTGCCGTTTTCGGCACCGTTCGAGAGCACACAGACGAGACCGGAATGCGGCACTTCCATGTCACCTTTTCTGACAAACGCGATCGCGTTTTCATCGAAGAAGTAGTCCTCTTCAGGCCCGTAAGCTTTTTCTTTTCGCGCATAGAGTAGATGGTTCAGCAAGTCCTCCTTACCTTCGCCTCCCTCGATCCCGTAGTAATCGCCGTAAAAGAGGCAGGGATAGCCGTCGTGTCTGAGTAGGATAAGGGCGTAAGCGAGTGGTTTGAACCAATCGTCGACGAACGATTCGAGCGCTTGCCCCGGCTGTGAATCGTGGTTGTCGACAAAGGTGACGACGTTCAATGGGTTGGCTTTGACCAGCGTGTTGTCAAAGATGGTGCGCAGATCGAACGCTTCACCTTCCATCCCGGCACGCTGAAAATTAAAGTGCAAGGCGACATCGAACAACTGCATGTGAAACTGCATGCTGTCGAGGTACTGCCGCATCCTTTCGACGTCGGAGGTCCAGTATTCACCGACGGCATAGATATCTTCGTTCACACGTGCTCTCATCTGCTCGATGAATTCACGCATGAATGGTTCATCGATGTGCTTCACGGCATCGAGACGGATACCGTCGAATCCGAAGCGCTTCAGGTACCACTCACCCCAGGAAAAAAGTTCCTCTCTGACGTCCGGATGAGCCGTATCGACATCGGCATGCATCAGGTAATCGTAGTTTCCGTATTCCGGGTCGACCGCGACGGCAAAGCCTTTGTTATCACCTAAGATCCTATAAATGCCGCTCTCGCCAGATGCCTGGTCGAAGTCAATAGCCGTAAAATGATTAAAGTTCCACTTGAAAGACGAGTATTGGTCACCGCGGCCCGGATACGTGAACTTTGTCCAGCCTTCGATCTCTCTCGCTTCCGAGAGCTCCTCCGACCGGTTGTCGGGATCGACCGGGACAGCCATGAACTTCTCCGTCTCATCAGCACCGGCTTTATGATTCAGCACGACATCGGCGTACGCACGCATACCGTGTTCGTGTAGCGTATCGATCAGTGTTTGCAGTTCGTCCGCCGTCCCGTATTTGGTCGCGACCGTATCTTTTTGCTCGAACTCACCGATGTCGTAAAGATCGTATGCACTGTATCCCGTATCGAAGACCGACGTCCCTTTGTAGGCAGGCGGCAGCCAGATGCCGCTCACGCCGATATCCTTCAACTGCGGGACAGCACCGGTCAGACGTTCCCAGTGCTTACTGTCAGCCGGCAACTCCCATTCAAATCCCTGAAACAACAATCCGTTATTCACTGTTAAATCACCACTTTCTCATATACATATGACGAAGGAAGGTGGGTAACCCACCTTTCCCGGTATTTTTCGCTCGTTATTTTACCACTATAGATAATGACGTCAGTTATCATTGATGGACGCTACGTTTCGATGTAGAGGTTAATCTCGTACGGCCGGAATGATTTTTCTACTTCTCCATAGTTACCGAGGATAAACGTTCCTCTCGACTGATACGGCCTTTTCATCTCCTTGGCCGTCAGATTCGCCTCAATAAAGACCGCCGGATCACCGGCACGCCTAAGCCCGAAGTAACCGCGTCTTCGCGGCTTTATCCACGCTTCACCACCGTTGATCAAGGCCGCGTATTCTTTTCGCAAGTGCAACAACTGCCTTGTGAACGAAAAGACCGAGGACCGATCCTCTATCTGTTCTTCAGCCGGCTGGCAAACCGGAGGATTCTCCGGCCAGATCCATGGCTCGACATTACTAAACCCATGATACTTCTCACTCGTCCACGTGACCGGGACTCTGGCATGGTCTCGCGCGCCGGCCAGCACGTGGCGAAACGCCTCTTCCTCACTAAGTGCATTCCCTATCAATTCAGCATGTAAGTTAAGCGCTTCAACGTCTCTCATTTCATCGATCGAAGTGAATGTGACGTTCGGCATGCCGAGCTCCTGTCCCTGATAGAGGATCGGCGTACCGAGCCCCGTTAGAATCAGGCCGTTGATCAACTTCGCGAGCGGCTCGCGGTAGCGCTCGTCCGGATCGACCTTACCGACCATGCGCGGATTGTCGTGATTATCGAAAAACAGGGTCTGCCAATAACGCCCGCCGACGTGCCCCTTTTGCGCGATCCGGTAATGTTTATACCAGTCGAGATCATAACGGTAGTCGTCGAATCGCTCGTGTCCCGGTGTCTCCAGATGATCGAAACTCATGACGAGACTCAGCTCTTTTCGATCTGGATCCGTCAACAGTTTTCCCATCTCACGACCGACACCGGGCGTCTCCCCGATCGAGACGGCTTCATATGGTTCAAAAGCGCGCTCATTTAACTCATTAAGATAGTGGTGAAGTTTAGGCCCGAAGACATAGTGCTCGATGCCGCTAAAGCCGATCAGGTCGCCGATCGCTTTATTGCCGTCCGGTAGTCCATCGACCTTCGAGATATAGTTGATCACATCGAGGCGAAAACCGTCGACTTTTCTTTCCAGCCAGAACTTCGCGATGTGGGCAACTGCGTCTCTGACCTCTTTGTTATCCCAGTTTAGATCCATCTGCTTCGGGGAGAAGAGATGGAGCGCCCAGACCTTTTGTTCCGGGAAATAGCGCCAGGCCGAGCCGGAGAAAAAAGAGGTCCAGTTATTCGGCGCTGACTCTGCGTCCCCTTCTTCGAAATAGTAGTAGGCGCGCTTCGCTGAACCGGGATCTTCCAGCGCCTCTTGAAACCAGGGATGCTCATCCGACGTATGATTGATCACGAGATCCAACAGTACCCTGATATGTCGTTTGTGGGCTTCATCTATGAGTCTGTCAAAGGTCTCCAAGTCACCGAAACGGTCGGCGATCTTCAGATAATTTGAAATGTCATAGCCATTGTCATCAAACGGCGATTCGAAGATCGGTGAGAGCCAGATGCAGTCGACACCCAACTCCTGCAGATAATCGAGCTTTTCAATAATGCCGGCTAGATCGCCGATGCCGTCCGCGTTACTATCTTTGAAGGACGCCGGATAGATCTGATAGATCACGGCTTCCTTCCACCAGGCCGGACGATATTCACCGTCTTCCGGTAGAGGCCTCGCCTTCTCTGAATTCAATAGTGTGAGAAAGGAGTCAAGTAGACTGCGATCGACTTTTCCGCCGCTCAGTGTCGGCAAAAGAGATAGCCGCATCTGCCGAACGAGCGGATTGTCAACCAGAGAAAAACGCATGCCTGTCTGCAAAGAGAGCCGATAGAGCATGTCGCGACCCAACGGATGCTTCAGCACGTCTCCGATTCGGCTTTTCACGCTTAACGCCTTATGGCTCATCACTGCCGACCTCCTTTGATCTCAATGACTTTTTGATTCTATGTTCATCATAACGTAAGAGTGCATTACGTCAGAAGACACCTGCATTACATCATCACGGCAGGCGTTGATGCTACTATGGGCTATGGATGTGCGGCTACTCGACATCACGGACCAAGGCAGTGACAGCCGGAAGTGGCATGACCTGTTAGAAGCAAACGGGCTGCGACCGGAATCGCTCGTCGACCGCGTATTCGGTCTGTTCGAAAATGACCGCCTTATCGCGACGGCGGCGCGCTTTACCAACACCTTGAAATTGATCGCCGTAGCTCCTGAATATCGAGGTGGGGCGGTGTTCAACCAGGTCGTGGAAGCCGTGTTGAAAGATGCTTTCCTCAGCGGCTATCACAAACTGTTCGTCTACACGACGCCGGAAGCGGCGCATGCCTTTGCCGCCCTCGGTTTCACCTCGTTGATCTCCGCTGAAGTCATCTTCATGGAGCGTGGTGCCCCGACGCTTTCCGACTATCTTTCCTTTTTACGATCGAAGAAGATAGCTTCTGAGAAGGCCGGTGCGATCGTGATGCACGCCAACCCTTTCACGAAAGGACATCTGTTTCTCGTCGAAACGGCATTGACACAAAGCGACATCGTCTACGTGTTCGTCTTGTCGGAGGATATGTCGCCGTTCTCGCCGGCCGATCGCCTCCGCCTCGTGCAAGAAGGCATAGATACTTTTGTTGAGGCGAAAGGACGCGTCATCGTCTTGCCGACAAACGATTATCTCGTCTCCACCCAGACCTTCCCTTCCTACTTTCTACCGGACAACGACCAGGTGATCTCAGCACAGGCGGCAGTCGATGCAGCACTTTTCAAGACGTATATCGCGCCGGCACTCGATATTAAACAGCGGTTTGTCGGTGAAGAACCGCTGTCTCATACGACCGACCTTTACAACGCGGAATTAACACGCGTCTTTGCCGGTCAACCGACACTTTCAATTATTCCAAGACTCGAGATCGACGGTGCCCCCGTATCGGCCTCGCGTGTGAGAAAGCTGTTCGACGAAGGAAAGTTAGATCACCTCAGACGCCTCGTTCCGGAGCCGACCTACCGCTATCTTAAGGAACGCTCGCAAGCAAGCGGGAAAACGTGATCAAGAGGACGCTTTTTCCCATTCGACGCGGAACGTGATCAGCTCGGCGGCGATCGACACGGCGATCTCTTCCGGCGTTTCAGCGCCGATATCGAGACCGATCGGTGTCTTGATTCTGGCCAGATCCTGATCGCTGAAACCATAATCGTTCTTTAGATTCTGGAAGACCGTCCGCGCCTTATGCCGGCTGCCGATCACACCGATGTACGGTGCATCGGTTTTCAAAACCTGAGCCTGCACCTCCTGATCGAAGCGGTGTCCTCTCGTCATCACGCAGACAAAATCGTCACCACCCACTTCAAACGTCTTCTTAATATCTTCAAGATCGACGAGTTCGGTTCTCACCTGCGGGGGAAACCTCAATGGATCAATAAACGCTTCCCGGTCATCAAGCACGATGACGTTGAAGTCGAGCGGAACGAGCGCAGCCGCGAGTGCCTGGCCGACATGACCGCCTCCGAATATGACAACGCGTCCGGCACGGTTCAATAGTTCGGCGACAACGCCGTCCGCCAGATCGACGCGGCGAATTTTTTCGTCAGCCAGCTCACTTATAATCGATTCGGTCGAAAGATCGGCCAGCGCGCCGTCGATGTGACCGTTTGCATAAACGGCAAAGACCGTCTCTTCGCCTCTCAATCCCGAAATCAGATAGACAGACTGTTTATCCTGGAGGCTCTGCACCGCCTGATCGACGGCGCGCAGTATCGCTTCATCTTCAGGCGATAGATAAAGAAAACGCACCGTCACATCACCGCCGCAGATCATACCGAGCTCTTCGACATCACGTTTATTTAAGACATAGTGATGCATACCGGACACTTTTTCGGCCAGGAGTGCTTTCGACTTTTCGATCGAGCGAAATTCGACGGCCCCTCCCCCGATCGTGCCTGCCAGTAAACCCGTGTCAGCGACCGCCATATGTGCACCTTCCGCGCGTGGCGTGGCGCCGGATGAGACGGCGACACTGGAAAAAATAACCGGTTTTCCGGAATGAAGTGTCTTTTGTAAAGCTATAAATACGTCGAGCAAGGTTTTGTCCTCCCCATGACTTTTTCTCATTCTACCATCGCCTGTTCCGGTCACTGTATGAAGATGTCACTTCAGCCAACAACAAGCATGGCCAATTCTTTTACACGGGAATCTTCTTTATGCGATTTTTTATAGTTGAATGCATAAAGCACATCGTTTATATACGGCATATATAGCATTTAAACAAAGCGATAAAGTCGTTTTACCAGCAATAAACAGGCGTATACATGCTTATAGTGCATATTCTTACAGTGTAAACCCTATCTTTATATAATTTATGTATTGACATAAGTGATGGTCACTTGCTAGGCTTGGCAGTATCTCAATATTTATGCAATTATTGAGAAATTATTCACTCTTGAAGGAGGAACCTATGAATAGAAGTGGGAAAAGACAAGCGTGGCTGTACTTCGTATTGGCTATCGCGCTGCTTCTGACGACGTTAAGCGTGGGCTCGGCCCAAGCATCCGCCGCCGAAGGCGCAGGAGAAGTGGTACCTAGTGTCACGATCCTCAGCTCTTTGCCTGAATCGAACATGGTCAATTATGAGATGGCGATTGAAGTGGCAGAAGAGCTGCAAAAGCTCGGTGTCGATGCGACCGCACAACCGATTGACTTTGCGGTGCTGCTCGATACGATCTACGCTGAAGAGTATGACTACGACGCCTACACGATCGGCTGGTCCGGCCGCATCGAGCGTCTCGATCCGGATATGTTTATTCACTCGATCAACCACTCGGATAATGCGAACGCAGGCGGCAACAACACGAACCGCTATCGTAACCCCGAGTTTGATGCACTGGCAGATGCCCAGCGGCAGGAGATGGACATAGATAAACGCCGTGAGATCGTCTTCGAAGCGCAAAAAATGCTCGCCGAGGATGTGCCTCATGTCACCTTGTATTCGCGTGCCAATATGCAGACCTATAACAAGGAGCGCTTTAGCGACTTGATCAACATTCCGGGTGAAGGTCTGTTTAACGAATGGACACCATTTAGAATCAAGCCTCTGACCGATCAGACGACGCTGAGGGTTGCTTCGAACGTCAACATTGACGACATCAATCCGCTCTCCTCGAAGAGCGTGTACGGCTGGAGAAACCTCCGCCTGATCTACGACAAACTGGTCCGTCTGTCGCCGGAAATCGAACCGGTACCGTGGGCTGCAAGTGAGTGGGATATCGTCTCCGACACGGAAATCGATGTCGTCTTGCGCGAAGGCATGACCTTCCACGACGGCGAGCCGGTTACGGTGGAAGACGTGAAGTTCTCCTATGAGCTGTTCATCAATGAAAAGGTCGAATACTTCGCATCCTTCCTCGCGCCGATCGACACCGTCGAGATCACGGGCGACAACACGGTTCGCTTCACGTTGAAGTATCCGTACGCGCCGTTCATCATGAATACGCTGGCTCAGATCCCGATCCTGCCGAAGCACGTGTGGGAGAACATTGAGAATCCGGCAAATTACGACAATCTTGATGCGATCGGCTCCGGCCCGTTCAAGATGGTTCGCTTCCAGACCGGTGAAGAGCTGGTCGTCGAGCGCTTTGACGATTACTTCGATCCGCCGATCATCGACGGATATATCTTCCAGATTTTCGCCTCACCTGAAGGGGTCTTGTCCGCGTTGGAACTCGGTACCATCGACATGGTCTCCTACGATCTCGTGCCGGCTCATACGGAACAGATCGAAAACAACGAAGGCGGCAAATACGATCACCTCGAGTTGACGGAAGCGCAGGACACCGGGTTCTTCTATCTCGGTCTGAACCTTGAGAAACCACCGTTCAACAATAAAGCCTTCCGCGTTGCTCTGGCTCACCTCGTCGACTACGACCTCGCTCTCGACGTCCATCTGAATGGATACGGCGCGAGAGGCGGCGGCGGGCTCGTCATCGTGGCTGCGAACGAGTTCTGGCACAATCCTGAAGTGCCGATCTACGACACGTACGATCCGGAGCGCGCCAGAGAGATCCTCGAAGAAGCAGGATTCACCTGGAACGCTCAAGGCAAACTCGTGATGCCGGAAGAGTAACTTCGCACTAAGTCATAAACGATAAAAAGGTCGCCTCGGCCGGACGCTTACGTC
>DUQI01000097.1 GCA_012837885.1 Fastidiosipila sp.
ATCTTGCGCCGCCCGTCACTGGGTATGATGGAAAAATGGCAGTAAAAACGGTAGAGGCAGGAAACCGCTCAATAGTGGAAAAGCGCCCTGTCTCTCTAGAGGAGTTTTAGATGAAAGCATTACGTTTGTATGGACCGAAAGACATTCGAATCGAAGAAGTTCCCGTCCCGGCGATCAATGAAAACGAGATCTTATTGAAAGTCAAAGCGGCGGCTTTTTGCGGCACGGATGTCCGGATGTGGCAATACGGGTATCCCGGTGTTGATGAGTCGAAACCTTTAACACTCGGGCACGAATTCGCCGGTGTAATCGAAAAAGTCGGACACAATGTGCCTTTTTACCAGCCAGGCATGAATGTGGCGTTACAGCCAAATATCGGTTGCGGACTTTGCGACCGATGTGTAGCCGGCAATTTCCACTTATGCGATAATTATCGCGCTTTTGGCATCAATATGGATGGAGCATTTGCCGATTACGTAGTGATCCCAGAAGATGCAATCACTCGCGGCAATATCACCGTCTTGTCGGACACACCGCTTTTTGCCGAATCAGCGATTATTGAGCCCTTATCCTGTGCTTACAGCGGATTCACAAAAATGCAGGTAGAACCAGGTGATTATGCTTTGGTAGTAGGTGCGGGTCCTATCGGCGTTATGCATGTGAAGTTGCTTCATCTGGCTGGCGCAAAAGTCTTGTTAAACGATTTGTCCGAAGAAAGACTAGCATACTGCAAATCGATTCTTCCTTATCTTGAGACATACGCCGGCGACGACTTACCTGGTGCTGTCGAGGCATTCACATCAGGCAAAGGACTTGATATTGCGATTACAGCGAACCCTGCACCAAGTGTGCAGGCGGCTGTTTTGCCACTCATGAACTACGGAGGCAGGGTTAATTTCTTCGGAGGCATTCCAAAAGAAAAACAACCAGTTTCGATTGACACTAATTTAATTCATTACCGCGAGTTGATCGTCACTGGCTCAACACGCTCATCGATCGCGCATTACCGTCGCGTCGTGAATTTAGTTGAGAGCGGTCTGCTCGACATCTCCGACCTGATCACCGATCGCTACTCAATCGAAGAAGCAGAAACAGCTATTGAGAATGCAAAAGCCGCGAAAGGCATAAAACACATTATCGAATTCAATAAATGCTTGACGCGATGAGGAGACTCATCGCGTTCATTGACTTAAACGTTATGGAGGAATGACGTGTACGAAAAAGCGACTAAACCTACTATGTATTTTATCGGCGTGACGACGGGCCAGTCGAGTATCATGCGGGTGTTTCCGAAGTGGGTGGAAGCACTCGGCATCGACGCCGTTATTAAAGGTATTGATCTACCTATTCGCGCCAATCCGGAGGCCTACCGTGAAGCGGTCTCTTTCATCAAGAATGATCCGCTGTCACTCGGCGCACTCGTGACGACGCACAAGATCGATTTATATGAAGCTGCCAAAGACTTATTCGATGAACTCGATCCTTATGCTAGGCAGTTCGGAGAATTATCCTCAATCTCAAAAGATGGAGACAAGCTTGTGGGACATGCCAAAGACCCGATTACGTGCGGCATGGCAATCGAGTGTTTTCTGCCGAAAAATTACTGGCGTGATCATCCGGATGCGGAAGTTTTCATAATGGGAGCTGGCGGCAGCGCAATCTCTATGTGCTCGTACTTCATGCGCCCTGAGTTTAAAGGTAACTATCCTAAAAAAATAATCATTGCTAACCGGAGTAAACCTCGCCTCGATGAGATCGAACGAATCAACAAAGAACTCGATCCAGGCGGCATCGAATTTGAGTACTACCTGACACCAGAGCCCGGACAAAACGATGAGATTATGAAGCGTCTATCTGATCACTCGTTTGTAATCAACGCCACGGGACTTGGTAAAGACAGGCCAGGCTCGCCGCTTCTCGACGGCACACTTTTTCCTAAGCATGGTTATGTGTGGGAGATCAATTACCGCGGTGACTTACGATTCATGCATCAGGCCCTTGAACAAAAAGATCAAAGAGATCTCTTTGTTGAAGACGGTTGGATGTACTTTATTTTTGGTTGGACACAAGTAATGGCTGAAGTTTTCCATCAAGAGATTCTTGGCGAAACACTTGAAAAACTGAGCGAAATCGCCAAGCACGCATAGGAGGTAATTATGCTCAATTTTGAAAAAGGCTTTACGTTAGATTTGGACTTGAAGACAGGTTTGTCGAAAAAGGTAGATACGAAGAAACGATATCTATCTGATTTAAGAGGCATGTTTGCGGATGACGCAGCGCTCGAAGCGATGATAAAAGAAAATGACGACGTCATTTACGAATATCACACGTTGCCCGTGCCGGAACATGAAGGTGATTTAGCTTTCGGCTCGAGTATTGTGTATCCCGGCAATGTCGCTGGCGAATACTTTATGACAAAGGGACACTTTCATACGATACTCGGCACCGCAGAAGTTTATTACTGTATGAACGGTCAAGGCGTCATGTTATGCGAGTCCCCCGAGGGAGATGTTAAAGCATTCGAACTCTCACCCGGAACCGTCGTATACGTTCCTAAACGTTATGCACATCGCAGCATAAACACCGGAAACACGCCACTCCATACTTTCTATGTGTATCGAGCAGATGCAGGCCACGACTATGGAACGATTGAAGAGAAAGGGTTCAGAAAACTCTACGTTGAAAAAGACGGGACCCCGACCTTAGTTGAAAATCCCAAATGGGCTGAGTAATGAAACCGTACGAGTTCGCACAATTAACAGACATCAGCGTGGTGCGGTCGCGTCACTCGCTTGAAGATGTTAGGAATGTGGCAAAAGTTGCCCTCCAGTATCGTTTCCGCAATGTGCATTCCCTCCCTTGCTACACGGCGGAGTTGTCAAAGCTGATCGGGGAGCAGCCGGATGTTTTCGTCGGCGCTCCCGTCGGCTTTCCTTCAGGTGGTGCACTGACCGAAGTAAAGTGTCTTGAGGCTAAGAAGTTACTTAAAGACGGCGCTAAAGAAATCGATATTGTGATGAACGTCGGCAGATTGAAAGATGGCGATTTAACATTCGTCGAAAATGAGCTGAAAGAGATCATCACGCTTTGTGAAGGACACGCCTTGACAAAGGTCATCGTCGAAATGAACGTCTTAAGTGATGTGGAACTTGAAGAGGCCTGCCAAGTGGTGATCGAAAGCGGTGCCGACTTTCTGAAAACAGGCACAGGCTGGGTGCCGGCTCCTCTCGATCTCAATCGTATTGCGACATTGAAGAAGCGCCTTGGCAATCATATAAAGCTGAAGGTAGCCGGCGGTATAAGAAGTCTTTCTGAGATTGATTACATGGTTGAGCTCGGCGTTGAACGGTTTGGCTTGAATGACAAAACGGCAGTTGATCTTATTCACCTACTGGAGCAAAACGCATGAACCGCCACGTGCTAGCAATCGACCTTAGTACGGGTGGCGTCAAAGCCTCGCTTTGTCGTGAGGATGGCGCCATCGTGAAAGCCTATTTTAACGAGTATAAGACATTCTATAATGGACCGGATCGTCACGAACAGAGACCGCAAGATTGGTACGACGGTACGATTGAAGCGATCAAACATGTGGTTTCTGAATCAGGAATTGATGCGTCCCAGGTGGTCGCTATTTCTATTTCAGGACACTCGCTCTGTGCCGTCCCTATCGATAAAAGCGGAAGGCTATTGACTGAGTTTACGCCGATCTGGTCAGACAAACGAGCATTTGCTGAGGCTGATGAGTTCTTTAGAACTATCCCATATGAGGACTGGTACGAAACGACGGGCAACGGTTTTCCACCGGAATGCTATTCGCTTTTTAAAATCATGTGGTTAAGAAACCATGATCCCGAATTGTTTCAACAAGCATATAAGTTTCTAGGCTCGAAAGATTACGTTAATTTCCGGCTGACCGATGTGCTGGCGACTGATCATAGTTATGCTTCAGGTTCCGGTGCCTATAATCTAGAGAAACAAGATTATGAGCCGTTGTATTTGCAGGTGGCTGGTGTCGATGAGAACTTATTGCCCAACTTATTAGAGTCCCACGCGATCGTCGGTACACTGACATCCGAAGCATCCAATACACTCGGCTTAAACAAGAATACGAAGGTTATGGCCGGGGGCGTAGACAATGCCGTGATGGCGCTTGGTGCAAACGGTTATGAAGAAAATTCAACCTATTTGTCACTCGGATCTTCCTCTTGGATCGCGATTAACACTAAAAATCCTCTACTCGACCAAGAGAAGAAACCATATGTATTCGCTCATTGCATTTCCGGTATGTACACGTCCGCAACGAGTATCTTCGCTGCCGGTAGTAGTCTGCGTTGGCTGAGAGACCAAGTGTTTCCAGATAAAAGCTATAAGGAACTCGATCAGATGGCGGCAAGTGCACCTGCCGGATCAAATAATTTACTCTTCAATCCAAGCCTTGCCGGTGGTGCCATGATCGAGGAGAGTCCGGATA
>DUQI01000014.1 GCA_012837885.1 Fastidiosipila sp.
AGACGGACCAAAGCCGATGATATAGCCGATCGCGATCGCCATCGGCGAGGTGTAAAGCGAGATCGGCGCAAGGCCGATGTGACCGGATATGAGTTCCGGAATCGTCTTAAAGTAGTCTCTCAGTGCCGTGAAGATCGCGGATATACCGAGCGAACCAAAGAGCAAGGCGGCTTTTTTTCCGCCGGTGTCTCCGGCCTGCAAGGTCTCCGCGGCCGCCTGCCCGATCGGGTACGGAAGATCGACTCTCTCCAAGTAACGGCGGCGCAGATAGTAGCAGAGGAAGGTACCGGCGATGACGCCGAACAAGGCGATTCCGAGGACCGGCCAGAACTTCGGCATCAGCCAGGACTGGAACGTGTCGGTTGCGGGATCGAACGGCGCGTAGATGCCGGCGATAAACAGGCCGGGGATGGTGAAAGCCAGCGCACCGGCCACCATCGCGCCCGCCGACATGCCGGTATTCGTGACATTGATCTCATTGACGTTCGTGTTGCCGAGCAATTTCAGTACCGCCATCGCCAACACGGTCACGAAGATCGTCGGCCAGGGGAGGGCAGACATACGCAGTGCAACGTAGATAGAACTGACCGAGATCAGGATGGATCCGAGCGCCGACATGATCAAGGCACGAAGGCTCAATCCCGGTACATTCATAAAACGTTTCTCCTGATTCATATGACTCTCCCTTGTATGATATGATGACCTAAAATACCATAGAAAGCAGCTGAGATACGTGCCGCTTAACACTGATATACTCTATATTCTGGACTCCGATGTTGGCCTGCAAAGTGAACCTTATGACGAGAGTAAACTCGTATTTTCCTCTGCCTTGAGGCAGCTTTTGGTGGCCAACATGCCAATCGAATATAAGATGCTGAGTGAAGCGCCGCATCTGTTTTTGGCGCCGAGTGTGATGGCTCTGATCGGCGAAGACATGCTGGATGTCTTTCCGCTTAGCGTGCGAAACGGTGAAGTGCTGAAGCGCGGCAGTTATCCGACAAAGGAAGAGCTCGAGGCATGGCTCGACACGACCTTGCTGCCCCTTAACCTGGAGAAAGAAAAAGAGCTTCTCGCTATCTATCAGGCGGAAGGCGGCGATTGCGCGCTCTACTGCGCGCGTGGTGGATGCAGTCCATGCACCGGGTGTTCCTGCGGAACGAATGCTGCTGAGTGGTATTCAGAGGAGGATTGGGCATGATTATCAAAGTACAAGGCAAAGGCATGAAGGTCGGCTCCGCTTTGCAGGAGAAGGTCGAAAACAAGCTCGCGAAGTTCCATCGCTTCTTCGACGACGAGACGACCGCGACGGTAAAGATGCAGCCGGAGAAAAACGACATCAGGGTCGAGGTGACACTGAACCTGAAGGGGCAGTATACGAGAGCTGAAGCGATCGCGCCGGAAGCGATCATCGCGCTCGAGCAGGCCGTCGACAACATGGAACGCCAAATCCGCAAACACAAGACGAAGATCAAGAAACAGCATAAGAGCAAGTCGATCAGTATGTATCTCGAAGAGATGGCGGATATCGAAGAAGATATCGACGTCGACGACGAGCCGCAGATCATCAGAAGAAAGAGCTTCGTGATCTCACCGATGGATGCTGACGAAGCCGTCTTGCAGATGGAGCTTTTGGGACACGATTTCCTGCTTTATATCGACGGTGAAACCGATAAAGTGTGTCTTGTCTATAAGCGCCTCGACGGTCACTATGGACTGATTGAACCGGAGTATTAAATGTCCTTTGAACATAATTACGAGGCCGGCCGGGAGTCGCTCCTGACCGGCCTTAATCCTGAACAAAAAAAGGCTGTCCTGACGGAGGGAGGCCCGATTTTAATCCTGGCCGGCGCCGGATCCGGCAAAACCCGCGTGATCACACACAGAATCGCCCACTTGATTCTTGACCGAAATGTGCCATCGTGGCGGATACTCGCCATCACCTTCACGAACAAGGCGGCGAACGAAATGCGCGAGCGGGCCGAAGCGCTGGTCGGTGAAGTCGGTTCGATGTGGATCGGCACGTTTCACACGATGATGCTTCGAATCCTGCGCCGCGACTGCGAACGGGTTGGCTTTCGCCCCGATTTTTCGATCATCGATACGGACGATCAGCGGCGGGCGATCAAGGAAGTGTTGGTCGGGATGGGACTTGAGAACACGACGATTCCGCTCAAGGAATTCGTCTCGAAGATCTCGTCTGCCAAAAACGAGATGATCTCACCCGATAAATTCAAAGCCGAAGTAAAACATAACCCGTACCTTTCGACGATCGCCAGTGTCTACGCCGAATACGTCAAGTATTGCCGCCGACACAACGGATTCGACTTCGATGACATTCTTCTTTATACACTGCAACTGCTGCAGGAAAACGAAGACATCAGGGAGCGCTATCAGGAACGATTTTTGCATATCCTGGTCGATGAGTATCAGGATACGAACAAGGTGCAGTATGAACTGGTCAAACTCCTCTCGGCCAAACACAGAAATCTGACGGTCGTCGGTGACGACGATCAGTCGATCTACCGCTTCCGTGGCGCCGACATCACGAACATTTTAGATTTTGAAGACGATTATCCCGACGCGACCGTCATCCGGCTCGAGCAAAACTATCGCTCGACGAAGACGATCCTCAATGCGGCGAATGCTGTGATCGCGGAAAATGAAGCGCGAAAGAAGAAAAGACTCTGGACCGACGGCGAAGAAGGTGCCCCGATCACCTTCTATCTGGCAGAAGATCATAGTCATGAAGCGCGCTTTGTCGTGCGCGATATCCGAAACAAGCTGCACAGCGGCAGCAAAGCCGATTTCGCCGTTTTGTACCGGGCGTCGGCGCTGACCCGTAATATCGAGTCGTCGCTGCGCGAATACGGCATCTCATATCAGATCTTCGGCGGCCTGCGCTTCTATGATCGAAAAGAGATCAAAGACGTCACCGCTTATATGCGGCTCGCCTTGAATCAAGCCGACGATCTAGCCTTGATCAGGATCATCAATACGCCGAAGCGCGGCATCGGTGATCAGACGCTCGAAGCTTTGCGCGATGCGGCGGCCGCTCAGGGGATATCGATGTTGGCGGCTGCGAGGCAGGCACACGAGATCGAGTCACTGCAGCGTTATGCGGCCAAGCTGATGTATTTTGTCGGCATCATCGACAAGATGACGGCGACCTTGATGTCGAGTGACACGAGTTTCGCGGCGTTTATCGAAGAGGTCATTCGTGACAGCGGACTGGCGGCGGAACTTGAAAAGCAGATTCAGACCGATCTTTCCGCCAGAACGAGACTCGAGAATATGCAGGAGATGGCCTCCGACGCGCTCGAGTTTGAAAAGAAATATTTGGCCGGAGAGATCGTCGCCGCCTGGGCGGATGAAGGTATGGATCCGGAGACGGCGGCGAACGAGATCGATGATTCGTTGGAGGCGATCGTCAGAGCGTATCTCGAGCAGTCGGCGCTCTACTCGGATCAGGATCGACAAAGCCAGAAACCGGATGTCAATCTAATGACGATCCACAGCGCGAAAGGGCTCGAGTTCGATCACGTCTACCTGATCGGTGCCGAAGAGCGCATCTTCCCGTCGCCTTTCGCCGAGGAGGAAGCGTTCGGTATCGAAGAGGAGCGGCGTCTTTGCTATGTCGCGATGACGCGTGCTAAAAAACAGCTGACGATCACCGCTGCGCGGTCGAGACTGCTCTATGGCCGCACTCAGTACAATCCGCCGTCGAGATTTCTGGCTACGATCCCGGATGATCTGGTGAACGAGATCGGCGGGAAGAAAGAAGTGACGCCTGCCATGCGCGCCGAGCGCTCTTTCGGAGTAATGTTCGACACGATGGAGAAGCTTGAGAGTATTCGTCGTAAAAAGGCGGCCGAAAAGCCGGTCAGAAAGCCGGGCGACAACGGTATTCTCTGGACAGCACTGTCAGTGGGACAGGCGATCCAACATACACGCTTCGGTCAAGGGGAGATCCTCGCGATCACACCGACCGGGGACAGTGCCATCCTACGCGTGCGCTTTGCAAGTGGGGAAAAACGGTTTGTCAGCGACAGCGCCGATCTGTCGTTGTAGAATTGGGGTATGAACGTACGGGCGAGAAAAGAACAGTTTGAAGAAAAGGCACTCGCAAGGACGGCGCAGTTGTCAAAGAACAGCCGTGGCCGCGTGACGCCCGAGGCAGAATGCGACGTGCGCACCGTTTACGAACGTGACGTCGGCAGGATTCTTTACTCCCTGCCGTTTCGCCGTCTGAGACACAAGACACAGGTATTCTTCAATCCTCAAAACGACCATATCTGTACGCGCATGGAGCACGTGATGTACGTGGCGTATCTGGCCGAGACGATCGGCCGGGCGCTCTTTTTGAATACCGACCTGATCCGTGCCATCGCCTACGGCCACGATCTCGGCCATCCGCCGTTCGGTCATGCCGGAGAGCGTGTAATTAACGAGATCGTGAGGGAGGGAGACGGCGACTTCGTATTCCAGCATGAAGCGCACAGTCTGAGAGTCGTCACACGCCTCGCCGATCATAACGGTAAAGCTGGATTGAATCTGACGTATGAAGTCCTAGACGGCATCGCTTCTCATTGTGGTGAGATCTACAGCGAGTTTTCCCTCGTGCCGAACCGCGCTAAACCGATCGAGGAGATTTTTGATCCGCCGAGTGACCATCCGCTCCCGATGACTCTGGAAGGCTGTCTCGTACGGATGGTTGACCGCATCGCCTATGTCGGCCGTGATATTGAAGATGCGAGGCGCGCCGGACTAATGAGCTTTGAGGACGTACCGGACGAGATCAGGCAGATGCTCGGGCGCACGAACAGCGAGATCGTCAACCGGCTGGTCAGCGACGTGATCGAAGAGAGCACGGGACATGACCGGATTCAGATGTCGGTGCCGATCGGAGAAGCGTTGGAGCAGTTAATCCATCTGAATGTCGATCAGATCTACCGCTCGAAACAGATCGACCGCTACGAGAAAATGGCCGAGAGCATCCTGCGTGGACTGTACGAAGCGTTTGTGCCGCTCGTCGGCAGCACACCGTCGCGCAATGACCGGATGGGGAGAGCGAGAATCGCCGACTTTCACGATTTCATTGCGAAGCACCCGGAACCGGATGCCTCGCCGCTTCGCCTCGTGACCGATTATGTGGCCGGCATGAGCGATCACTTTGCGCGTGCCGTGTTCGACGATCTCTATTTGGTATGAGGATAATGTTGTGAGTTACGACTTTTTTGCCATGTTACATCGCCTGCGCTATATCCGCCGCTGGGGCCTCATGCGCAATCAGATTCCGGAAAATGTGCAGGAACACTCGCACGAAGTGGCGGCGCTCGCGCATTTACTGGCAGTCGTCAGAAAACGATATTTTGCCGAAGGCAGAGTGTGCCCCGATCCGGCGACCGTCGCCCTGCACGGCATCTTCCACGACATCACCGAGATCCTGACCGGTGACATGCCGACGCCGGCGAAATATTTCAGCCACGAGATGCGGCGAAACTACGGTGTGTTGGAAAACGCGGCGGCGAATCATCTATTATCGATGCTGCCGGAGGACCTGAAAGACGAATACCGTCCCTTGATTCTCGATGCTGACGGTGAAGAGCAAAAGGCGATTCATGAGCTCGTCAAAGCGGCCGATCGCCTGTCGGCCTTGATCAAGTGCCGAGACGAGATCAATGCCGGTAACCGCGAGTTTGAACATGCTCATCGCTATGTCAGCGAACGACTAAACGAATTGAAACTGCCGGAAGTCGAGTGGTTTTTGACGCATGTGTATCCGGCATACGAGAAAAATCTCGATGAACTGCGAGGTTCAATTAACGAGCGTCTCTGACGCGGTGTCATTGCACA
>DUQI01000098.1 GCA_012837885.1 Fastidiosipila sp.
CGACATAGGAGATACTGCCGACGCCTTCTCTTAGATAACGCTGAAGGGCGGAGAAATCGCTTCTACCGTCTTTCATGGCCACGATCTCGCCATCCAACACCAAAGCAAAGTCAGGCAGATCGCGGACGGCTTCGACCACCGTCGGAAAACGTGCCGTATAGTCTTGACCGTTTCGCGTCATGAGCCGCACCGATTCGCCCTCCTTATAGGCGACGATGCGGTAGCCATCGTATTTCAGTTCATAGACCCAGTCTTTCCCCTGAGGGGATGACGTACGAAGGGTCGCAAGTTGTACTTTCGTTTCAGTAAAAGGGAGAGATACAGCTACTGGTCTTTTTTTTTAGGCGCCGCTTTTTTCTTCGTCGTCGCTTTTTTCGTATCTTCGTAGAACTCCGGTCCGATCTCCAAAAACGTCTTATTGCTTCGGATGCTCGTATCAAAAGATTGAAGTGTGTCTTTCGGTTCGACAAAGTCGTCTTTTTCCTTGATTAAAAGCCAGTTGTTGTCGGCTTCTCCTTCTTTCGGCTTCATCCGAACGAGCACCCAGCGGCCTTTCATCCGCTCGCCTTTGAGCAACATTTTCAGATCGCCTTTTTTCAGCATCGCCTCGACGTCGCCTTGCGGTTCCCATTCGCCTTCATCCCAGAGCATCACGACACCGCCGCCGTACTCATCTTTCGGGATCGTGCCTTCAAAATCTTTGTAATCAAAAGGGTGGTCTTCCACCTGCACGGCCAGTCGTCTATCTTTCGTGCTGTTCGAGGGGCCTTTCGGTACAGCCCAACTGAGGAGTACACCGTCCCATTCCAGGCGAAAGTCAAAGTGCAGGCGCGACGCATCGTGCTTTTGTACGACGAAGCGAAGCGCGACATCCTTTGCTGCTTTTTCTTTGCCTTCCGGCTCGGCCGTCTTTTTGAAATCGCGTTTTTCGTTGTACGTATCGAGTGTCTTTTTGCGTTGACTCATGACGTTTTCTTCCTCTTGGTACCGCTCGTTTTCGTACGCGGCGTTGACTTCGTGCCCGTCTTACGCGCCGGTTTCTTTTTCGTGTCGACACTTTGCTTCAACAGCTCGACGATATCGATGACCTTTCCACCGGTCTCTTCTTCTTCCTCGGACACGTCCGGCTCAAGCCCCTGCCCTTTCGCTTTTGCCTTGATCCGCTCCATCAAGGCGGCCCGGTATTCATCCTTGTATTGTGCGGGATCCCACGGTTCTGTCATATCTTCGATTAAAGTCAAGGCGAGCTTCAACTCGCGCGGCTTGATATCGGCATCGGCTGGTAAAGTAATATCTTCGATCGCTTTAAGCTCCTGTGAAAAACGCAACAGATTTAAGATGAGCGCATCGCCGCTCGCATAGATAGCGGACAGATACGCGCGCGTCCGTATCACGACTCTGGAAATCGCGACGCGCTCGCTCTCTTTTAACGCTTCACGCAGCAATACGTAAGCTTTTTCCCCGCCTTTTCGCGGTCGGATGTAATACGGCTTATCGAAGAATTTATAGTCGATATCCGCTCGCTCGACAAATGTCTCAATATCAATCGTCTTGCTCGCTTTAACATCGGCCTTTTGAAAGTCCTCATCCGTCACGACGACATACTGGTCGTCGGCAAACTCGAACGCTTTGACAATCTGATTCCAGGGCACTTCCTCGCCCGTCTCTTCGTTCACCCGCTCGTAACGAATTCGACTCTGGTCGCGGCTGTCGATCATGTGAAATTTCAAATCATTTCGCGATTCGGCGCTGACTAAGTCGACGGGGATATTGACTAAGCCGAAAGATATAGCTCCGGTCCACACTGGACGCATACGGCATTCACCTCGTTTCCAATATGAGTTTGGGATAGGTACAAACAAACTTCGTTGCTCATTGAGCATAACACATAGGCACTTTTAACAGCGTTTAATACTAAATATAAAGGTCGCGTCATAAAAAAGACGTCCCAAGGCACAACCAAGGGACGTCTATCGTATTAAAAAATATGGATTACCGATCGGATTTCGTTCTGAGTTTCAATACTACTAATATGCCGGCTGCAGCAAGCAAGCCAATCGCTACGAAAGGCAATGCATGCACCTCACCGGTCTTTGGCAACTCTGACGGATCGGTGGTCGGCGAAGCAGTTCTCGGAGCCGGAGTCGGTCGAACCGGCGCTGGAGTTGGATGCAAAGGCGCTGCTGTCGGTGTCGGAGCCGGCGTCGGGTGCAGAGGCGCAGCTGTCGGAGTCGGAGCCGGCGTCGGGTGCATAGGCGCCGCTGTCGGAGTCGGAGCTGGCGTCGGATAGAGCGGAAACGGAGCATGGGTCGGGTGCGGTGCCGGACTCGTTTCTGGCGAAGCGACATACGTGTTGGTGACCGTCAAGCCATTCTCTGTTTTCTCGTAATCTTCCAAGACGAGCCGATTACCGTCCGCATCGACTTCGACGACAGAGTAGATGTAAGCGTCGCCGCTTTCGTTCATTTTATCCAGATCTGACCAGACTGCCTCGAGCACGCCTTCAAGCTTCACGATTGGAGCTCCGGGCACATCCTGAGGAGTGTTCTCGCCAATCGCGCGTTGCAATTTAAACCAGACGATCGGTCGATCTTCTGGTCCACCGACCCAGGTCTTGGTCGGCGGCTATACGCCGCCCGGATTGTTATGATCGCCGCCCTACATCAAAGGGCACTAAAATAATTATTAGAATAATCACATAAAATAGCCATATCACGCGCGCAAAATCTCCTATATATAACGATCAATGCTTAAGCCCCCGTTCCTTGATTGCGTATATCGGATTCAGCGATCAGGGTCAGATTGGCAAACGGATTCAAAATAATCAGACTAAACAAAATGAGCGCTAATAAAACAACAATTGACTTTGTTCTTGACTTCATGTCGCCCTCCAATACGCAGTTCTCCTCCTGTTATATTATTATAAATCGTATGAGCATAGTTTAATTTTCTTAATTCATATCGTTGTCTTTTGTTGCCCGTCATGCGGAGCTGGAAGATGATCCGGCGGCGCCATTTATCGACACAAGAGAGGGTAAATCACAAAGAAAAAACCCGCGGTATGAAAGCCGCGGGCGTCATGGTGACCCTAAGGGGAATCGAACCCCTGATTTCGCCGTGAGAGGGCGACGTCTTGACCGCTTGACCATAGGGCCGGTTCAAATGCGCTTAGAGAGTTTAGCACATGAAAAGGCCTACTACAAGATACCTATGTGCGGGCGAAATCCTCGGCCAGGCGCATCAACTGACTCTTTAAGCATGATTCCGGTAACGCCAGGTTTAGGCGCCAGAATCCTTCACCGCCATGACCAAATACCTTGCCGTCGAGTGGATAAAAGCGCAAATCGGTGCGCTCGATCCCGGGAATATGGCTGATATCGACCCAGAGTAGATACGTGCCTTCTAGCGTGGCGATGGATGTCTCCGGAAAATACTCGGAGAAAAATGATTCTGCCAACTGTCTGTTCCGATTAATCTGGGTAAGCGCCTGATCGAGCCAGCTTTCGGCCTTCGTATAGGCCAACTCACATGCTTTATAGCCGAGCATCGTCACACTCGGAAAACCCGCCTGTTCCTCATACGTGTCGTACCGCTTTCGCCATCCTTCATTCTTAATGATCAGGTTGGAGACTCCCATGCCGGCCAGATTGAATGTCTTGCTCGGAGCCGTACAGGTGATCGTGTTCAGCGCCGTTTCTTCGGACAGCGTTTGAAAGATCGTATGCTTGTATCCCGGCATGACGAGGTCATGATGAATCTCATCGGCCAATACCGCAACCTGATGTTCACGGCAGATTTCATCGAGCCTCCTCAGTTCGTCTTTGGTCCACACGCGACCAACCGGATTATGCGGACTGCAGAGAATGAACAGCGTGTTTTTCGGATTCCTGGCCTGACTTTCGAACCGCTCGAAGTCGATCACATAGCTGTTTCCTTCTTTGATGAGTGGACAGTCGACGGCGGTGCGTGTCGTGTCGCGGATCGCGGAATAAAACGGAAAATACACTGGCGGCATGACGATTACGCCGTCTTGCGGCGAGGTCAGGGCATGGATAGCCGCGTAGACGGCCGGAACGATGCCGCTCGTCGGGTAGATCCACTCTTTTTCGACGCTAAAGTCATGGCGCCGCTTCATCCAGCCGATCACCGCCTGTAGATAATCGTCCGTGATGCGCGGATAACCGAGAATCGTCTGATCGAGATACGCTTTGAGGCCGTCGACAATCTCCGGTGCCGGCTTCCACTCCATGTCCGCCACGGTCAGTGGAATCACCTGATCGTCGAGATCCGGGCGACGCTCCCCCATCATTTGCCATTTAATCGAATCGTCCCGTCTAATTAACGTCGTAAAATCATAGTCCATCGAACATCGCCCCCCTCAAGTCAATCTCTCGTCACACCATAACACTCAGCGATCTTCACGTGAACACCAATTGTTTCTTGGCATACAGCTCTTATCATTCCGATATGCTGAAATGAGTCGGAAAAGGAGAAAGATAGATGTCTAACCAGGAAGCCATTGCCAGAGAAATCGTAGAGATTGGAAAGCTCATGTATGAGCGCGGTCACGTCATATCGAACGACGGAAATATCAGCGCGAAAGTCGCTGACGATCTCTTTTTAGTCACGCCGTCCGGTATTTCAAAGGGACGGCTGACAACGGACATGCTCGTTCCGGTCAATGCGAAAGGTGAGGTACTCTCCGGTAATCGCCATCCGTCTTCCGAGACACCGATGCATTTGGAAGTCTACCGCCAAAAGAGCGAGGTGAAAGCCGTCGTCCATGCCCATTCACCGCTCGCAACCGCCTTTGCGATCGCCGGGCGTGCGATCGACGAACCGTACATGCCCGAATTGATTCTCGGGCTCGGCGTCGTACCTGTGGCGCCTTTTGCCATGCCCTCGACCGAGGAAGTGCCGGCCTCGATTATCGGGCTCCTCGAGGGAAACGCCTTACTCTTATCGAACCACGGTGTATTGACCTGGGGAAGTTCGCTGATCGCCGCTTTCGATTATCTCGAGCAGGTCGAATATGCCGCAAAGATCATTATGACGGTGGAGCAACTAGGCGGCGGTAGAAAGCTCGATGAAAAGGTCAGAGAACGTCTCTTCTCTCTCGCCGACAATTACCGGAGACTGGCGGGTGAACGAAAAACAGACGACTGATCAACCGACGATCACATTACCTTCCGGTCGAACGACTTCCGGCTTATGCTCCCTCTTCATCAGCGAGATGGCAAATGAGGCCGGACCTACCCTACCGATAAACATCAAAATGATCAGGATCGTCTGACTCGTCAGATGCAGTTTTGGCGTACCGACACTCGTCAGGCCGACCGTGCCGAACGCCGATGTCACCTCGAACAAATTATCGACAAAGCTCGTATCGATCGAGGAGCGGAAATGTTGCTCAATGATCGAGATTAGCAAGGTCGCGCTGACGACCAGAAACAGCGCGAAGAAAAAGATGGTCACCGCCCGCAAGGCGACGGTTCGCTTCAGATGATGACGCCCGAGTCGCGGTTTTTCTTCTGGTTTCAAGCCGTTCATCGCGACGGCCATGACGACAGCGAACGTCGTCAGCTTAATACCGCCGCCCGTTCCGGCCGGTGATGCACCGATGAACATCAAGAGTGACGACACGACGCGTGAACTCTCTGTCAGTGTCGACTGATTGATACTGTTGAAGCCGGCTGTCCGCGTCGTCACCGATTGGAAGAACGCGGCGATCGGCCGTTGCCAGGCAGGTAAAAGCCCCAACGCCCCCGCATGATCATTAGAGGCTTCCACAATCCAGAAAAAAAGCATACCGGATATAAGCGCGATCGCCGTCATGGAAAGCACCAGCTTGACATGAAACATATGTGAACGACTTTTATTTTTCGAAAAGATCTCGCGCCAGACGATGAATCCGAGACCGCCCGCGATAATCAGAAAGGCGGTCGTCAGTAAGATAATCGGATCGCCATTGAACGACGTCAGACTGACGAAAGGTGCGGCTGTCGTACCGAACAGATCAAAACCGGCATTACAAAACGCCGAGACCGACTGAAAGATGCCGCGCCAGATGGCGCCTTGACCGTAATAAGGCCAAAACCGCCAGATAAAGATAACGGCACCGATCGTTTCGAGGATCAAGGTGAAGCGGATGATGAAAGAGAGCAACTCCCGCGGATTGATCGAACCGTCGGCCGACGTCGTCTCACGCTCGATGCTGAGCAGGCGCCAGGAGCGGCTCTTGGAGAGAATCGAAAAGAAAAACGTCGTGATTGTCGCCAAGCCAAGACCGCCGACCTGAATCATCATCAAGATGACACCCTGACCAAAACTCGAAAAATGACTCGCCGTGTCGACCATAACTAGCCCGGTCACACAGGTCGCCGAGGTCGCCGTAAAAAGCGACATGAAAAACGGTGTCGGCGCGCCTTGCGACGAGATCGGCAGCATTAAAAGCCCCGTGCCGATCAAAATAACGACCGCGAAGGAGATCACTATGAGACGGATCGGCGATGAAAAAAGCAGCTTTAAAAGGCGTGAGCTGGGCGATTGTTCATGTCGTGTCTGTAATAACGGCATACGTTATCTGGCGAGGAAATTGTAAATTTCGTCGTAGTATTTTTCTTCGGTCACGACGAGCAGGACATCGCCTCGCTCGATCGTCGTATATCCGGTCGGGATCAGGCTCGTCTTATCCTTGCGCGTGATGATCACGACACGCGTCGTGCCGGGATAATCTATATCCTTCAGCTGCATACCGATCGCCTTCGAATCATCGGACACGTGCACTTCCACGATATAGTTCGGCGTGTCTCGCAAGTTGAATACGACCTGCATTCCCTCGTACTGGATATTGTGCTCGATCAGGTCGGTCAGCATCTGTGTACTGTTGTACACGAGATCGACTTCGAGTTCCTTGAACATCTTGATATTCTTCGGATTCATCACACGGGCGACAGTCGTCTTGACGTTAAAGTATTTTTTGGCGATCTGACAGCCGACCAGATTATCCTCATCTCTGCCGGTCGCCGCCACGTAGAAGTCGGCGTCACGCAGATTCGCCGCTTCGAGCGTCGAAATCGTCGTACCGTCGCCAGTCAACACGCGCACCGAATCGAACCGATTGACGATATGCTCGCCTCTCGCTTCGATCTGCTCGATCAAGGTGATATCGACGTCGACATCCTGCAGTGATTCGATCAGGTAATACGCGAGCTTACCGCCACCCATAATCACGACACGTTTCATGCGATCACCTCGATCAGCACCAGCTGATCGTCTTTCTCAAGCGTCAGATCGGAGGTCGCCGGATACAGTTCACCGCGACGCAAAAGGCCGAGTACGACCTGGCCGTCCGTGGTCACGATATCTTTTAGCTCCTGTTCGATCAGGTCCTCATCGACCGGCGCCAGATGATACTCGATCATCTGGTTGAAAAGGCGGTGTTGGCTGACGACCGCCACGCCGTCGATGTCCTGCAAGATCGCATCGACCACCTTGGCCGTCGAATTGATCGTATCGAGACCGAGCTCATGAAAGACGCGCCGTTTCTCCGGCGTGTAGAGTCTCGATATCACCTTTTCCACACCGAACACATGGCGCGCCATGAGGCTCGCCATAATATTGATATTGTCGGAGGACGTCACGGCGCACACGACGTCGGCTTGCCGGATGTCGGCACTCTCCAGCACATCCTCATCGATCACGACGCCGGAGATCTTGTTGCATTCAAGATGTTTTGCTCTCTCGAGCCACTCGTCGCCTTGTTCGACGATCACCACATCGTCTTCTCTCTTTAACAGCGCATCCGCCAGAGCGATTCCCACTTTACCGGCGCCGATCACTACTACCTGCATCGTTTTCCACCTAATTCATACATGGCGATGGCTCCCGCCACCGCCGCATTCAGCGATTCTACCCGCCCCTCCATCGGAATCGAAAGAGGGATCACCTTCGTTTTTCGCACTGCCTCTGAGATACCCTGTGCTTCGTTGCCGACGATCAAAGCAAAGCCACCGTCCGTTCTCTCTAACTCATGTAACGGGCGGCCATCCATGTCGAGCGCGTAGACCGGAGTACTCTCTCGCGTCCACCGATCGACCACAGCCGCCACATTATGTACCCGAAAGACTTGCTGACGCAAGATCGATCCCATCGAGGCACGTACGGCTTTACGAGACAGCGGTGAGACACCGTCCGACCGGTAGATAATGTGGTCAAAACCGAATGCTTCAGCCGAACGCGTAAGCGTGCCGACATTGCCGGGATCACTGAGACCATCCAAGATCAAGGTCGCACCGGCCGGCGCATGCAATAGGGCATCTTCGTCCCGTTCTTCTTTCGCCGCAAGCATCAAGACGCCTTGCGGCGTCACCGTATCCGAGAGTCGTTTAAAAAGATCCTCTGCCAGAACGAGAGACTCTGAAGCAACATCTTTTAATTCCGCGTGCATCTTGAGACCCGCCGGATCATCGGCAAAGACCAACAGCTCAGGCGTGATATCCGAGTTCAGCGCATCCATGACGAGGCGCTTCCCCTCGAGCACCAGAACGCCGGCCGGAAGCTTTCCGGACAGCGTTTTTAGAAGCGCCTTATAGCGCGCATTCTGGCGGCTTTTTATGACGGTAAAGTACTCCATAAAAGTAAAGGCGGAGAAAATCTCCGCCTGCTTACATTTAATCTCTTTCAGTTTACAGCGCGGCTTTCGCCTGCTCGACGAGCTGCTGGAAACCGGCCTTGTCTCGCACAGCGAGATCCGCGAGCACTTTGCGGTCGAGCGTGATGCCCGATTTTGCCAGACCGTTCATGAAGCGGCTGTAGGACAGTCCGTTTTGTCTGGCACCGGCATTGATTCTGGTGATCCAGAGACGACGGAAGTCGCGCTTCTTATTCTTTCTATCTCTGTACGAATACGCAAGCGAACGCATCACCGCCTGATTGGCGACTTTAAACAACTTGCTCTTTCTGCCGAAATATCCTTTGGCCTGTTTTAAGACTTTTTTATGGCGCGCCCGTGCCCGTACGCCCCTTTTCACTCTTGCCATTTCTCATTACCTCCACTATCGGCGGTCTTACCGCCAGCTATCAATTATCGTTTATTTATATGGGAGCAACTGCTTCAGACGCTTGTGCTCGGCCGGACTCACTTCGATGATACGGCGCAGCTGGCGCTTACGCTTCGCAGTCTTTTTCGTCAGAATATGCTTCTTGAACGCCTGCGCTCGCATGAATTTACCTGTGCCCGTCTTTCTATAGCGCTTCTTCGACGAGCTGTGAGTTTTCTGTTTAGGCATACTAATCCTCCTGTGTTAGCGTCCGGCTATGCGGCCCGCACGTTATTTTTTTTCTTTTTTCGGAGCCAGAAACATCACCATGTTTCGCCCTTCGACCCTCGGTGCACGATCGACCTCAGCGATCTCGCCGCATCCTTCGGCAAATTTTTCCATGACTTCGAACCCGCGGTTCGTGTAAGCCATCTCTCTGCCTCTGAAGCGAATGACCACCTTGACGCGGTCACCGTCTTCCAGGAAGCGGATCGCATTCTTTGTCTTATAACCGAGATCGTGTTCTTCGGTCGTTAGTTTCAGCTGGACTTCCTTGACGCTGGTCGTCTTCTGATTACGTTTGGCTTCCTTATCCCTTTTGGCCTGTTCAAACACGTAACGGCCGTAGTCCATGATCCTTGTTACGGGATTATCCGGATTCGGGGAGATAAGTACCAGATCCAGATTTGCGTCTTGCGCGCGCTCTTTGGCGACGCTGAGTGGAACGACGCCGACCATTTCCCCTTTATCGTCGATTAACCGAACCTTGGCAAATGAAATGTCGTCGTTGACTTGCAGTCCTCTTTGTTTAGCGATGGGTGTGCCTCCTTATCCTTTCGCACAAAAAAAGCGGTATTTTTCCGCTCCGAACACAAAGGATACTCCTTCGAATCTGAACCTCTTCGCGTGAGCTGGAGGTGAGAAGCGGAAACTTCTTCTTGTTGACAACGTGCATTGTACCTTGCGAGCG
>DUQI01000099.1 GCA_012837885.1 Fastidiosipila sp.
ATCGAAGCGAGGGCGCATCTCGAAAAGCGTCAAGCCAGTTTCCAGATGGTCATCGACGACGTCTACGCGATTTCGAAAGGACGTCTCGTCGGCCGTCCGAAGTGGTAAGCAAAAAATAACGCCGTATGTTCGCGGCGAATACGAATAGAAAGAAGACAAGACATGAACATTATTAACGTAGTAGCAGCGCGCGGGCGCACAGGATTTTATTTTGACGATCAGGCAGCGATCAAGCAGGGCGCGCCATCGGACGGTTTACTATATGTCGGAGACCCGGTAACGCCCGGTTTTCGCACGATCAGGAAGGCCGGTGAATCGATCTCTCTGATGCTCGAATTGGCGGACGGCCAGATCGCCTACGGCGACTGTGCTGCCGTTCAGTATTCCGGTGCCGCCGGACGTGATCCGCTCTTTTTGGCTGACGATTTTATCCCGGTGATCGAGCGCGTCGTCGCGCCTGAGCTTTTGGGACAGCCGGTCGACGATTTTAAAGCGTTGGCCGACAAGATCGATCAACTGCGCGACGAAAAAGGCAAACGCCTTCATACAGCGATCCGCTACGGCGTGACACAGGCGTTGCTCGATGCTTCTGCCAAAGCGAACGGCAAACTGATGTGTGAAGTGCTGGCCGAAGCGTACGGTTCGGAAGTCAGCGAGGTGCGGACCCCGATCTTCACGCAGTCGGGCGACCTGAGAAAAGATAATGCCGACAAAATGATCTTGAAAGGCGTCGAGGTTATCCCTCATGCCCTGATCAATCATATGGAGTCGAAGCTCGGCTTGAAAGGCGAGATCCTAAAAGAGTACCTGATCTGGCTCAAAGATCGTGTGCAGAAAGCCAAACCGTTTGCCGACTATCTGCCGGACTTCCACGTCGACGTCTACGGTACGGTCGGACAGCTGTTCGGCGTGAACAACATCGAAGCGATGGCCGATTATCTGGGCGATTTGGCCGCTACCGTCGCGCCGCATAAACTGCGAATCGAAGGCCCGATGGACGCCGGCTCAAAAGAAGACCAGATCAAGATGATGGCGGCTCTTACGGCGGAGATCGATCGGCGTGGACTCGACGTGCAGATCGTGGCCGATGAATGGTGTAACACGTTTGAAGATGTCAGAGATTTTGCCGATGCCAAAGCCGGCCATATGATTCAGATCAAGACGCCGGATCTGGGCGGCATTCAAAACAGCGCGCAGGCTGTGCTCTACTGTAAGGCCCGCGGTGTCGGCGCATACCTCGGCGGTACGTGTAACGAGACCGACCGTTCGGCGCAGATCTGCGTCCATGTGGCGCTCGCCACCGGTGCGGATCAGATGCTCGCGAAACCGGGCATGGGCGTCGATGAAGGCTACATGATCATAAATAATGAAATGGAGCGCATCCTGGCCTTCCGCGCGGCGAAAAAGAAGGAGTAACTGATCTATGTCATATTCGGCACGCATGCAGGGAAACCATCTCTATAGCTTGCTGCTGGCGGCCAGAGGGTACCCGCGTCTTTACGATCAGGGGGCACAGATCGCCCAGCAGTACATGAGTCCGTTCGACCTCCTGATCGGGGTCGTCGGGGACTCCGGTGCCGGTAAATCGGTATTGATCAAGGGGATGTTTCCGGGACTTGAA
>DUQI01000100.1 GCA_012837885.1 Fastidiosipila sp.
ATGGCCGAAACAGTTTTTCTAAAACCGATACAGATGCCACATTCATGCGCTTGAAGGATGACCATATGCGCAATGCCCAGCTCAAACCCGCCTACAATCTGCAGTTGGCGGTTACAAGTGAGTACATTGTCGGAGTCGATATTTCTTCAGAACGAAGCGACAGTCTCACCTTAAAACCATTCCTGACCACGCTGAAGCAAAATCTTGGGCGCATGTTCAAGCACGTCGTGTGTGACGCGGGGTATGAGAGTGAAGAAAATTACACGTATTTAGATGAAGAAGGAATCACTCCGTATATCAAGCCATCGAATTACGAGTATTCCAAGACGAAGACGTTTCAAAACGAGATGGCCTTTCGTTTAAGCATGGAGTATCTGCCTGACCAGGATGCCTATCGGTGCAAGGGTGGACGACTGCTAACCTACCATTCGGATAGGACGAGAACCAGCGCCTCCGGCTTCAAGAGTCAAAGTAAAGTGTACCGCTGTGAAAGCTGTGACGGATGTCCTCATCTCGGCACTTGCTACAAAGGGAAGTATGCAAAGACGATAACGGTCGCGGAAACATTCGACGCTTATCGGCAAAAAAGCCTGGAAAACATAACCAGCGATCGTGGTATCCATTTACGAGTCAATCGATCGATTCAGGTTGAAGGGGCATTCGGGGTGTTGAAATGGAATTATGGCTTCACCCGTTTTCTGACTAGAGGTGCCATCAACGTCAAGACCGAGTGCCTCCTTCTCGCTCTTGGTTTCAACATCAATAAACTACACCATCGTATTCAGGGACACCGGTTAAAGCAAGCACTTTTCCCACTGAAAAGCGCGGGATAAATACCGCTATTCTCATCAGAATGCTCTCTGGCTTATTTTCGGTTGTCTTTTTCTAGAAATCAACGTCAAATTAGAAGAAAAACTCGCGATCATACGTCTACACGCATGCGAATTAACTTAGAAACGACAAGCTTTGGAGAACAAATCAATGAAAAAAGGGCTATCTCGCAACACAAACGGTGTTTTGAGACAGCCCCTTTTACGTTAATACTCGGGGTTTATGAGCACATCTTCGATCGCTCGGTCGAGCATCAATACCATGCGATGCTCGTCATAATATGTGCCGTCATCCAGCTTTGCGGCTTGCGGTACGAGTCCGGTCTCGACGAATCCCATCTTTCGGTAAAGTGCCAACGCCCTTTTATTTCCTGTAAAGACACCCAACTCGATCTGCTCAAGTCCCGCATTCTTTGCCGCCTCAATCAGGGTCGCGAGGATACGGGCGCCAATGCCGAGTCCCCAGTAGTCGCGTAGCACGGAAATGCCCAGCTCCGCACGGTGGCACATCTTTCGCCTACGGCTCTGTCCCATAATCGAGCTGATCGCGACCAGGCGGTTGTCGACAAAGGCGACGAGCATAGCTGAGGTGGGCGCATTCAAGAAACGGTCTATAATGCTAATCTCTTCGCTTTCCGTATACGTGATCTCATCCGGATAAGAAAGAAGAAACGTCGATTCTGTTGCCACCTGTTTCAAACAGTCGATCATGTCGAGCGCATCGACGCGGTCGGCGCTCCTGATTACCAAACGACGACCGTCTTTCAATATCGATTCACGTCTTGCTACTCTCATGCCGATCCTCCTTTTGCCGAAAACGGATGCTTTTGTAAATAAGCGTTGAGCTCTGCGAGATTATCTGAAAAGTTCTTCCGCCCGTACCCCATGCGCACATACGGCTCAGTCACATCAAAGACGGAGCCCGGTAAAAGCAACACACCGGCATCTTTGACGAGCTGCTCACAGAAATCGTCGCTGCTCATTCCGAAGCGCAGTCGGTGAAAAGCGATCGGCCCGGACACCGGCGGATAGTTATCAAACAATTCCGCATAGCGTTCGAAGAACTTATTCGCCAGCGCGACATTCCCCTCGATGATCTCTCTATTTTTTTGCAAAATCGAATCGCCGTGTTTAAGTGCGATCTTCGCCAGATATTCGCCCGCAGTCGTATTGCAGATACTCAAATAATGCTTGAAGCGCGTCATCTTATCCAGAACGGCGTGATCTTTCGTCACCACCCAGCCGATGCGAAGTCCGGCCAGTCCATACGCCTTACTCATCACGCCAAGGGAGATGGCTTTCCCATATAAATCTGAAAACCAGGGACGTCGATCGTCTTCCAGCTCCAATCCCTTATACACTTCATCGGCGAAGATATGGAGATCGTGCTTGGCGGCTATATCAGAGATCTGGCGCATCTCCTCTTCGCTGAAGGTAAAACCGGTTGGATTGTTTGGTGTATTTAACACGATCATCGTTGTCGACGGTCGAATCAGAGACTCCAATTCAGCGATATCTATTTTCCAGACACCGTCAAGATTTTTTAGCGGCCATGCGGAAGGCTCTGCGCCGAGCGATGCCGCGATACTGTAGAGCGACTGATATGTTGGTGACATGTAAATGATGTGATCGCCACTCGATACATGTGTATTCATGAAGGCGAAGATCGCCTCCTGGGCGCCACAGTGGGTCAGAACATCGTCCACTGTCTTTTCCTCGTAGAGCGCTGCAATTAAGGAACGAAGCTCAGGATCTCCGGCGACTTCAGAGTAACCCAGACGCATCTCTAAAAAAGAATCCTTGGCTCCCGGCTCAAAATCGAGCAAAGCATCGATCGTCATCGTCTCACAATCGGATTGGGCAAGAAGATATGGTGCCGAAAACTCATATTTTCCAAAGTAGACTTCCAGAGCAAAGTCGTTAATGCGCATCGTCGTGCCTCCCGTCTTCATAATAACCGAAGTGACGGCGTCACCATACTGTAGAGGCAGCAGGAACACGCATATATCTACTCATTGAATTTTTGCAAAAACTGCTTGGTCCTCTCTTGATTCGTCTGTCCGAATATTTGCTCCGGAGTTCCCTCCTCGATGATCACGCCCTCGTCCATGAAAATAACGTGATCGGCGACTTCGGCTGCGAACCGCATCTCATGAGTCACGACCAGCATCGTCATATTGTCTTGAGCCAGATCGCGCATGACTTTCAGGACTTCACCGGTCAGTTCCGGATCGAGTGCCGATGTCGGCTCATCAAAGCAAAGGATCTCGGGATTCAGCGCGAGGGCGCGGGCGATCGAGACGCGTTGCTGCTGACCGCCCGACAGTTGATACGGATAGGCCTTCGCCTTGTCGGCCAGACCGAGTTTTGATAAAAGCGCCATCCCCTCTTCCATCGCCTGTCGTTTCGGTTTATTCAGCACCTGAATCGGTGCTTCAATGACGTTTCGAATGATTGATAGATGCGGAAAGAGGTGAAACGTCTGAAACACCATACCGAGTTTTAGCTGAAGTCTCTTTTGCTGAGCAGGCGGCGCGTAGACGGCGGCTCCTGTGTCGTCCGGTGAAAACAATGACTCACCGCAGATCTCGATACTACCGCTGTCCATCCGCTCGAGTTGACAGATACCGCGCAAAAGCGTCGATTTCCCCGATCCAGACGGTCCGATAATCGCCAGAATGCCGCCTTCAGCCAGCTCAAACGATATCCCCTTCAGAACATCGAGCTCACCAAAACGCTTGCTGACGTCTTGCACCCGTAAAATGATGTCTCCACTTCTCGCCATAAATTGCCTTCTACACCTTGTAGTAAGCGTAACGACGCTCAAGGCCGTTCATGAACAAGTTCACGACGCCGTTCATGATCAAGTAGAAGACGAGAGCGACGACGATCGGGATCATGCTGTTGCTTCGGTTCATATGATTCTGCGCGACGCGCAGGAGCTCGATGATGCCGATCGTAGTCGCGAGTGCCGTGTCCTTAACGAGCGTCATGAATTCATTTCCCAGAGGCGGCAGGATACGCTTGAAAGTCTGCGGCCAGATGATTCTGGAAAACGTCTTCGCCTTGGAAAAACCGAGCACGCGCGCCGCTTCCGACTGTCCTTTCGGAATCGACTCGATACCGCTCCGATAGATCTCCGAAAAATAAGCGGCGTAATTGACGCTGAACGCCACGCAGGCGGCGGTGAACCGGTTAAAACCGCTGATACCGAGCTGGATCGACGGGAAATACATCACGAAGACGAGCTGCAGCATCAGCGGCGTGCCGCGGATCACATACTGAAAAAGTGCGATGACGCGACTTAACAACCGATGTTTCGACATACGGCCGAAGGCCAGAACGAGCCCCAGAGGCAAGGCAAACAACAGCGTGATGAAGAACAGCTTCACAGCCATCCAACTGCCTTCCAAAAAGGCAGGCAGGAGATTGACGACTTCCTGCCAGCTCATTTATTTGAAGATTGTGACATCGCTACCGAACCATTCGGTCGCGATCTCTGCCAGCTTGCCGTCCTCTTTCATCGCGCGAAGTGTCTCTTCAATCTTATCCTTGAAAGCGACTTCACCTTTGCGGAACCCGATCACGTATGTTTCCGGGGCGAGCGATTCGCCGAGGATCGTATAGTCGGCCTCGTCTTTCTGCGCGATGTAGTACTCACCGACTACCTTGTCGATGAGGAGCGCGTCGGAACTTCCGCTTTCGACATCGAGGAACGCCGTGACATTGTCTCGAAACGGCACGACACTGCCGAGCGACGCTTTGAAATCAGCGGCGGCATCGAGTGCCTGTTGCGCCGAAGATCCCTCCTGCACAGCGAGCGTCTTGCCGGCCAAACCGGCCAGATCGGTCACACCCGACTTACTAAGAACGATCACCACCTGGTCGTTCGCCAGATAGGCTGTCGACAACGTGTTGTCGGCATCGCGCTCAGGCGTAAAGCTATATCCGTTCCAGAGCAGATCGACATTTCCCGCATCGAGCTCGTTTTGCTTCATGCTCCAATCGATCGGCAGAAGGTCAAGCTCGATCCCGAGTCGTTTCGTCACTTCTTTCGCCAGATCAACATCGAAGCCGACAATCTCATTTTTCTCATCACGGAATCCCATAGGCGGGAAGTTGTCATCCAACCCCATGATCAGCTTGCCTTTCGCTTCGATTTTGCTCCAGCTGTCGTCAGTCTTCTCTTCTGTGCCCGATGCCGACTCCGTCGCACCGGTCGTCTTTTCCGTGGTGCCAGTGTTACCCGCACAAGCAGAAACGAGTAGCGTCAGACAAAGCAGAAGCAAGAGCCATGTTCTCTTTCTTTTCATTCTCCCTTTCTCCAATCCAGACGCAAAATAAAGGCAAATACCTTGAGCGCGCCTGATAAATACAAATGATCGCTCATATATTTGCCCCAGTAAAGCGTTTACGGCTTTTCTCTGAAATATTCTACGATTCGCGCCTAAAGGGCGCTTTCAACCGCCTATACTCTGGACAGTTTGCGCATAGATAGCCGAAGACTCTGGATAATTAATCAATAAAAGCCTGTTAAGATTTTGTTCTCAGTTACCTTAAAGCGCGTTTCACTTGTTTTTGCAAAGCCGGAATGACATCACTCAGAAACCACGGATTTTTGGCCAACCAACGATTGTTCAGCGGAGACGGGTGCACGATCGGAAAGACTTTTGGCAGGTAGTCTTTATAGGCACGCACCGTCTCGGTCAGATTCGCTTTCGCCTCCGCGCCAAGATACTCCTTAACGGCATATTGGCCGGCGAGCACCGTCAGTTTAATGTTCGGCATTAAGGCCAAGAGTTTGGGATGCCATAAAGCGGCAAATCCTCGTCGCGGCGGCAGATCACCTGACTTTGCGCGTCCCTGATAATAAAAATCCATCGGCAGAAGTGAAATCTTCGATTCATCCCGAAACAACGCTTCATCGATGCCGAGCCAGGAGATCAGGCGCTCGCCGCTCAGATCGGCCCACGGCTTTCCGAGCTCCTGCGCATTGATACCGGGAGCCTGGCCGACGATCACGATACGGGCACGTTCGTCGGCCACAAACAACGGTTCATAACCGAGCGAAAGAAAGCGCTCGTTTGAGTCATGGGATCTAATGGATTCGCGAATCTTTTTAATCTGATTCTTCATGATCATCACCTCCCGGATAGAGGATCGTCTTGCCGTCGTCGACAGCAAACGAGGTCAATTGATGTTCCTTCGTTTTTCCCGCGCCCATGATATCGATGACGTTGAAACCGCGTACGAGTAATGCGTCTCCGACAAGTGAACGGTGACAACGCCAGGGCACGGCCTCCGCGCACATGATCGCCGTTTTCTTCTTTTCGGCCAGTCGGATCAGTTCGGTGATCGCATCACTGAACTCAGTCGTCTGCATGTAGTCCGCGTAGTTTCGAAACGACGCGTTTCGCCACGCCGTATTCTTTGACTCTTTGACCTTCGGTCTAAGACCGCCGAGATCCTTCATGTAGCGGTATTCGATACCGGCAGCCTCGAGTGACGTCGCGAGTGCCTCTTGTTCGAACTGCGGGTTGTGCCGTGAACGCGGAATCGTTCTAATATCGACGAGCCGCTTTACACCGTTCTCTTTCAACAGAGAGATAAAATCATCGATCGGGTGTGTCGAGTGACCGATCGTGTAGATCGTTCGTGTTGTCTTGTCGTTACCGGGCATAGATGCCTCCCGACTGCGCTCGAACTACATCAGTTTCGAGGCTGATTCACGTAGCTATTTCAGCGAAAACGGTCACCGGTGAACTGTCGATGCCGTCTATGAACAACGGGATCGAAAATACTTTCCGGAGCGTCTCCTGTTTCAGCCCCCGCATATCAATATCCTCAATGATCGTCACAAAGTGGTCGTAGTTTTTCAGTAAATGCTGATGTGCCAGCTTACCGTCGTTATTCGACGGCGATGCGAGTGATACCCAGTCGACAGCCAGACCGGAGAGGTTTTTGAAGTGATCCATCAAGTAGCGGCAGGCGTCTGAACTGACATACGGCCCTTCCTTGCTGTAACGATCCGGGTCCGTCTCACGATACTGTGAAAAGCCGCTGCGAATCATGAGGAGATCGGCTTCACCGATTTTTTCCGCATGCGGCATCAGGTCTTCTGGCATCACGCCTTCTTTAAATGACTTTGGTATATCGAGTAGCAATGGCTTATGAAAGATGAAACGGTCAAAAGGGAGTTCGGCGATCGCAGGTCCGTCGTCATTAAAATGTTTCGGCGCATCCATGTGTGAGCCGAAATGATTGAACAGCGTGACGAGGTACGAATTGGATGAACCGCCGGTCGAGATAAGTCCTTTCGGTTTCAACTCAATTTTAGGATTGTTCGGCCAGCCCGGAGCCTGGTCGTTCAAGTTATAAGACAGCCGTTTATACATCGATACCTCCTGCGGCGTTCTATACGCTTCTTGCCTACTTAGAGTGTAGCCAATTTCCGAGCGATTGTTGTTTCACACGGTTCTGGCACATCTGATTTATTAACGCTGGCAATCGCGTGACCAATATGATACCGTCCTCTTTGGAGTTTTTTGAAGAAGAGGTGTTTGTGAGATGTGGCCGGCGCTCATTTTATTTATCGTCACGTATTTTTTAATGATCGTCTTATCGAAATGGCGTTGGCTGATCGCGCTCACATCCGCCATGATCTACATCGTCAGCGGCATCTTCCCGATCGAGAATCTATTTCAGGAAATCAACTGGAATGTGCTCTTCATGATCATCGGTACGATGGGAACGGTCGCTTTGTTCATCGAATCGAAAATGCCGGCAAAACTGGCCGACATCATCATCGACAAATCGAGAAACGAGATGTGGATGATCATTCTTCTATCGGTGTTCGCCGGCGTCATCTCGGCGTTCGTCGACAACGTGGCGACTGTCCTGATGGTCGCGCCGCTCGCTCTTACGATTTCTAAAAAACTCGGCACCTCACCCGTCTTCGCGATCATCTCGATCTCAATCGCTTCGAATCTGGAGGGCGCCGCGACACTCGTCGGCGATACGACCTCGATCCTGCTCGGCACGCACGCCGACATGAACTTTTTTGATTTCTTCTGGTATGAAGGATTCCCGGGACTCTTCTTTGTGAATCAGCTGGGGCTTTTATGCGCGACGCTCGTCCTTGTCTTCGTGCTCAGAAAGAAAAAGGGCGTGATTCATCTGGAGGAGCGCACTGTCGTGACAAACTATATCCCGACCGTCGCCTTGCTCGTGACCATCGTGTTGCTCGTGATCGCCTCTTTCGTCGATTTAAGTGCGTGGTCGCCTTTCATCGCTGACAACATCAACGGCATCATCTGTCTTGCCGTCATGATCCTCACCTTGATCATCGAATCGATCCGTCAGCGCCGCCTCGCCGTCGTGAACGAGACGCTCCTCGAGATCGACGTACAGACGGTGATCATTCTGGCCGCGCTGTTCATCGTGATCGGCTCGATCAGAGAGGCCGGTGTGATCGAAGCGATCGGCACGATCTTTTTAAAAGTCGGCGGCGGCAATTACTTCCTGATGTACACCTTGATCGTCTGGAGCTCCGTCTTAATCTCCGCCTTTATCGATAACATCCCGTACGTCATGACCATGCTGCCTGTGGTCACCACGCTCGCCGCACAGATGGGACAAAACCCGACCGTGCTCTACTTCGGTCTGCTCTGTGGTGCGACGCTCGGCGGCAACCTCACCCCGATCGGTGCGTCGGCGAACATCGCCGGCCTCGGCATTCTTAGAAGAAACGGCTACGCGGTGAAAAACTCCGAATTTATGAAAATATCGGTGCCCTACACGCTGGCTGCCGTCATGTCGGCATATATTTTCGTCTGGATCGCCTGGGGTATGTAGCAGGACTTCTCGCTTTATATATCACCCCATTCGTTACAGATTCCAAAGCAAAAGCAGTGGAAAAAAAATGTATGTGACATCAAAAAAAGCGAGGTGATCACCATGGTGGCGACCATTCTAACGTTTCTCGTCTCTTTCCTGATCCTTCTGCAGACGACGTTGTTTCCGATTCCGACAATCGAGCAACCGAATGAACCGACGCCTGCCGCCATCGAGGTCAACTTGAATCAGCCGATGACGGACGATCCTCTGGAACGTTATCTGCTGCAAGGGTTACTAAAAGGCATCACCCGATTTGACATAGAAGAGTTAAAAAATGACGTTAACCTGCCCGATCTTACCGTAATAGAACTGGTCGGCAAAGCAACTCAATTAGTCCTGCAACATCCACAGATTGGGTCTTTATACGACGTGTTCGTCGGACCTGAAAACACGACGCTCGAGTTCAATGAGATTGTCACTTACGGTGAAGCGCTTGAAAGGCGACAAGCGCTTGAGGAAGTCATTACCGAACTGCTTCGCGGTTACGACTGGGA
>DUQI01000015.1 GCA_012837885.1 Fastidiosipila sp.
ACGGTGAAGCGCTTGAAAGACGACAAGCGCTTGAGGAAGTCATTACCGAACTGCTTCACGGTCACGACTGGGAAAACATGTCGGACTATGAAAAGTCACTGCAGATCCATGACATCGTCTTCGAGCGGGCTGAATACCACTATGAAGCAGCGCTTGCCAATGAGGGCATAGGCGTAAACAACGACCTCGATCCGGCAGAAGTACTCGAAACAAGCACCGCCCACGGGGCCCTCGTCAATCAGCGGGCGATATGTTCAGGCTATGCGCAAGCGTACCAGTTACTGGCTCAGATCGTCGGCCTACAGAGCTACTACATTGAAGGTAGCATTCTTGTACCGGTAGACGTCACCGAGCATGCCTGGAACGTCGTTAAACTCGACGATGAATGGCTCGTCGTCGACACGACCTGGGATGATACGCAGACGGGAAAGTATACCTGGATGCATCTACCGTCTTCCTTCCTTGAAGCAAATTAGAGCCGCCACGGACACCTTCATTGAAAGCATCGATGAAGACTTGAACAGTACGACGACCGACTATACCTGGTTTGCTAAAAATGACCGCATCGTGACCTTGGAAAACGCGATCTACGTCTTCGAAGCGTGGTCAAAAAGCGGTGAATCGGAAGCGTCATTCCTGATCGGACCAATAAGTGACTTAGAAAAACATAAACTTGTCATGGAATTCCAAGAACGCTTCCCTGACAATAGTTTGCATTTGTCTGATATGGAGCTTCTGTTGGTCGTGACAAGATCTGGTATTCCGAGATAGAAAAGTCCAGATTGCTCCCTCGTTTCCAAGTCAAGACTGAAATGAGGAAACCACAACGGTTGAAAAGCTTTCATGTATTGGCAACACAGCGGTGATTGCTTCGGTGGGGGAACATTGCGCTGCATATTTGATACGTCTTTCCTATAAAACAATGTTGTTTACGCATGCCTATTCACGCAGTTTTAAAACTCCCTTAATCGCTTGCGGGACGGACTCTAAGCCTCTATATTGGACTAAAGAAGATAGACCGAATATCCTTGAAAGAGAGCTTGCCAATGAAGTACATGACCGCCGAACCTTTCCGCATCAAGACTGTTGAACCAATCAAGCAAACAACCAAAGATTACCGGCAAAAGTGTCTGGCTGAAGCACAGTACAACGTATTTAAGCTTCGCGCCGAAGACGTCTACATCGACTGCATCACGGACAGCGGTACGACCGCGATGAGTCAGAACCAGTGGGCTGCGATTATGCGTGGCGACGAGTCATACGCCGGCAGTCAGAGTTTTTATCGACTGAAAGAGTCAGTCGAAGATATCTTCGGCATGCCTTATGTCCAGCCTGTGCATCAGGGCAGAGCGGCCGATCACATGATCGCCAAACTCTATGCCAAACCGGGTAAGTACGCGATCGGCAACATGCACTTCGACACGTTCCGCGGCAACGCGGAAGTCGTCGGTTGCATCCCTCTCGATTTCGTCATTCCCGAAGGCCGAAGTGCCAACCAGGAATATCATCCATTCAAGGGAAATATGGATATTCCGCGTCTGCGTAGCTACCTGGAAGCGCACGCCTCCGAAGTCTGCTGCATCATCATGACCGTCACCTGCAACAACAACGGCGGACAGCCGGTCTCTTTAGAAAACATCCGCGAGACGAGCAAGGTCGCCGCCGAATTCAACATCCCCATGATCATGGACAGCGCCCGTCTGGCCGAGAATGCGTATTTCATCAAAATGCGTGAACCGGGCTATGAAGACGTCGACATCAAGACGATCACACGTGAGATGTTCTCCTATGTGGAATCGGCCGTGATGTCGAGTAAGAAAGACGGACTTGTCAATATCGGCGGTCTTTTCGTCACGAGAAACGAAGACATCTTCCATCAGGCGAATCAGCATTCGATCGTCTACGAAGGTTTCACGACGTACGGAGGCATGAGCGGGCGTGACATGGACGCGCTGGCGGTCGGTCTGCAGGAAGGCGTCGACGCCGCCTACCTCGAGTACCGGATCAATCAGGTGAAATATCTCGGCGATCGGCTGAAAGAAAAAGGTGTCCCGATCATCGAACCGACCGGCGGACACGGTGTCTACGTCGACGGCAGAAAATTCTTCCCGCATATCCCGCAACATGAATTTCCGAGTCAACGGCTCGTCGTCGCCCTCTACGAAGAAGCCGGCGTACGCGCCGTCGAAATCGGTGCCTGTGCTTTCGGCAAAAAAGATCCGGAGACAGGCGAAGATATCTGGCCGGAGCTGGAGACGATGCGCATCGCGATCTCGCGCCGCGTGTACACCGACAACCATATGGACGTGATCGCCGAAGCACTTGGTGATATCTATAAAAACCGCGATCAATACAAAGGGATGAGACTCGTGTTCGAAGGACCGATCACCTCGCTTCGGCACTTTACGGCCGGCTTCGAACTGATAGACGCCTAAGCACTACTAATCAGGAGGCATCACATGCTACATAATCATGACATTGAACCGTATATG
>DUQI01000101.1 GCA_012837885.1 Fastidiosipila sp.
CTCGAGATCGGCGGTTATTATGAAGCTGTGAAGCGGGGATTCTTCGTCGACAGTGGCGAGTATCCCGAGCGCAAAGGTGACGGTATCGCGAGAGACCCGGAAGGCGGCGTCGGCAATGACACGGTCTATGCCAGAGACGACGATTATTTTGCACCGGTCAGCGTCCATTTCGGTGACAATCACCTGCCGGCCGGTATCGATAATCCGACTTCGATCATCGGCGGTGACACGTTTGAAGATCCGGACAAGATCATCTTTATCGATGAGCTCGATCCGGAAGACAACGTCAATAAGCGCCTTGATGAGCTGAAGGCTTATGAGGAGAACCCGAACCTGATCCGACCGGAGGTTGAATTCCTCGCGGACGGCGTCGTCGTCTTGACGATGCAGTTGCCGACCGACATCAGGACAGCCGAGTTTGCTGCACTGAAGATCGGTGAGAAGATGGGACTCGATGAGTGCACCGTGATCCACCGTCAGGTGATGCATCCGGCGGAAGGCACCTACATCGAGATGAAGGGAAGAATCACGTTCGACATCGATATCAACGAACTCGTGATCCCGCCGCTCGAAGAAGTCTTGAGTGAGAAGGAGATCCGTGAGGATATCGCCTCCTTCCCGTTGAAGGTCGTTGCCGGTACGGTCGGTGAGGACGAGCACTCGGTCGGGCTGAAAGAGATCATCGACATCAAGCACGGCGGCATCGAGACGTTCGGTATCACCTACGAATACCTCGGCACATCGGTACCGGTCGATAAGCTGATCGACGCGGCGATCGAGACGAATGCCGAAGCCGTCCTCTGTTCGACGATCATCTCGCACAATGACATTCATGTGCAGAATCTGAAGAAACTGGCCGAGACGGCGATCGAGAAAGGCGTCAGAGACCGCCTCATCCTGATCGGCGGCGGTACCCAGATCACGAACGAGATGGCTCTGGAAGCAGGCGTCGATGCCGGCTTCGGCAGAGGCAGCAAAGGTATTGAAGTGGCGTCTTTCCTGGTTAAAACGCGCCGCGCCAAACGAACATGAGAGTCGACGCGCTGGTCGCTGAAATAGGCAGCACGACGACCGTCGTCAACGTCTTTACGAACCTAAGAAGCGGGACCCCCCGCTTTTTAGGTCAGGGCGTCTCCGAGACGACCGTGCTGGAGGGCGATGTCAACCGCGGGTTGAAAGCGGCGATCGCCGACGCCGAGAAAACGCTCGGCAGCTCGTTTACCTGGGATGAGATGTTCGCGACGTCGTCCGCCGCCGGCGGACTTCGCATGACGGTCCATGGTCTCGTCTACGATATGACGGTGCGTGCGGCGAGAGAGGCGGCGCTCGGTTCGGGAGCCGTGCTGGTCGGTATTACGGCCGGCAAGCTGACGGAGGAGGATCTATCTTCTATCCGGGAGGCGGCACCGAAAATGGTACTGGTCGCCGGCGGTGTCGATTACGGCGAAAAAGAGACGGCGCTGTTCAATGTGAAAAAGCTCCTGCCGCTCTTGGACGATATCCCGCTCGTCTACGCGGGAAACGTGGAAAATCAAAGAGAGATCGGACGTCTGGCTACGGATGCCGGTGTCGAAGTGCGCTTCGCCGAAAATGTCTACCCGTCGATCGATCAATTGAACGTGTTGCCGACGAGACAGGCCGTGCAGGAGGTGTTTGAAAAGCACATCGTTCATGCCCCCGGCATGGCGTCGATCCGCGAACTGGTCGACGGACCGATCATGCCGACGCCCGGTGCCGTGATGGCTGCGGCTGAACTGGTTTACGATCTCTTCGGTGACACCATCGTCTTCGATGTCGGCGGTGCGACGACCGACGTGCACTCGGTGACCGAAGGTAGTGAAGAGATGCGAAAGATCCAGACGGCGCCGGAACCGTTCGCCAAACGCACGGTCGAAGGCGATCTCGGGGTCTTTATCAACAGGCGGCATGTCCTCGACGCGATGCGCGACGATGAGCGTAAAAAACGCTTCGGCGAAAAAGAGGACGAACTTTTTGCGATCGGACCGATCCCCCAATCGGAAAGCGATATCCGATTGGTGGAGGCGCTCGCTGCCAATTGCCTGGAGATCGCGCTGACAAGGCATGCCGGTCGACTCGAAGAACGTTTTTTGCCGGGCGGTCGCATCTATACGGCGGTCGGCCGCGATCTAACCTCGATCAAGGCGATCGTCGGTACGGGAGGCCCGCTCAGTCGGTTGCCTTCGCGTGGTAAACTGTTGGCAGATTTAAGGCGGCCGGCAGGCGGAAAGTTCCTCTATCCGCCGGAAGACGCGGCCGTCTTTATCGATCGAGACTATATCATGGCATCGCTCGGCGTTCTCGCCGTGCGCTATCCCGAGGCGGCTTCTTCGTTGCTCCGGGAGACGTTGACGAAAGGGGAATGACCGGCGTCGGTCGACATTTTATGAAGTATCCGCAACTGCAAATTGACCGTCAGAAACTGATCTACAACACGAGGCGTATTCTTGAGCTATGCGAAGAGTCGCATGTTATGTGTCATCTGGTGACCAAGAGCTTTCGGGCGCACCGTCCGGTGGTCGACGCGATGGTCGAAGCCGGTGCTCAGTTTTTCGCCGATTCGAGAATCGAGAATATCGAACGCCTCAAAGGGTATGGCGCGTCGCATATGATGCTTCGCACGCCGATGATCTCGGAGGCGGCCGACGTCGTTCGACACTGTGATCTCAGCTTGAATTCCGAATACGAGGTGCTCTGCGCCTTGTCGGACGCCGCCTTAACGGCCGGCAGCCGTCACGGCGTGATCCTGATGGTCGAACTCGGCGACTTGAGAGAAGGCTTCATGCCGGATGAGATCGTCAAGATGGCCGGCGAGACGTTGAAGCTTCGTGGGTTGTTCCTGGCCGGAATCGGCGCAAACTTCAACTGCTACGGCGGTGTGATCGGCAATGACGAAAATCTGGGACAACTGGTCGAGATTGCCGAAAAGATCAAGGAGACGTACGACGTCCATCTGCCGATTGTCTCCGGCGGCAACTCCGGTCTCGTCTACCTGTTGGAGCAAGGTAAAATGCCTGAAGGCATCAACCACGTGCGGCTCGGCGAATCGCTCCTCTTCGGACGTGAGACGAGCTATAGAAAGCGTATCGCCGATCTCTATACGGATGTGTTTACCCTAAAGGCCGAAGTAATCGAGTGCAAACATAAGCCGTCGATGCCGTACGGAGAAATCGGCACGAACGCTTTCGGCGAGGTGCCGGAGTTTGAAGATGTCGGCGTGATCAAGCGCGCGATCCTGGCGCTCGGCCGACTCGATACCGATCTAAACAGCATCACGCCCAGAATGAGTGGAGCGAAGATCATCGGTGCGAGCTCCGACCATGTGATTTTGGATGCGACGAAGACGGTGACCGATCTGAAGGTCGGTGACATCGTCGAGTTCGACGTCGAGTACGGCTCGATGTGCCTTGCGATGATCTCGCCTTATGTCCACAAGCGTGTTGTCTGATAAAAACCGCGCCGCCTTGATGTCCAAGGCAGCGCTTCTTCATAATATCGCTGAAATCCGGCGCGCCGGCTCCGGAAAACAGGCGTTTTGCGCCGTCGTCAAAGCGAATGCTTACGGTCACGGTGCCGTCGACGTTGCGCGTATATTGGAAGCCCACGGCGTCGATATGTTTGCGGTCGCCACCTTTGAGGAAGCAAAAGAGTTGCGCGAAGCCGGCATTAAAACCGCAATCTTAATCCTCGGCATCGTGCCGCTTGAGCAAGTCGTGGCTGCCGCCAGGCAAGATGTTTCCATCACCGTGCATACCGTGCAATATGGCTTGGACGTTTTGCACCGTCTGAGAGATGAGAAGGCATCGTGTAAGGTTCACATCAAACTCGATACCGGCATGACGCGCCTCGGTTTTGCGACGGATAAGATATCTTTGGACAACACGTGTCGTGAGATCGCATCGCTTTTTTCTGATTCTGTTTTAATACCGGAAGGCATGTTTTCGCACTTTGCCGCGTCCGAGGCCGATGAAGCGTTCACCGCTTTGCAGATCGAACGCTTTTGCCTCGTCAAGGATCGTTTGACTATGCTGCCGTTTCGCTATGTCCATATCGCGAACAGCGGCGCCTGTCGCTGGAATAACGATACGTTCAATCTCCTGCGCGCCGGTATTGTCATGTACGGCGGTTCACCGGATCCGGCGAAAGACACGGGACTCGATCTTCATCCCGTGATGTCGGTCATGGCGAGAGTTGTCCAGATAAAGACTCTGAAAGAAGAGGAGACGGTCGGCTACAGTCGCAGCGAGACGATGCCGGCCGGTTCAAAACTTGCGATCGTCGAGCTCGGTTATGCCGACGGCGTGCCGAGGCAGTTATCTTCAATAGGTCATTTCCTGATCGACGGACAAAAAGCGAGGATCGTCGGCCGTGTGTCGATGGATCGGGTGGCGCTCGACGTCAGTTCGCTCGATGTTAAGGTCGGCGATTGGGCGCTGTTTTTCGGTCAGCAAAATGGAAACATGCTAACTGCCGATGAAGTGGCACTTTTGGCCGGTACGATTTCCTATGAGTTGTTTTGCCGTGTCGCTTCGCGTGTACCGCGCATCTGGATTTAAGCCGTTTACAGACGCGCTTCTTCAGCCCGCTTCAACTTGGTGACGCGTCGGCTCTGAATGATCAGAAGGATTAAAAGAAGAAGTATGACGGCGCCACCCGCGGCCAACCAGGGAATAGGTAAACGACTTTTCTGCTCGTCTGCCTCGACGCCTGCCGGGTTAGTGAGCGGACGTTTCTCGCTGATCGCCAATTCGACCGGCAGCGCTTTGCTATAGCGTTCACCATTTTCCCCTTCGTACATCAATTCAATCTGTCCCGGATAGGCTGCCGGCGATACGCTGTCCTTGATATGGACATTCAAGGTGATCGTCTTGCTTTCACCGGATGCGATTGTACCGGCAAATGCGCTGATGCCTTCCGAGACGCCGGGGATATTCGTTTTCAGTAACGCGTTGTTGATGTTGCCTTTGCCCATGTTCATCACATTCAGCTCGAAACGGCCGACATTGCCTTGAGTCAGCTTTTGGTCGTAGTTCAACTCATCGTGTTCCAGCCGCACATCCTGTTTTACGGTAAGAAAGACTTGCTGCGTAGAACTGTAGCTGGAAGCGCGGATATCCTCGTACTCGACCGTGATGTCGATCTTTTTCATGCCGGGACTCGCTTGCTCCAGCACGCTTATCGGGATAGAAAGTTCTTGGCTTTCCAGAGCGAGCAACAGATCGACGTAGTGACTCGACACGGCCTTCGGGACAAGCGCATCCTCAGGCGTAGATAACGTCAGTACTATATTTCTGGCAAGTTGACTGGCCTGTACATTAGCCAGGGTCAGATTCAAGGTGACCTCATCACCGGCGAGGACCGACATATCCGCTTGACCTTCGAGCGCGTAATCCGTGATCAGGACGCGCGGTGACGCGGGCGTCGCCGCCGACACGTTGGCACTCTTGATGAACGGTACGCTACCTGCGGCTAGGAAGATGATCAAGAGGACGGCCAACTGTCGGATGTTGTCGATGATGCTCTTTCGATAGATCTTTTTGACTTTTTGTCTGGCGCTCAGTGAAGTGACGCCGATGAGCAGTAAAATGAATAAGGGCGGTAGCAAAAAAGATATCGGCGAGAGCATCGCGCGGGGTGCGTCGGCAACATACATGAAGATGAGTCCGCCCACATAGCCAATAAGAGAACCGAAGAAGATATAGTTCAAAATCTGGTAGAAGATCGACCGTTGGATCACGCGTTCGGCCGCACCGACAGCACGCATCGTGCCAATCACCCGCTTGTCGGCTCTAATGCGCGAAGCGATGTTGTGACTGATCATGCTGATGCTGATGCTCAAAAATACGATGAGCACGGCGCCTAGTGAAAGCATGGTTGTCAGTGCACTTCGCTTATAGGATTCTCGCCACTCCATGTAATTGATCACATCTCCGTTTCGCACCTGATACGATATATCGGTCAGGCGCTCCGTCAAGAATGCCTCAGTTGCCTTGTCGGGTATATCATCGAGATAGATCCAGATAATTTGGTATTTACCGTTGATGCCGAGGGCGTCGAGTCTTTTGTGGCTCGTTATGATCGTACCAGGTGCTAATCTGGCGCGATCCAAAGGATCGTCCTGTTGCACATCAAAGTAATCGATAAAGCCGGATACCTTGAGCTCCAACTCGCGAATTTCGACGTCTTCAGGCAAGACTTCGATACCTTCAGCCATCTGAAACGCATTGGCGGTATGCATGAGCCGTAGTGATATCGGTTGGTCGATATGGAAATAGTCATTTTCAAGAATCTTCGTGTTTCCGTGCGGTTTGGTTCCTACCGAAACATTTTCGCCGAAACCGGCGCCGACCACGACGCCATCACGGATCTCCTGCCTGATCACAATGGCTGGCAGATACAATAAGACGGCTTCGCCCTGATCGATCGCTTCGAGATCGATCGTCCCTTCGTACAGCCAGTCGCTGATTCTCGCCAACAGTGCAGGCTCAAAAGCGACTATCTTTTGCTCGCTGAAATGGGAGTCAAAGCCATAATGCAAATTAAAGTTGCGTTTCGCTGGATTCTCTTTCGGCTCTTTATAAATATCGATCTCAAGGTAGGGTGGATCGAGGTAAGGCGTCATTTTATCAACGAGAAGATGAACCGGTACATGCTTGAAGGCGAACACACTTTTTACCGACGGCAGAGCTCTGATCGATTCGATCGTTGAATCTGAATATCCCGGAGTGAGATAGGCGTAATCGATAAAACTGAAGTTATAGTCTTCATCCGCTATGGCGTATGACGGACCGGTCTGTGTATATTCGCGAATATAGAAAACACCGAGTGACGTCAAAAGCACGCTTAAGAGGACGGTGAATGCCACGAAGATACCGACTCTTATCCGCTGGCCTCGATACAGCTTCACCTGCCTTTTGGTAAAAAGACGTTCCGGTACGAAGGTTGTGTGGCTTTTAATGCGTCTTTTGGGTGTCAGTTTGCGCATCACATCGACGTTGCGAATAGCTTGCATCGGCGGTATACCAGCGGCACGCCTTAAAGGGAAGAATCCGGTCAAAAAGATGACGATTAAGCTTATAGCGATCACGGCAAGCGGTGCGAGCGGATGTATCACGAAAGCAAGTTGATCGACGAATAAACTGAATACTTTAACGAGTGCGACGGATAGTAGAAAACCTGCCGGAATCGCAATCAAGGTGATGATAAATGTCTCTTTCCGGTAGAGACGTCGCAATTGTCCTTTGGTCATGCCGACTGCCCGCAACAGTCCGATCTGCTGTGTGCGTTCTTCGAGAACGAGCGAAAAACTGTTGGCGATACCGATGCTCGCGGCGACGATCAAGGAGATGACGACGACACCAACTAAAAGGGCGATAACAGTGACTTGACCTGAATCCGAAAACCCACCCAACCCATAGGCGAATATTTTCGCACTCTGCAATTGATCATTTAAGTATGAATGCTGTTCAAGCGCATTCATGTTGTTATAGTATTGGCGAAACGAGTCACTAAGCTTGAGATATCCTGTGTGGATCGGGATCGCGCCCTCCGCCAACCCTTCTTCGTCCGACACGTAAGCCAATGGATATGAGGCATAAGGATCGGAGTCTCCGAAGTCTATCGTGCCGCCGATATAATTCGTGTTTTTCTTTTCTATTAATCCGACCAGAGTGAACGTATAGTCGACCGGCGATTCCTGTAATAAACGACCATCGCCGGCTAGCAACTCGAGCGGCAGTGTGAACGTGTCTCCGACCTTGTAGGACTGACCCACGGCTCTGAACACGGCTTCTTCGATCGCGATTTCACCGGCACGTTCCGGCATTCGTCCTGACAGTAACGACAGATCGAGCAACTGCCGCGCTTTTTCATCGAGACTTACGACGTTAAACCCGTTGATCAGTTGGTGGCTCGAATCTGAGTAATGCCCGAGAACGGTCGCCAAACCGACTTCGCTCAGCCAACCGTTTGTTTCAAGTTCAGCGAGCGTATCGTCGGAGATATTGTGGATCACGGCATCGGCATGCCCGTAATTACGAACATGTTCCGCCTTGAATGACGCCGGCAGGCTGGTGAGGATGAGGGTGATAAAGGAAATGAACATGACGGCGAGGAGAATGCCGATGATCAGCGACACGTAGTGGCGTTTTCTGTGACGCAGGTTGCCGCGGATCAGTGTGCTAGGTCTGTATGCGTTAAACATGATGCCTCCTAATTACCAGTGGAGGCGCTGTCGAAGACGATTTTCCCGTCTTCCAGTTGAATCACGCGCTCAGCCTGTTCGGCGATATTCAGGTCGTGGGATACGAGGATCAAGGTGACGCCGAGTTCGCTGCTCGCATGTTTTAAAAGCGACAACACTTCACGTCCGGCGTGGGCATCGAGATTCCCGGTCGGTTCGTCGGCGAAGACGATCGACGGTTTGTTCGCAAGTGCCCTCGCGATGGCGATCCGTTGCTGTTCGCCGCCGGATAATGCGCTCGGCAGATGCGTCAGACGGTTTTTGATTCCGAGTATGTCGACGATTTTGGCGAGATATGCTTTGTCCGGCGTCTGTTTGTCGAGCATGACCGGCAACAGAATGTTTTCTTCGCCGGTCAGTTCCTGCACGAGATTATAGGCTTGGAAAACAAAACCGAAGCGACGTCGCCGCAACACTGACAGTTGGTCGTCGTTATAAGCGAAGAGATTTTCCTGGTCATAATACACGGTGCCGGACGTCGGCTGTTCAAGTCCTCCGAGCATATGGAGCAAGGTCGATTTGCCGGAACCGGACGGTCCCGTTATGGTGCAAAACTCACCTTTCGTAAACGACGCGGTCAACGAATCGACCGCCTGCACGGTCACTTCACCCATGCGATATTGTTTGCTCAGTTGTTCACAGCGAAGAATACTCATGACAATCACCTCCCGACAATATCCAGCGTAGCAAGCGATGCTTTCAACCAGGTGAATGGAATCTTACAGTATCGTCATCTTACGTTAATAGGAACGATAACCCTCGTGGACCGGCAGATCGATGCTGACCTTCAAACCGTGCGCCGTATTACGTGCGACGATGCTGCCGTGGTGACGTTCAATGATCATTTTCGTGATGGCGAGCCCGAGTCCCCTGTTTTGCATGCTGTCTTCAGGTGCGAGGCGGTTAAAACGCTCGAACAGCTGTTCCGCTTCGATGCCCCTGACACCTCCGCCGCTGTCCTCTATATCGATCATGATCATCGTCTCGGAGCGATCGAGTGTGACCTGGATCGGTGATTTACCGGGAGGTTGCTCGCACGAGTTTTTTATGATGTTTTGCAGCGCTTCTTTTAACCACGCCTGATCGCCCCGAAGTTCAGCATCACCTTTTACTTCGAGGTTATGCTTCGGATAGAGCACGGACAGCTCCTGCCAGATGTCTCGTACCAAGCGGCGTGCTTCGATCGGCTGATAGTGAAATTCGTAAGCACCGACTCGCAGTTTTTCCATGCGGATCAACTGCTGGATCAGCTTCTCCATACGCTCGATCAGGAAAAGCTCCTTTTGCAAATGCTCGCCTTCCGTTAGTTCGACATACAGTTTCAAACCGGCCAGCGGCGTTTTCAATTGGTGAGATATGTCGGCGACGAAGCGGTGATTTCTCTGTCTTTCCTCGTCGAGCAGTCTGGCGAGTTGGAGATACGCGTCTTCCAATGCCGCCACGCAGTTTTGTAGCTGCGAAAGTTCGCCGTCTTCAAGCGAGTATTGTGATTTCTCAGGTTTACTCAGAAAAGCCGTAATTGAGGTGCAAAGCAGATCGATCTGTTTTCTGGCGGCCTTTAGACGAAAGTGGCTGTCAAGCCACAGCGCCAGAAATAAAAGCGCGATGGCGATAATCAGCGAGGCGATCGGCCAGCTCATTATTTTAGACCGCGCCAGCGATAGCCGACGCCTCGAATCGTCTCGATCGCCTCATGCCCGATCTTGTCGCGCAGGCGAAAGATATTGACCGACAGCGTGTTATCGTCGATATAATGACCGTCGCCATCCCATAGGGCGGCGAGGAGTTGCTCTCTGCTGAGACTTTGATCTTTATTGCTGATCAATTTATGGAGGAGGGAAAACTCCGTTGGTGTCAAAGAGATGATGCGCCCATCGACGCTTGCCTGTAATCTCGACGGATGCAAGACGATCGAAACGTCTGTCGGTGTTTCATCCGGCGTCACGCGCCGTAACAGGGCGCGCACGCGCGCGATCAGTTCGAGCGAGCGAAACGGCTTGGTGATGTAATCATTGCCGCCGAGCTCAAATCCGCGCACGACATCATACTCTTCATCGCGCGCCGTCAAAAACAAGATCGGTATGTTCTTATTCGTTTTTCGAATGTGTCGGCAGTAATCAAATCCGTTTCCGTCCGGCAGACCGACATCGAGGATAATCAGACACGTGTCGTCATTCAAAGCGGCTTCGGCTTCTCTGAGCGAACCGGCGAGGCGTACGGTGAATTGTTCCCGCTCCAGAAGCATGGCCAAGCCGTCTCTCAGGAAGCCATCATCTTCGACGATAAGAATGTGCTTTTCACCAGAATTCAAGGTAAACTCCCCGCTCGCCGGGCTTATGGAAACATAAAACGTCTGACGAGAACCTATGTCAGTATTATCATCGATCGACAATGAAGGCAAGACAGAAGCATGATCTTACTCATTCAAGTGCAGCCTACTTGTTTGGGTGTTATACATAATCGATGCATAAACCATGCATAACGCGCGACAGCGATCGGGAGGGGGCCGATCGCTGTCATTCCTTCAAGAGAGGTAGAAGATAGGTTGTGTCTTCCGAAAAAAGGTATCATGAAGTCTGCTTATAGTCAAGCTTTTTTCGCATAATTTACAGAAAACAGGTATAGATTCTGTTTTCCTTCGTTCATTTCGTGCTTAACCGCGAAATAATGCGATGACAAAGACCGCCTTGAGAAGAAGTGAAATGGCGATGGCTGAAATGGCGGCCAGTCTGGCGGCCTGAACGGCGATCCGGATATCTGTGCCTGACGCCGCCTGATTGCCGTCTTGGAAGATGTTTCGGTCATGCTTGTCGACGAGACGGCTCATGACCTTCAGAAGGTAGGTATTAAATTGCCTGGGCAAAAAAGTAAAGGCATGATACATGAGTCTTGTGAATTGGCCGTAGACGATATAGCGATCATCTGGTTGGTCGACGCGTGATTTGAGCACATGGAGAGACCTATAACCGGCACTGCCGGCTGTCCCGGCGAAGAAGAAGTAAAAGAGCGGCCCTATAACATATTCAAGGCTCGACGCGGCGACATAGCGGATCGACTCACTGACGATCGTCTGTTCGTCCATCGTGCCGGTCTCACGATCGGAGATGAATGATACATGCAGACGGGCGGCAAACTGATCCGACAACTCGAGATCCTGAGCGACGACCATGGCACGGCGCGTCATGTTCCGAAGATCGATCGTCTGCCATAAAATGATGCCTTCGACGATGAATGCCGCGATCGGTAGGAAACGATAGAGCTCGAGTAGTAGTCCGGCGAAGAACAAGACAGGCACACCGACGACGAACAAAAAGAGATAGATGCCGTGACGATAGAGCGTCTTTTGCCCCGGATACTCGGGATAGAATTGGCGATCGGAGACGGCAGTCAGTTTATCGAGCAAAAAGTCCAGGTGCCAGGGCAGATCGGGTCTGCCGATCAAAAGATCGAGGAGAATGGCCAGGATGAGTGCGCCTGTCTGGTAGATAAGAATCATCGAAGCACCTCGAAAGCGACGATATGTTGCAGCGTCGTTGACCATTGTATCTCGACGATTTGCCCGTTGTCGACCGACGTAGTAAAGCGGGGCGTATCGGCGAACGCTTCCAAGATCGACATGATCGGACCGGCATGGGTAACAAAGACGGTATGGTCCGCCAGATGTCGCAAAAAAGCGTCGCTAACGCGTCTATTGAAGTGGTGAAACGTCTCACCCTCCGGAATGTCGGCGAGACAGCCGCTATTGACCCAGGCCCGATAATGCAGGTCATCTTTCAGATCATCGGCAGTCTTGCCGGCAAAAAGTCCGAAGTCTATTTCAGTCAAGCCGGCTTCGATTTTCGGGGTAATGCCAGGGAACCAGCGCTCGGCTGTCTGTCTGGCTCGTTTCAGAGGTGAGCAAATGACTTTCGACGCCTCGATCCTATGCCGTAAAGGCGTTATCTCAGGCGCTTCGATGAGAGGCGGGTCCGAAGCATCCGAATAGCGTTGCTTCAGGTTATCGATCGTCCGCAGATGACGGACTAAGTAGACCGTCAAGCGATCCATGTGACAAGTGCCGCGGAAAGTAAGACCAGGGTCTCGTAGATGACGATAAAAAATCCGGTTGTATCACCGGTGATACCGCCGAACTGTCTTTCGCTGAAGGAGCGATACCAAATGACCGCGAGGATCGAAAGTAAGACAAGTGCGAGTGCTTCCCAGAGATAAAAAATACCGATGACGATCAAGACGGCGAGAAAGATGGCGCTATCGATCCACAGCCGCTTATGATTGGACGCGAGCGACGCAAGCATACCGGTCTGTTTGGCCGGTTTGACGACTTTCGTCGTGATCACGGCGGCCATGCGACTCAGGATAAAACCGGCAGCGACAAACAGATACTGTGTGTAGTGAAGCTCGTGCAACAACGCGACGTAGATCAATAACCAGACGATAAGTTTAATAACAGCGAAAGCGCCGACATGCGGGTCGGACAAAATCGCCAGTTTGGCCTGCTTTTCCTTATGCGAAGCGACGGCATCCGCCACATCCATATAGCCATCGATATGGATACCGCCGGTGTAGATCAGGACCAGGGCTAAACTAAGTAGGGCGAAAGGCACGCGGTTGATGCCGATTCGGAGTGCGAGCTGGGTCCAGAGCCAAAACAATATGCCGAGGAAGGCGCCGACGATCGGCAGAAAGGATAAAGCATGCTTTTTGCCTCTATCCCAGTCTTCGGTGCGAAACGGCAGGACCGACCAGGTCGTAAAGGCCAATAGCATGCCGGCGAGGTAACCGCCCGTAGGTTTTTTGCTGGTAGGATCCACATGGTCACGATACGTTTGAGCATTCCCACTGTCAAGCCAAAATCGGCAGGTACATTCGATAAATATGCGGCGATGTCAAAGATGATGCTAAGAGCCCCATTTATCTGTTCGTTGTGCCCATTTTTGCAAAAAAAATGGTTGCAGTACGGCTTCATCCGTGATAGAATGCAGTGCTTGTTGGCCCACAGGTCATTTTTTTTGTGGGGCAAAATACGATAGCGAGCGGATTAGATGGAGGTCGCAATATGGCTAAGCCAGGCGTTCGTGAGAACATCATCCTCGCATGCACAGAGTGCAAGCAACGGAATTATAACACCAAGAAAAACAAGCAGCACACGCCGGACAAGCTCGGCTTGAACAAGTACTGCCGTTTTTGCCGTAAACACACGGAACACCGTGAAACGAAATAGGTGACGTGAAGATGGCTCAAAAAAAGCAGGACAGACGCGTCGAGAAACGTCCCGAAAAACGTTATGTGAAAGATGGGAAACCGGGTATCGGTGCGCGCTTTAAACGGTTCTTCAGCAGCATCCGGTCCGAGATCAAGAAAGTTGTCTGGCCGGACAGAGAGAAGCTCGTGCAGAGCACGGCGACCGTGCTGATGATTATTTTGGCGGCTGCGGTTATCCTCTGGGCATTCGACAGCATCATTAATCTCGTCTTGACGAACGTCGGCTTCTACACGCCGGCTGCGGTCGAGACGGCTCCGGCTGTCGCCGGCTCGCTGCCGGTTATCGGTGGTTGAGTAAATGACGACTGAGCAACAAGAAGCCCTCTGGTACATCATCCATACGTACTCGGGATATGAAAACAAGGTCAAGGCAACCTTGGACCTGATCGTGCAAAATCGCGGTTTGGGAGACATGATCCAGGAAGTACTGGTGCCGACCGAGGAAGTCGTCGAGATTAAAGACGGCAAGAGGAAGACGACGCAGAAAAAACAGTATCCCGGTTATGTGCTGTTGAAAATGATTTTGACCGATGAGATCTGGTACATCGTGCGGAATACGCGCGGCGTCACCGGCTTCGTCGGTTCCTCCTCGACCGATCCGATCCCGCTGACGGATGAAGAACTGATGCTGATGGGACTCGAGTCGAATTGGGAGCCGGTCGTCGATTACGAAGTCGGCGATTCAGTGAAGATCATCAACGGTCCGTTGGAGAGCTTTATCGGCACGGTGACCGAGATCAACCTGGAAAAGAAGAAAGTGACCGTACAGGTCTCGATGTTCGGCCGCGAGACGCCGGTCGAACTGGAATGGACGCAGATACTGCGCCTGTAATTATGGTTTTTACCGCGCTACGCGGTTGAAATAAATACATTTGGGAGGTGGCTTATGGCAAAAAAAGTCACAGCTTACATAAAACTGCAGATCCCTGCAGGCAAAGCGACGCCGGCGCCGCCGGTAGGACCAGCTCTGGGACAGCACGGGGTGAACATCGCCCAGTTTGTCAAAGAGTTTAATGAACGCACACAAAAGGACGGCGGCCTGATCATTCCGGTCGTTATTACGGTCTATGCCGACCGTACGTTCACGTTCATCACGAAAACGCCTCCGGTGCCCGTGCTCTTGAAAAAAGCGGCGAATATCGAACTCGGTTCGGGCGAACCGCAAAAGAACAAGGTTGCTACGGTGACCTGGGACGACTGTCTCGAGATCGCGAAGATCAAGATGGTCGACACGAACGCATCGGATCTCGATTCCTGCGCGCGCATGGTCGCGGGTACCGCCCGCAGCATGGGCATCGTCGTGGATAAGAAGTAAGGAGGCGTTGGCATGAAAAGAGGAAAACGCTACAAAGAAGTCGCAGCACTCGTCGATCGTGCGAAGACGTACGAACCGAGAGAAGCGCTGGAACTCGTCAAGCAGACGGCAAAAGCCAAATTCGACGAATCGGTAGAAATGCACATTCGTCTCGGTGTTGACTCGCGTCACGCTGACCAGCAGGTGAGAGGCGCCGTCGTGTTGCCGCATGGTACGGGACGTGAGATGAGAGTGTTGGTCTTCGCCAAAGGCCCGAAAGCCGATGAAGCGAAGGAAGCCGGTGCCGATTACGTCGGTGCGGAAGATCTCGTCGAAAAGATTCAAAAAGAAAACTGGTTCGAGTTTGACGTCGTTATCGCGACCCCCGATATGATGGGTGTGGTCGGACGTCTCGGCCGCGTGCTCGGACCCAAGGGTCTGATGCCGAACCCGAAATCCGGAACGGTGACGATGGATGTCGGCCGCGCCGTCGAAGACTCGAAAGCCGGTAAGATCGAATACCGTCTCGATAAACAAAACATTATTCACTGCCCGATCGGCAAGGCATCGTTTGAAGTCGACCAGCTGATGGACAACTTCATGACCTTGTTGGACGCCGTGATCAAGGCCAAACCGGCGGCGGCCAAAGGACAGTACATCAAACGCTGTGTACTGGCCAGCACGATGGGCCCCGGTATCCGCACGAACACGAAGCTGTAAGTGCACTGACAATTTAAAACCAACCTTTTCGCCAAAGAAAGCGGGAGCAGATGCGTAACCAGTTCGGCTGTCCCGCCGAGGCGGAGAAGACCTTTCTAATGAAGGCCCCTCCGCTATGCGCGTGAGGGGTTTAATTTAGAAAGAAGGAGGAACCAAGAAACATGCCAAGTCCAAAAATTCTGGCGAAGAAAAAAAAGGTGGTCAGCGACCTCAGTGAAGAACTGAAGTCCGTCTCATCGCTTGTCTTCACCGACTATAAAGGCCTGAGTGTCGCGCAGGACACGGAGATGCGCAGCGAATTCCGCAAAGCCGGCGTGACCTATCGCGTCGTGAAGAATTCCGTGTCGAGCCGCGCGTTTGAGAAACTCGGTGTGGAAGGACTCGATGAAATTCTGAAAGGACCGACGGCACTCGCGTTTTCGACCGAAGACGTCGTGACGGCGCCGCGCCTCGTGAAACAGTTTGTCGACAAGTTCAAGAAGATGGAAGTCAAGGGCGGCGTGCTGGACGGTGCGTTTGTCAGCCCGGAAACGATCCAGCAGCTGGCGGCGATTCCGCCGATGGATGTGCTCTATACACGTCTCGTTTCGACCTTGATGTACCCGATCACGAAACTTGCGATCACCTTGAACCTGGCGGCGGAGAAGCTGGAATCGGGCGAACCGATCGAAGCCAAAGCAGAAGCCGAGGAAGCGGAATCGGCGGCCGACAACACTGAAACGGCCGGCGAAGAAGAAGCCAAGGAAGAAGTCAAAGAAGAAGCTAAGGATGAAACCGAAGCACCTGAAGCCAAAGAAGAAGCGAATGCTTCGGAAGAAAAGGCCGAGGAAGTCGAAGCGAAAGCAGAGACTGAAGAAGTAGAAAAAGAAGCCGAAGAATCGGCACCTACAGAAGATACGAAAGAATAAGGATGGAGGATCCACTTATGGCGAGTGAAAAAATCGCAAAAATTTTAGAAGACGTCAAGTCCCTTTCGGTACTTGAGTTGAACGAACTCGTGAAAACGCTCGAAGAGGCGTTTGACGTTTCAGCCGCGGCCATGGTCGCCGCTGCACCTGCCGCAGGCGGCGCCGCCGTCCAGGCAGAAGAAGAACAAACCGAATTCACGGTCAACCTGAAAGGTGCCGGTCCGAACAAGATCGCGGTCATCAAGGTCGTGCGTGAACTGACAGGTCTCGGCCTGAAAGAAGCGAAAGCCGTCGTTGACGAAGCACCGAAGCCGGTCAAAGAAAACGTCAGCAAGGAAGAAGCCGAACAGGCAGCCGAAAAGCTCAAGGAAGCCGGCGCCGAGGTTGAGATTAAATAATTCTGTGTTGTGTGATGGCTGCTTCTGGCAGCACATGAAAAG
>DUQI01000102.1 GCA_012837885.1 Fastidiosipila sp.
ATTGTCTATGTCGTCGATGTGTACGGCGGTGACTTCTCGCGTGCCAACACGATGTTCAAGTTTACGTACCAGGCGTTTGTCCTTTTGATGCTCGTTCTCGCCGTCAGTCCGTGGCGACTTTTGCGACAAGCTAAAAGACGCTGGCCGAAAGTGATCGCTATCCTCTGTCTCGTCCTCTCTTTAACTTTTCTCTGGTATCCGGTACGTGCCGTCTTACAATCGTTATCTACGCATACGATCATAAAATACAACGGTCTCGACGGCACGATCCCGCTTCGCGAAAAACGATCACAGCAACTCGAGCCGGGTCCGCACGAGACACTTGCGCACTACTTCGCCGTCATCGACTGGTTGAACGAGCATGAAGACGGACAACCGACGATCCTCGAAGCGTATGGACCTTCATACACGCATTACGGACTCGTCTCCACCTTTACAGGACTTCCGACCGTGCTCGGTTGGCAGACACATGAATGGCTGTGGCGAACGACCAATGATGCGCCCGATGCTTACTCTGAAAAGATTGCTCCGCGGCAAAAAGACATACGCGCGTTTTACGGGTACGGGCAGTACGTCGAAAAACGCGCGTTTATTGATCAATACGATATTCGTTATGTCGTGGTCGGACCTCTCGAACGGTCCTTGATTTTCCTTGAACAAGACGACTCCTTCTGGACCAGTCTCGGTGAGATCGTGATCCGTAGCGGTGACGTCTTTTTGGTGAAGATTAACGAGGCGGAATAATGATCGTCTCGCCGAGCTTTAAAGGCGTACTTGTCGTCCGGTTGTTCGCTGCCGCAATCTTCTCAGCGAGCGCAAAGTTGGCCGTGCCGTAGTACTTTTCAGCTATCTTGAAGTACGTGTCGTTCTGTACGACGACATGCGTTTGACTTCCGGCACCTGCGGCGCGCGTGGCCGTACCGGCCGGTTCTGGCACACTGTTGCCGCCCGGTGCACGATTTTGCGGTACATCGGGAATCGTCAACACTTCGCCGATTTTCAGTTGCGCATTCGCACCCTTATTGTTGGCCGAGGCGATCTTCGCGGTCAGGGTATTGCTGCCCTCACCGTAATACTTTTGTGCAATCGTCCAGAGCGTGTCGCCGGAGACGACGACATGCTGTACGGTGACGCGCGGAACCGGTGCCGGTGTCGGCGTCGCCGGTTTCGGCGGGATCGTGAGCACCTGTCCGATACTCAACCGATCAGATGAAGTCTTCCCGTTCGCTTCGGCGATCATACTGGCGAGCGCCATACTTCCTTTTCCGTATTGCTTCTCGGCAATCCCGTACCACGTATCGCCGCTGACCACCGTATACTGTTTTCCGCTACCGGGATTTGCGACGGTCGCAGGCGGTGTCTGTGGCGGCGCGGTCGCTTGCGGTGCCGTAACGTTCACTGTCGGATTGGCTGCGTTTCCCGGTGACGTAATCTGAACGAGCGGAGGTGTCTCTTGAGGGATGGTACTATCCGGCAACGTCGGTGGATTAAAGATCTGCACCTCAGGTTCAGTCGTTTCCGCCGTCGTATCGGTCGGTTCGGTCGGATCAGTTTGATAGACGACGAGCGGCACTTGTTCTTCCGTATCCGTCGGTATTGTGATCTCGGCCAACATCGCATCTCGTTCCTTGCGCTTGGCACTTTGCGACATCATGTAGATGCCCACCATGATCAGAAGCAAGGCGGCGACGATCGACAAAGCGATCGGCAGTGCCCGACTTCTCGGTTTTTCGTATTCATCGAGATAATCGTAACCACGGTTCGGCGGCGCCGGACCGATCAAGTCCTCGATCGAGTCCTCATAGTCGTTGTCAATCGATGTTTTCAGCGCCGCGCCGCAATAATAGCAGTGCGATGATTCATTCGGTACTGTTTCGCCACAGTGATAACAAATCAAGGTGGACCTCCCTCTTCAAAAAGAGACGAGGAATTCCTCGTCTCTTTTTATTTAAGTTTTCTTGCCGCTTAGTTGACAGGCGGCGGCGGGATGATGAGTTCCTGACCGGGGTAGATATTCGGCGACGTCATGTTGTTCGCCTTCAGGATATGCTCGATCAGGGCATCACTTACGTTCCCGTAGTGACGCTGCGTAATACGCCACATACTATCACCGGCTTGTACCGTGTACGTTCTGGAGCCAGGCGGGGCTGTATCCGTCGTCTCCGGATCTTCTTGCGTACCGGTCGGATCCGCTTCCGTTCCCGCTGTCGTCGTAGACGCCGGTTCGGTCGGATCGGTCGTCACCGGCGGCAGAGCCGGTTGCGAGTCTGTCTGTGTGATCGTACTCACCGGAGCTGTTGTCGTCTGCGATTGGGTCGAAGGCGTGTCACCGCCACCAAGCAGCAGTCGGATCAGGGCGTAGATCGAGACCAGAATGACGGCGCCGAGAATCACCAGCACCACAATCTTTTTGGTGCGGCCGCGATCGTCGAGATCATCATAATCGTCGTAGTCTTCGTAGGCACCGGTGTCATCCAAATCATGGATACCATAGCCCCTGTCGGGATCGGTGTCATAGCCGATGCGGCGTCTGCCGGACGTTTGCTGCGGGGTCGTCTTGTAACGCTCACTGGCCGCTAGATAACCGGCTTCCATCGCATCATCCTCGGGACGATACGGCGTATGCGGACCCGGTTCCGGATAATCGACATCGTCTCTGCCTCTACCGCCTTGTTGACGGCTGAATGAGGAGGCAGCCATACGGCTGTAACGATCCGTGTCGGAAGAGACCGGCGGCATCGGCGCTGTTTCGCCTCTACCTCTGCCTCTGGAATATTGGCTGGGTTCCGGCGGTGCACCTGTGCCCGAGGTTCCGCTACCGGCACCACGCGTCAGCATATCGGGATGGAATTGCTGCGTCTTCGCATCGATCTCGCCTTGCGGCGTCGCCGCTGCCTGGCGGATCTCATCCTGAGTCATGCTCGCCGTAGCGAAGCGACCGAGGTTTAATCCGCTCTTTTGCGGTCTGTCGAGCGGCATAATGTATTCGACAAAAGACATGCCGATCTGCATCGCCACACCCGGCGAGTTCGCCGAGGCGGCAGTGACGATACGGCCGGCCGCGTCGCTCGCGTCTTCCGCATCATACAGATGGCGCATAAATTCTTTTTGACCGACCGCTGCCAACACATCGCGGTTGCAGACGATCAGGACATCATTTTGTTCCAGTTCGACGATGTTCGAATAGCGCACTGTTCCGGCAGAACCGGCGGCATACGAGTCGACCATGTCGACCGCATTACCGTTCAAGTCGATCGGCTCGAGCGGAAAATCGTCATTGGTCAGCGCGTACAGGATGTCGTTCCGATAGAGGTACGCGCCGCCATCGCCGAGTGTAATCGCGACGGCTTCGCCGTCTTGTGTCATGATGCCAGCAAAATACGGCTCGCGACCACCGGACGACAACGCCTGTCTGCCGGTCGTCTCAAGCGAGGCTTCTGCCAGTAGATTCAGTTCATCATCGATCAAATGGTTGCCGGCTTTGACCTGATCGGACAGAGCGACTAGCGTCTCCTGCCACGCCTGATCTTCACTTTCCGGACGTCCGTAAATCGACAAGACGTTACCGCGATCTTCACTTCCGAGCTCACGGTCGACCGAACGCTGTTCGTTCTGTCGTGGGAAACGCCCGTCTATAAAATAACCGTCTGCGATGTCGTCGGTCTGATAGTAGCGGGCGTTGATCGTCGTGGCGATCCGCATTTTTGCCTGTTTATACGATTTGGCCATTCTCTAACTCCTCATCGGATGTGGCGCGCAAAGCGCGCGCCAGCAACAAAATTCGTCTTATATTGGGGACAATTGTAACATATGGCAACGTTGTTTGTTACGTTACAGAAGGCCTATAGTGTGACCGTTTGATTGCAAAAGGACAACATTAAAGGGTCAAAGCCACCTATTCGGCCTTTTCAAGCCAAATCTCGGCCAGGTCGAAGTCTTCGGGCGTCGTGATCTTCAAATTGCGTGATTCTCCGTCGATCAGGCGCACCGGATAGCCGACGGCTTCGAGCGCACTTAAATCGTCCGTGATCGTCAGCTGCTGACGCTCGCAGGTCTCGTAGGCAAATGTCAAGATATCGAGGAAAGCGCACTGTGGGGTCTGCATCGCGCGTAATCGATCGCGGTTCAAACGGCTTTCTATTCTGCCGTTTTCTGCCACCTGGCGGATCGTGTCGGTCACGGCTATGGCCGGCGCTATCCCCACGTGATCACGGAGGGACGCTTCAATACACTGATTAATAAGATTCGGGCTGACGAGACAGCGGGCTGCATCGTGTACCAAAATAAGCGGCATGCCGTTTTCCGGCGCACGTGACAGATAGCGTAGACCGAAGAGCACTGATTCGGCCCTTTCTTTGCCGCCGTTTACAAAACCTAGAAACCGTTGATCGATGACCGGGTGTAATAGTGACTCTGCCTTATCTTCTTCACCTTTGGAGACGACGACCGCGATGCCGGAGACGAGGTCACTTTGTAGAAACGCTTCGTATGAGCGACGCAAAATCGACTTGCCACGAAGGTCGACAAAACACTTATTGGTGTCGGCACCAAACCTCGCGCCTCTACCGGCAGCTAGTAATAATACGTAGACCGGCGTACTCATAGCGAAAAGAAAATGTCGATAGCTTCAGTCAAATCGTTGACAAAAAAGCAATTGTCGAACATGTCGGCGGTGTCAGATGAGATCTGCGGTTTATTCTCGGCCGGCAAGATGATGTTTTTAAAGCCCATGCGGTACGCTTCGATGGCGCGTCGTTCCGGTTGCGGTACGCGTCGGATCTCTCCGGTCAACCCGACCTCACCTAAAATGACGGCGTTGGACGAGAGCGGCTGTTCCTTGGCGGAAGATAAGACGGCGGCGAGTATTGCGAGGTCTGCCGCCGGCTCCGTTATACGGATACCTCCTGTCACGTTTACATAACAATCCTGATTTAGTAACCCGATGTGGATCTGTTTTTCCATGACAGCCAGAAGCATCGAAAGTCTCTGACGATCAAGTCCCTGGGTCGTTCGGACCGGTGTCGCGTACGCGGAAGGTATCATCAGGGCTTGAATCTCAAGGAGCATGGGACGCGTACCTTCGAGCACGGCGGTCACGGACGAACCGTGGACACTCACACCTCGACCCAAGCGAAACAGTTCAGTCGAGGATTTAACTGGCAAAAGCCCCTGTCCCGTCATCTCGAAGATCCCGAGTTCGTCGGTCGCACCGAAACGGTTTTTAAACGCCCGCACGATCCGATACGGACCGTTCGCTTCCCCTTCAAAGTAGAGGACGGTATCGACCATGTGCTCCAGAATACGGGGTCCAGCTAGTTGACCGTCTTTTGTCACATGACCGACCAACAACACGGTGATGTTTTCGGCTTTGGCTAATTGCAGGAGTTTCGCCGTCACTTCCCTGATCTGAGAGACGGAGCCTGCAGCCGATGTGTTTTCCGGATCATAGAGGGTTTGAATCGAGTCGATCGCCACGAGCGCCGGTTTTTCCTTTAAGATCGCCGGCAGCAAAACCGATAGATCTGTCGAACTAAGAAGCTTCACCCTCTCCTTGTCAACCTTCAAGCGTTCCGCCCGGAGCCGGATCTGTTCCGCCGACTCCTCACCACTGATGTAGAGTGTCGGACTCTCGATCGCACTTAGTATCTGTAAGACAAGCGTCGATTTGCCGATCCCCGGCTCGCCGCCTAGTAAGACAAGAGAGCCGCTGACAAAACCGCCACCGAGTACCGTATCGAGTTCCTGACTACCGGATGTAAAGCGAGACGTCGTCTCGGTTGCGACATCGCTTAGCGGCGTGACCGATGCATTCGAGACATCGACCCAAGTCGATGTTTTATTCTTCTTTTGTTTTTCTCCGGTGACGCGACTCGCTTCGGTGAAGGAGTTCCAGGCACTGCAAGTCGGACAACGACCAAGCCAGCCCATCGATTCGTGACCGCACTCGGCACAAAACCAGCTTGTCTTCCCTTTTGCCATGAACGTCCTCCAGATCCTTGATCTTGACCGAGCATATACCGGTCTGCATCAATTGTTGTCATTATAGAATAGTTCAGCATGCTCGTGGTATATTTAGCCTCATATATCGATCGACAACTGATTGACGGAGGCTTTCCATGAAGTATCCTTGGCGCACATCTTACGATCCCTGGTTTCCGGATCATTTGAAATATCCGGAACACACGATGTACGAAGCAGTCAGCGAGACGGCGGAAAAATACGAGAGCGAAACAGCACTCTATTATTTCAACAGCCAAATGACGTATGCCGAATTGATGCACGAGATCGATAAGGCGTCGAAAGCGCTGAGAGCCGATGGATTCGATCCGAAAGATGTTGTCACCATCTGTCTGCCGAATATCCCGCAGGCTGTGATCTTGTTTTATGCCATTAACCGCATGGGCGGTATCTGCAATATGCTCCATCCTCTAAGTCCGGCAGCTGAAATCGTCGAGACGATGGAAAAGACGAATAGTCCCGCCTTGTTTATCTTCGACGCACAGCTTAAAAAGCACGGTAACCAACTGGAGAATAAGCAGATTAAGCGGATCGTACCGTGTAGCGTCGCAACCTACATGGATAAGCTGACAGCGAGTTTGTTCAAGCTGAAGTTTGGCCGCAAGATCGGCAAGATGCCGGAAGGCGGACCGTATCTTTCATATCCCGTGTTTTTAAGTAAAGCCGACGGTCAGGGGTATCCTCCCGTCTATAAAAGACCGGCGCGGTCGCCGGCCGTCTATCTCCATAGCGGCGGTACGACCGGTGAGCCGAAGACGATCGTCCTATCCGACTACAATTTCAATGCGCTGGCTGTACAAGGTCCCGGGATCATCGGTACGGAGGATGGTCCGGTCAATATGAGAGACCATCTGCATATTGCGATCCTGCCGCTCTTTCACGGGTTCGGTCTCGGCATCGGCATGCATTTGATGCTGAGCCTCGGTATAAAGCTCGTCCTCGTTCCGAAGTTCACGCCGGAAGAGATGGCCAAGGTGATCAAGAAGCATAAACCGACAGTGTTGGCCGGTGTGCCGACCTTGTTCGAAGGTATGACGCGGGCGAAGTCGCTGAAACGTGCCGACCTCTCTCATCTGAAACACGTCTTCTGCGGCGGCGATCCGTTGACACCGGAACTGAGAAAGAGAGTCGAAGCGTTCCTTCACGAACATGGAGCGAACCTAAAAATCAGGGAGGGGTATGGTTTGACTGAAACAGTGACAGTCAACGCCGTTAGTCCGTTCCTAAAAAACAAGGAAGAGACAGTCGGTCTACCCTTGTCGGATATCCATATCAAGATCTGTGACCTGGAGACAGGTGAACCGCTGCCGCTCGGCGAAGAAGGCGAAATCTGTGTTACCGGTCCGACCAACATGCTCAGCTACCTGAACGATCCGGAAGCGACTAAGCACGCGATGCGCATCCACGACGACGGATTAACCTGGGTACATACGGGAGATCTCGGCAAGATGGATGAGGAAGGGTATGTCGTCTTCTTACAGCGCTTGAAGCGGATTATCAAGGTCAGCGGCGTTCCGGTCTTCCCGAGCCAAATTGAAAAGCTCGTCGAGAAACACGAAAACGTGAAGGAAGTCGCGGCTGTCTCGATGCCGCATCCCTACAAGATGGAAGTCGTCGCCTTGTTTGTCGTAAAAGAAGGCGATAAGGATGACGCAACTCTGACAGCCGAGATCGAACAGTTGATTACGGATAAGCTGTTGGTCTACGCGAAACCGGCCTTGATCAAGTATGTCGACAAGATGCCGCTGACGCTGGTCGGCAAAATCGATATTCTCGCGTTGGAGAAAAGCCTTAAGGAGACTCCTCCAAAAGAAGACGCCTGAGCGTCGGGACATCGCCAGCATAAAAGTCGGGCGACAGTTCTTTTAACACGTCGGGATGACGGTAGCCCCAGCCGACAGCGATCGTCGTCACACCGGCTCTCTGACCGACCAACACATCCGTGTCGCCGTCTCCGACCATGCAGGCACGTTCTTTCGGGACGCCGTATGCCTCAAGTTGCTCATAAATCAATTCAGGGTCCGGTTTTCTCGGGCCGTCGTCGATCTGACCGCGCACGACATGAAACATGCCGGGAAATATCTCCTCTGCTACTTTGACCGTCTCCGGATGCGGCTTATTTGACAATATACCGATCGTCGTACCGGCCGAGCGCATATCAGTCAGCAACGATACGATCCCGGGGAACGCTCTGACACCTTCCGTGCAGTACTTTTCGAAATGATCTCGATAACGGGCAAATGCTTCTGCGAACAGTTCCGCCGACGGCGGTTCTTCAAAAGCGAGCGTCATAAAATCTTTCACTAAGCGTGCCGCGCCGTTTCCAATAATCGCCGGAAACTCGTCGACCGCCATCGGTGCTTTGTTGTAGTCTTCCAATGTCGCATTCGCGGAGATCGCAATCGACATGATCGTGTCTGTCAATGTCCCGTCCAGATCGAACAAGACGAGATCGAATCGTTTCTTTCTCATGCGCCTATGATAAAACAAATGTAAAAAGGATGCTCGCATCCGACAGTAATTCGGCTAAATGCTCAAGTAAACGCACGTTTCAGGGCAAGTATTCGGTCAAATAAAAAACCGGAAACGCCTGCAAATAGGCACTTTCCGGTTCATAAATGGTGGACGATAAGAGATTCGAACTCTCGACCTCTGCGATGCGAACGCAGCGCTCTCCCAGCTGAGCTAATCGCCCGATGCTACGCCATAATACCATAGAAAGAAATAATGTCTATATTTACGTTTCAATTGGACAGTCGGCATATCCGCTCAAATAACAAGGTATATGATCACTCCTTAATTCAAACGGACCAACCGGCCAACCGCTGCAGTTTTTGCATCTTTTCGACTTCGCCCATGACCAGCATCTTGTCACCCGACTCCAACACATAGGAGGATTGCGGGTTTAGTATCAGCGCTTGATGTGGACGCTTCATCGCCAAGATGATCAACTCCGTTTTCTGTGCGATTTGTGCTTCGCGTATTGTCTGCCCCTGTATCGGTGCGCCTTCTCACACATCGATCTCTTCCAGTGACATGTCGACG
>DUQI01000103.1 GCA_012837885.1 Fastidiosipila sp.
CGGCTGGGATCTGCTCTCGATGCTGCCGAAGAACGAACTGAAACGGGTCAGAGAAAACCTGATCGAAAAATACTACCGGGGAGACTAAGCGATGCCGAAACGACGTGTCAATCCGAACCGCATGGAGTTGCTGAAGCTTAAGACGCAGCTCACGACGGCGCGGCGCGGCCATAAACTGTTAAAAGACAAACGCGATGAATTGATGCGTCAGTTTATGGATCTCGTCAAAAACAATGCCGATCTTCGCTTGAAGATGGAAGGTTTGTTGAAGGCGGCCAACCAGGAGATGGTTCTGGCCAGAGCGCTGATGGGGTCGGATGTCGTGGAGTCGGCGTTGAGCGTCGCTTCCGGTAATCTCGAAGTGAAGGTCGGCGAAGAGAACACGATGAGCGTCAGGACGCCGGTGTTCTCTTTACGCGGCGACAGGACGCTGAAAAAAGGGCAACTGCCGTACGCGATGACGTCGGTCAGTGCCGAACTCGATGAGGCGGTCGACCGCTTAGCTGAAGTGTTTCCTGTCCTGATCGAACTGGCGACGGCCGAAAAAAAGGCGGAGCGTATGGCGCTCGAGATCGAACGTACGCGGCGCCGTGTCAACTCGCTCGAATACGTCTTGATCCCGGAATTGATCGAGTCGATCCGAGAGATCACGATGAAGATGGATGAGCAAGAGCGCGGTAACCTGACGCGTCTGATGAAGGTCAAGGACCTAATCGTCGAACAGGCGCTCGAGAAAAAGAAAGCACGCGCCGCCTCTGTCTGAGGATAAATAACAGTCACTTGTTCACGTTTCGTTCAGAATCGACGGACCCCTACTGGAATCAGGCACTTGAAGAGTATCTTTTTATGATGCCGGTAGAGGGCGATATATTATTTCTGTGGGAAAACAGCGAGGCCGTCGTCTACGGCTGTTATCAAAATCCTTTTCTGGAAATCGATCTGCCCCTGATGTGGCGTGAAGGGATACCGGTCGTGCGCCGCATCAGCGGCGGCGGCACCGTCTATCACGGACCAGGCAACATCAATTATACGTGGCTCACGACGCCCGATTACGACGGCGTCGATTACGCGCGATTTTTGACACCGATGGTCGACGCCATAAGGTCACTCGGCTATCCGGTTGAAGTGCGAAATGACATCGATATCTATCTCGCGGAGGCGAAGATCTCTGGCAGTGCGCAAAAGCGAAAAAAAGGCCGCGTCTTGCACCATGGTACACTGCTCGTTGACTGTGATCTCGTTAGGCTGAAAAGAAGCGGTCCGAAAAACCTCGAGCGGCGTAGCGGCAAAGGCGTCAAGTCGAGACCGGCGACGGTCGGAAATCTCATTGCTCATGAGGACGGACGCCAAAACGGCGATCGTGCTAAACAGACGGCTCAGTTTAAGAAAGCGCTGGAACGCGCTCTCGAGCTCGATCAGGCGGAGTTGATCACATTGAGTGACGACGATCTGGCGGCGATCGCCCGGCTCAAAGAAGAAAAGTATGACACGTGGGCGTGGACGTATGGAGACGCACCGGCATTTTCGTTCAAACACGCGTTCACACTAGAGGAGGCGGGCGGCGATTCGAGTACTGTCATCGATCTCGCCTATGACGCGAAAAAGGGGCGTGTGGTGGACGCCTTGATCAGGAAAAATGGCGTGTTATCCGACACGCTGAGTCAGTCGTTTGGCGGTCTGAGATTGGAACGATCGGTCCTCGAAGCGTGGTGTGTGAAGCATTTCGGCAACGAGATGATCGACCGCCTGCTTTGATGCTAAACTATCCGTGGTTTTACACTAAATCATATAAACGAGGTGCTTTATGAAACAAGATATTGTCGTCCCGAAATTGCGCACGGATGAATCGAAAGCCGTACTCGCGGCCTGGTTGAAAGACGTCGGTGAAACGGTCGAAGCCGGTGAGGCACTCTACGAGATCGAGACCGACAAGGTCGTGAACCAGATCGAAGCGACAAAGACCGGTGTGCTCGAAGCCGTGTTCGTCGAAGAAGGCGATGATGTAGCACCGGGCCAACGGGTCGCGGTGATCGAAAGCAGCGAAAAATAATGCTAAAGAAACCGGACTGGCTGAAAGTCAGCTTTAATGAAGATGAGGTCGCAGACGTCGCCGATCTCATTATCGATCTCGAATTGAATACGGTGTGTTCCGAAGCCGCCTGTCCGAACCGCGGTGAATGTTTCAGTGCGAAAACGGCCACCTTTATGGTGATGGGACAGTATTGCACGAGAGACTGTCGTTTTTGCAACGTCACCTCGACAAAGCCGGAGGCGCTCGATCCGGATGAGCCGGAGCGGGTCGCGAAAGCGGCCGCCACACTCGGCCTCGAGCACGTCGTCGTGACCCAGGTCACGAGAGACGATTTGGCGGACGGTGGCGCAGGGCATATGGCCGAGACGATTGAAGCGCTTCGCAAACACAATCCGACGGCGACGATCGAAGTCCTGGTGTCCGACTATCGAGGTGACGAGAGAGCGATCGACAAGGTCATTGCGGCCAAACCGGATGTCTACGCGCATAACGTCGAGATGCCGCGGGCTCTCAGCAAGACGGTCAGGCCGGACGCCGATTACGATCGAAGTCTCGCTGTACTCGACTATGTGAAACGAACGGCGCCCTCGATTCTAACTAAAACAGGCTTTATGTTGGGACTCGGCGAGAGCGACGAAGAGATCGGCGAGTTGTTGGACGATCTGGCTAAGGTCAAAGTCGACATCGTGACGATCGGTCAGTATCTGCAACCGACGAAGCGCCACGCCGAATTGAAACGCTACGTGACGCCCGATGAATTCGAAACGTATCGCCAGATCGCGCTGGCCAAAGGGATCGGGTTTGTCGTCAGTACACCGCTCGTCCGCAGTTCTTATAAGGCGGCTGAAGCCGTCGCTGCCGTGAGGCAGCGTGATCTGAGTCCGACTTTGTAGCGCGTATTTGGGGTAAAGGGGTCTATCCTTGATCTATATAGAAACCGGTTCAACCGATGTCTATCACAATTTCGCCGTCGAATATTATCTGACGGCCGTCCGACCGAGAGAAGAGATGACCTTTCTCTTCTGGCGCACGACACCGACCTTGATGATCGGCAAGTATCAAAATCCGTATGAAGAAGTCGATGTCAACTACGCCAGAGAAAACGACATCGCACTGGTGCGCCGAATGTCGGGTGGCGGCACGATCTTTACGGATCTTGGCGGTTGGCAGTTCAGCTTTATCGATCCCGAAGGACGTGACGATATTGCCTTTGAAAAGTACACGAAGCCGGTGTTGGAAGCACTCGAAGCGCTCGATTTGCCGGTGACCTTCTCCGGCCGCAACGATCTGTTGCTGCACGGCAAGAAGTTTTCCGGCAATGCGCAGTACAAGCTAAACGACCGCACCGTTCACCACGGCTCGCTGCTTTTTGCGACCGATTTTGAAACGATGGTCAGAGCGACGACCGTGCGCAAAGAAAAGATTCAGTCGAAGAGCCTGCAGTCGGTCAGGGAGCGGGTGACCAATATCTCGGAGCATCTGCCGCGGCCGCTTACGAACGAAGGCTTTAAAGCGCATATGGTGCGCTTCCTGGCAGGCGACAAAGAAGCCCGTCTGGATGAAGCCGATTGGGCAGAAATTCAAGCGATTGCCGATGCTCGTTTCAGACCCAAAGCGTCGTTTTTTGAGAGAACACCGAAGTTTTCGATCGAGCGCGAGCACCGCTATGAGACGGGCCTTGTGCAGGTGCGTGTCAATGTCGTGCGCGGTTATATCGCCGATCTTTCGCTCGGCGGTGACTTCTTCGCCGAGCAGGACATCGAAGATCTGGAACAGACACTGAAAGGCGTCTTGTACGAGTATCAATCGATCATCGAAGCGCTTAATAAGCGTGATGAAAAAAGCGGTATCCACGGGGTCAGTGTGCCTGAGCTCGCCGCTTTGATCGTCGCCGGTAACGAGTGATTTTTTATGTCTTCTTTAACCGCACTCGTCATCATCAATCCGCAAGCCGGTAAGGCGGGCGCAGAGCATGCGGCCGATTTGCTGATCGCGGAACTGGAGAAAAAGGGACTGAAGACAGAAAAAGTACTGACCTGCGGTATCTCGGATGCGAGAGACATCGCGATCGCCCGTGCATCGATGTTCGATCTCGTCGTCGCCTGCGGCGGCGACGGTACGCTGTCGGAAGTGATCTCCGGCTTGATGCGTCTCGACGAACGTCCTCCGGTCGGCTTTCTACCGGTCGGTTCCGCCTGCGATGTGGCGACGACATTTAAACTTCCTTCAGACCCGATAAAAGCGGCCGCAATTATGACCGAAGGTCTCTCCTTTGCGATCGATATCGGCAAGGTGAGCGGTTCGCCGGCCGCGCTCAGAAACGATCTGCCGTCCGGGGTCGTGCCGCCTACGACCGAGCAGTTGCCCGACTACTTTACATATGTTGCAAGTTTCGGAGCCTTCACCGAGACGTCCTATGCGACGAATCGAGCGCTGAAAAAACGGTTGGGCCATTTCGCTTATGTGCTGAGCGGAGCGAAGGCGCTCGGTCAGATCCGGAAGATAAAGACGACTGTCGCAGTCGACGGTAACGATCTGTCCGGAACGTATATCTTCGGCGGTGTCCTAAACTCCTTTTCCGTCGGCGGCATGGTCAAACTCGACGACGTTATTTTTGACGACGGACTGTTCGAGGTGATGCTCGTCCAGCCGCCGCGAAACGTCGGCCAGTTTTCCGGACTCCTTTCACGACTGCTCCGACGAAAAACGGGCGGCGTCATCGTGCGTGAGCGTGGTCAAACGATCACTTTTTCATTTGAAGAACCGGTCTCTTTCACGGTCGACGGCGAATACGGCGGCACGAGGACGACGTGGACGATTGAGAATATACCGCGCGCCATCTACCTCAAGGTGAAATCACTGCCGTTTACCGACTAAAAACAATTCCGAATATTTAAAGTTTGAGTTGTGACCATTTGCTTATTACAAGCGGCAACGCCTGTGGTAGTCTGTTACGAGTAAGGAGCGTAAGGTCTATGCGCATCGCGATGTGCACCGAAACGTACATTCCGTATGTGAACGGTGTAGTCACTCATATCAAACTGCTCAAACGAGCGCTAGAGGCAATGGGGCATGAGGTGCTCATCGTCACTGTCTCCAACGAAAAAGATATGGTCGTCAAAGACGGCGTGTTGCACTGTCCGAGTTTCAGGGTCGAACGCGTGTACGGTTATCGCGGGACGAATCCGTTCAGTCGCGAACGTCTCGCGGCGCTGCAGGCGTTTAATCCCGACGTCATCCATGTGCACAATGAATATACGCTCGGCTTCTTCGGGGTGCGGGCAGCGAGAAAGCTGCAGGTGCCGCTCGTCTATTCGATTCATATGGACTTTAACGCGTATCTGGCGAAAATTCCGGGGGCGCTGTCGCTCTTTAAACGTCCGCTGCTCGCGTACTTGAATTACTATCTGAAACGTGCAGACGTCATACTAAGTATGTCGCATAAAGCGCAGACGTATATCGACATGACCGGCTCCAAAAAGAAGATGGAACTACTGCCGAACAGCGTCGAAGTGAAACGCTTCGCAAGCGATCCAGAGGAGGCTCAAAAACGCCTGGCGATGCGTCGGACGCTCGGCCTTTCCGATTCCACCCGCGCGTTCGTCTACGTCGGTCGACTGTCTCTTGAAAAGAATATCGAGCACTTGATCGATTCCTTCTTGTATCTCGATTTGCCGTCTGAAAAGGCGCGTCTCTTTTTCGTCGGTGACGGTCCACATACGAAAGCACTGAAGGCGAAGGTAGCCGCCGCTGACGCTTCGGACCGCATCACCTTTCTCGGTTCCGTCGAGAATGAAAAAATCGCCGATACGCTTTTTGCGATGGACTATTATTTGACGGCCTCGTTGTCGGAAATGCACTCGATGTCGATGCTCGAAGCGATGGCGGCCGGACTCTTTTGCCTCGTGCTCGAAGAACCGGTCAATGCCTGGCAGGTGAAAGACGATGTGACCGGCTGGATCTGGAAAAACGAGGACGAATTGAAACGTCAGGTCGCTATCCTGCTGGCCGATGATGAAAAGACGCGGGAAGAAAGGCGCAGACGCGCAAAGGCCTGGTCGCTCGCGCATGACGAGCAGCATCAGGTCGAGACCCTGCTCGCCGTGTACGAGCGGGCCGTGAACGGCTATGTCGCCTCTGTGGCGACTGTAGAGACCGATCTGCCGTCGCTTTGACCTATTCGGCATCTTTCACAGATTACGCCCATTGACTCCCGGCATTCTCTTGATTTTTCGTCCAAGATATGTGACTATCTGAGAAGCTGCAGATCGTCCGCGAGGGGAAAAATGCGGGCTGAAGCAGTATGAGGGAAACGTCGTTTTCCTAGTTCAAGGGGGTATGCGATGGAAAGGTATTCTGGCCTGTCCGTCTATTCGGAGATCGGCAAGTTGCGGCGCGTCCTGCTGCACCGACCCGGTGCCGAACTCGACAACATGACGCCCGAAAGTATGGGGCGGTTACTCTTCGATGATTTGCCTGATCCGGAAATAGCTGCGTTGGAACATGATGCGTTCGCCAAAATTTTGCGCGAGCATGATGTCGACGTCGTCTATCTCGAAGATCTGATGGCCGAAGTGTTGATGGATCTCGATGTGCGCGCAGCGTTCCTCGACGAGTTTCTTGCTGAAGGCAGGATCCTGATGGATAAAGCGGTGTACTTCAAAGACTATTTCATGCAGGTCACCGATTCGAAAGAACTCGTCACGCAGCTGATCTCAGGTGTGCGCAAGGAAGATTTCGAAGAACTTCGCTTTCCGCTCCACTATGTGGACAGCGATTATCCGATGATGGTCGATCCGTTGCCGAACATGTATTTTACGAGAGATCCTTTCTCCGTGATCGGAAACGCCGTATCGATCAATTCGATGCATTCGCGGGCAAGACGGCGCGAGCCTTTGTTTGCCGAGTACATCTTCCGTTATCATCCGCAGTTCAACTCGTCGGTGAAGCGCCTTTACAGTCATAAAAACAGTCCGTTTTTGGAAGGCGGCGACATCCTGATCCTGAGCGACGAAGTAATCGCGATCGGTATTTCGGCGCGTACGGAGACGATGGCGATCGAGACGCTGGCGAAGAATATCTTCACGACTGACACAGGCTTCAAGCACATTCTCGCTTTGAAGATTCCGAGTAAGCGTGCCTTCATGCACCTTGACACCGTCTTCACCATGATCGACCGTGACAAGTTCACGATCCATCCGGACGTCGAAGGCGTGATGGTGATCTACGATATCACCTGGGATAACCATCTGAAGGTAAAACCGCTTGAAGGACGGCTCGAAGATATCCTGAAGCAGTATCTCGAACTCGATCAGATCTCGCTCGTCCGCTGCGGCGGCGGTTCGGCGATCGATGCTCAGCGTGAGCAGTGGAACGATGCCTCGAATACGCTGGCGATCGCACCGGGCGTAGCCGTCGTCTACGGCAGAAACCATGTGACGAACCGTCTCCTGGAAGAAGCCGGGATCACCTTACATAAAATTCCGTCATCGGAAATTTCGCGCGGCCGCGGCGGCCCGCGCTGCATGTCCATGCCGCTCTATCGAGACGCGCTCGACTAAATAAACAAATAATGCCGCCTCGGCGGCTGATATAAGGAGATATGATATGCCGGTGAACTTGCGGGGGAGACACTTCCTCACATTAAAGGACTTTTCCAACGCTGAGGTAGGCTATTTGCTTGATCTCGCTTCCGACCTGAAGACAGCGAAGAAACTCGGCACGACAGGTGACTTGCTGAAAGGCAAGAACATCGTGCTGTTGTTTGAAAAGACGTCGACCAGAACGCGTTGCGCGTTTGAAGTCGGAGCGATGGATGAAGGCGCAGGCGTGACCTTCCTCGGTTCCGCCGACTCTCAGATGGGGAAAAAGGAAAGTCTTGAGGATACGGCCAAGGTGTTGGGCCGTTTCTATGACGGTATCGAGTTTCGCGGTTTCGCCCAGAAGACGGTCGAGATACTTGCCGAGCATGCCGGCGTTCCGGTCTGGAACGGGTTGACCGATGCCGATCATCCGACGCAGGTTTTAGCGGACTTCCTGACGATCCGCGAGCATGTCGCCAAACCGCTCTCCGAGATTAAACTGGTCTACGTCGGTGACACGAGAAACAACGTCTGCCAGGCGCTGATGTACGGTGCGGCGATCGTCGGTATGGATTTCGTCGGACTCGGTCCTGATTCGCTTCGTCCGGAGCAAAGTGAGCTCGATTGGGCGAACGACAAGGCGAAAGAATCCGGCGGTTCGGTTACCTACACCGACGATATCGCGGCGGTCGAAGGCGCCGACGTCATCTACACCGACGTCTGGGTCTCGATGGGTGAAGAAGATCAATTTGAGTCAAGAATCGCCCTGCTGAAAGACTTCCAGGTCAACATGGACATGATCAAGCGGACGAACAATCCGAACGTCATCTTCCTCCACTGTCTGCCTGCCTTCCACGACCTCGAGACGACGGTCGGCAAGGACATCAAGGAACGCTTCGGACTCGACGCGATGGAAGTGACCGATGAAGTGTTCAGGAGCCGTCACTCTAAAGTGTTTGATGAGGCCGAGAACCGTCTGCACACGATCAAGGCGGTTATGGTCGCGACGATCGGCTCCTAAGACGAGCGTATTTCTGATTGAACAAACCGTTTTTAATAGTGAACTCATGCACTGATACTTAAGGAGGGATGAGATGCGCGAGATTGAAGTCATTATTTGGGGATTTGGCGCGATGGGATCAGGCATGGCCGAAATGCTTGCCAAAAAACGAGGTGTCGTGATCAAGGCGGCACTCGATATCAATCCGGCGCTGGTCGGAAAAAGTATGTACGAGGTGCTCGGGATCGAGCGAGGAGAAAGACCTGACGTCTTGATCTCCGACGATATCAGAAACGTGATTAAACCGGGGGCAGCCGATATCGTGCTGGTCGCGACCGACTCGTTTGTCGAAGCGACGATGCCGCGCCTGACCACATGTCTCGAAGCCGGTCTGTCGGTCATATCGACGGCGGAAGAGATGGCCTATCCGGCGGCGCAGAGCCCAGAACATGCCGAGACACTCGATCGTCTGGCCAAGAAAAACGGCGCGACCGTGCTAGGCACCGGGATCAATCCCGGGTTTGTCCTCGACTCCCTGATTCTCGCTTTGAGCGGCACCTGCGACGACGTCAAGTCGATCTATGCCTCCCGAGTGAACGATCTTTCGCCGTTCGGCAAAGCCGTGATGCACGAGCAGGGCGTCGGTATCAGTGTCGAGGAATTTAAAAAACGCACGAAGGACGATTCGCTCGCCGGCCACGTCGGCTTTCCGGAATCGGTCGCGTTGATCGCGAAAGGACTCGGTGTCCCGATCGATCGCCTGGAGCAGACGAAGGATCCGATTCTGACGAAAGTCGAGAGAAAATCGACCTACGGGCACGCTAAACCCGGTCATGTCGCCGGCATCAGGCAGCAGGTCAAGGCATATAAGAAAGGCGGTGAGATGTTCATCCATCTCGATCATCCGCAGCAGATCCTGCCTCAGATGGAAGGCGTCTCCACGGCCGATACGATCAAGATTGATACCGGCGACTACGACGTGAATCTGCAGATCTCACCTGAGATCCCGGGCGGCGTCGGCACGATCGCGATGGTCGTCAACTGTATTCCGCTCGTCCTGAACGCCGAGCCCGGTCTGATCACGATGCTCGACCTGCCGTTGGCCAGAGCCGTGATCGGCGACTTTAGAGAACAACTGAACGCGCGCGGCGTCGCCCGTCTCGAAGCGCGTGAAACGCTGATGAAGAAAGCCGGCGACTATGTCGTGATCGAATTTACGGTCATGCCGAAAACCGAGCGCGCACCCGGACTACCGGAAGACACGGCGGAACTCGATCTTCTGGCCAGAGTCAAAGGACATCTGAAGGCCGATGCGCGGGTCGGAGAAGAGGTGCAGGTCGTCACGATGAGCGGCCGCGAGCTAAGCGGCATCCTGACCGATCAGGATACGGCTGCGACACACAGCTATGGACCACCGGTCGATGTGTTGCTCGAAGTCAGAGAAGAAGTAAGAGAACTGTTGAAAGATTAACGCGAAAAGACGCCTCGATCGGGAGGCGTCTTTTGTACGAAGGCTTGAGGAGGGCTACATTGAGTAAGGACATGTCATATCAGGCGGTGATGGCCAGAAAGAACGACATTATGATGGAGAGCACCGGTATCGATTACCGTGCTTTCGAACATCAAACATTCGGCTTCGACTACGAAAAACTTATGAGTGTCGCGCCGTCGAAAGAAGAGATCAAGGAGATTCAGCAGTCACTCGGTGTCGGCAATACGCCGCTTCTGCGGCTCGACCGACTCTCGAAGCTGGTCAGACGCGTATCCAAGCCGGGATACGGTGCCACGATTCTTCTGAAAGATGAAGCACAGAATCCGTCCGGTAGCTTCAAAGCGAGACGTGCCGCGCTCTCCGTCTACGATGCCTATCAGAAAGGATACAAAGGCGTCATCGCTGCCACCTCCGGTAACTACGGTGCGGCCGTCGCCTCGATGGCGGCAAAACTCGGTCTGAAGTGCATCATCCTACAGGAGTGCTACGATGCCGATTTCGTCGGTCAGCCCGAGATACTGGAAAAACAGCGCCACTGCGAAGCGCTCGGGGCGGAAGTCATCTCGATGACGGTCGGTCCGGAGCTCTTCTATGAGGATTTGAAGCTGCTCGAATCGACCGGCTTTTATAATGCGTCGCTCTACGTGCCTGGCGCGATCGCCGGCATCGAGTCGCTCGGCTGGGAGATCGCCGAACAGACGAAGAAGATGGGGATTACGCCGCATAGTGTTGTCGTCACGCACGCCGGCGGCGGCAATCTGACCGGCACGGCGCGAGGCTTGAAAGATGCCGGGTTGAAAAAGACGAAGATCGTCGCGGCGTCGGTCGATCTGACCGGCCTGCACATGGCTTCCGATCGCGACTTCAATAGAAAATCGTTCACCACGGGACACACGGGATTCGGCATTCCGTTTGCGACGAAACCGGATCGTTCCGACGTGCCGCGAAACGCGGCCAGGGCGCTTCGCTACATGGACGACTATCTGCTCGTCAAGCAAGGTGAGGTGTTCTATCTGACCGAGCTGCTGGCATCCCTCGAGGGCATCGAGCGCGGTCCTGCCGGCAACACGTCGTTGGCAGCCGCTTTCGCGCTGGCCAGAACATTGCCGGAGACGGAGTATCTGATCGTACAGGAGACCGAGTATACGGGGGCCGGCAAACATCCGCAGGCTCAACTCGCGTTCGCCAAGGCACACGGCATTTCGATCGGGACGGGAGATCCGGCCGCCGAAGTGCCGGGACAGTCGATCGTCATTCCGGACAGCCCGGAAAGGCTCGAAGTACGCCGCTACGATATGGATCGCCTGCGCCGCTCGGCACTGAACAACATGATCAAGGAAGCGGACGGATCAGCCGGCTTGCTGGAACCGGAAGCGGTCGCCTATATGGCTGCCGAGGTCGGCTGGCCTGAAGATAAAGTCATCGAGACAGTAAAGGAGATGCTTAATGAATAAACCTGATTCGACGTCATTTGAAGAGCGTCGCAAACATCTGGCTTCGCTATCGGATGAAGAGCTTTATAACTATTTCTGGGAATTGACAGCCAAGGTCGTCGATCCGCTCCTCGAACTCGGCAAGAAGAACACGACGCCGGCGATCGAGCGTTCCGTGCTCTTGCGCATGGGGTTTTCGAGTCTCGAAGCGGCACCGATCGTCGACGGCATCGTCGCCCGCGGCCTGATCGGCAAGGGGGCAGGCCATGTCGTCTGGAAGCTGTCCGAAGCACTCGGCGTCAGTGTGAGGGACGCCGGTGTTGCACTCGCTTCAGGCAAGCACTGGGACGAGGCGGTTGCGTTATTTAAGGAGGTCGATCATGCGTAAAGAGATGGATCCGCGTCAGGCCGGCGCGCCGCTCAAGGCCGATGAAAAGCTCGACATCCGAAAGATTCTCGACGGACTAGAGAACTACCGTCCGGCGCGTCGCCCGTGGCAGTGGCGAAAAGGGGCCGGTGAAAAAAGGACGATCGGTGATTTTGAGTATTTAGAGACGAGTGAATCGCTGAAACAGTCGGTGCCCTTACCGGGCAGCCGCGGTTTCGGCTATATCGATCCTCAGCCGGATGCCTCGATCACCTCGGAGATCGCGTCGGGACGGTTTGAAGACGATATCCGCCGCATGCGGATGGCCGCCTGGAACGGTGCCGATCACATCATGGTGATCCGGACGACCGGTCAGTCGCATATCGACTCCCTGCTCGAAGGAACGACTCAGGGTATCGGTGGTATTCCGGTGACCAGAAAGCAGTGCCGGGCGACGAGGCGAGCTCTCGATCTGATTGAAGAAGAAGTCGGGCGTCCGATCAACCTTCATTCCTACGTCTCCGGTGTGGCCGGTCCCGATATCGCCGTGATGTTCTATGAAGAAGGATTGTCCGGCGTCCATCAGGATCCGCAGTACAACATTCTGTATCGAAACGTCAACATGGTGCGTTCGATCGTCGACGCCTGTGAGAGCAAAAAGATCATCGGGCACGGCGGTATTTTGCAGATCGACGGTGCGCATAACGCGAACGCGACGGCGATGGAAGCCTGGAAGGTGATGCCGGAGCTGATCGTGCAGCACGCGATCAATAGCTGGTTTTCTCGACAGTGCGGTGTCGACCCGAAACTGATCGCGCTCTCCTCGGTGCCGCCGACGGCGTCGCCGGCCCCGTCGATGTATCTCGACCTGCCTTATGCCGTGGCGGTCAGGGACGTGTTCCGCGACTACCGTATCCGGGCACAGATGAATACGAAGTACATGGAGTCGGAACTGCGCGAAGCGACCGTGACCCACACGATGAACATCATGATCTCGCGTCTTTGCGGGACCGACGTGCAATCGACGATCACGCCGGACGAAGGGCGCAATATCCCGTGGCACTATAACGGCATCAATGCCGTCAATACGGCGCGCCAGGCGTTGGTCGGTATGGACGGTCTGCACGAGATGGTGAAGATCGATCGTGACGGTCCCCTGGGCGACAAGGTACGTGAGATCAAGGAGCGCGC